>CAZERT010000001.1:0-62853 GCA_964515515.1 uncultured Gammaproteobacteria bacterium
TCCCTTGTTGCGGCTGTCCGTATGGGGCGGATGATTTATGACAATATTAAAAAAGCTACATCATATATTATTGCCATTCATGTTCCTATTGCCGGAATGGCATTATTGCCGCTTCTTCTTGGAAATCCAAGCGTTTTACTTCCAGTCCATATTGCATTTTTGGAGTTGCTGATCGATCCTGCGTGTACGGTTGTTTTTGAATCGGAGGAGGAAGAGGGTGACTGTATGAAGCGCAAGCCCAGGCCTGTTCGCCAGCCGTTGTTTGACAGAAAAAACCTCATATTGAGGCTATTGCAAGGCGGAGTTGCGTTTGTGTCTGTTTCCGGTGCGTATCTGTATGCAACACATCTGGGCATGACGCAATTTGCACTGCAGGGTGTTACATTTTTTTCCCTCATTGGATCAAATGTTGCTTTGATTGCATCCAATTTGTCTTGGGGGCAGGCGCGGAACCGGTTTGCATTTTTACATAACCGGGCATTTTTGTGGTTACTTGCAGGTGTTGTATTTCTTTCCGCGGTATTTTGGTTTGTGCCGTTTGTATCGCGGATTGTTCAAATATCCATATTTTCTTTTCTCCCCTATGGCATCGCCATATGTACTGCTGTTGTCACGTATGTTGGCGCGGAATTAGTTGAACACTTTGAAACGACGGTTGAAGAAAAGGAAGATTAATTGCCTCTTCGTTTTTTTGATTTTGTCACACGTTTTGGAAACATATGTCCACCCATCGGGTATTCTTTCGCCTGGTTTACAGGACGGTTGGTCACATATTTATCGAACAGCTTTGACGTTTCCGTAATAAACCGCATGGCGCCCATTTTTTTTACCCGCCGGAGGGAATAGAGATACGTCGGTTTGTGGAAGACATCAAAGTGATATCCGTTTTTGGTAAGCCACCTTATAAAATCCGTATCTTCCGCAAAACCAACATGTGGGTTAAATCCCGGAGATGCCAAAAATATTTGCCTTCTGATGCCGATAAGTGCTCCAAGTGCGGCACCGGATCCCAAAATCCGTGTGACATCGGAGGACATGTTCAGGTATGCGATAATGACGTGTGCAAGGGGGTCCTCTGAATGGCATACGGTCCAGCAGGTAAACACTTCGGAGGATTTTTTCGCAATCATTTTGGCGGTATCCGCCAGGAAATTTTTTGGTAATCTATTGTCCGCGTCATTAAAGATGATCCACTCGCCGGTTGCGGCTAATGCTCCCTTATTGCGCTGGAGCGCCACATTACGGATTCTGCTTTGGATAACGCGGATTTTGAATTTTTTGGAAAATGCCAATGCCCTGAGTTTTGTTTGATCTTGGGAATATCCATCACAGACAATAACTTCAAAGTTGGAAAATGATTGCTTGGACAAATCATCCAGAAGATCGGGAAGATATTCCTGCTCGTTAAGTGTCGGAATGACTATGGAAAAATACGGAGTTTTCATTGGGGGGTATTGTATCACGAACAAAAGGTAAAGCATGTTGAGACATGGATTGGGGTGGAAAATTTGGGTTACAATACCGGCATGAGTGTTTCGTCGGGAGAATATTCAATTATCCGTTCACGAAGAAGTACAATCGCCATTTACATAACACCGACAGGAAATGTCCAGGTCCGTGCGCCATTTCTTGTTCCGATTTTTGTGATTGAACGGTTTGTTACTTCCAAACAGGAGTGGATTCAGACTGCAAAGGGACGTATCGCCAATACTCCGCTACGTCGGCTTGCGGAGGGGGAAACGGTTCCTTTTTTGGGAAAACCGCTTCGGATTTGCCGCACATCATCACACACAATACTTCGCATTGGGGATATGCTATATATTCCACAATCTGAGTTTCCACATATCCAAAAATATTTAGAACTTTGGTACCGGAAAGCGGCAAAAAAGGTACTCAGGCAAAAAACCGTTTTTTTCGCAAAAAAAATCGGGGCATCCTACAGTGCTGTTTCCATCCGGGACACCACGAGCAGGTGGGGGTCATGCAGCAGTTCAGGTAGGATCAGTTATTGTTGGCGGTTGCTGCTTGCCGACGAGGGGATTGTTGATTATGTCGTGATTCATGAGGTGTGTCATAGAATTCACCCTGATCATTCCCATGCATTTTGGGATACCGTCGGGAAATACGATAATTCCTACCGTACGCATAGAACATGGTTAAAGCGCTTCGGCCACACGCTTACGCTTTCGTAGTATTAGCGGAGCATGAATACACCATAAAGAATGGCAACAGCAATCCTATACCAACCAAACAGGACAAACGAATGGGTTTTTACGAATGCCAATAATGATTTCATGGTAACAATGGCACTGATGCATGCACATACAAATCCAACGGCAATTAAGCCGGTTTCATCTGTTGTGAGGGAAAATGATGTTTTTAAGAGATCATACCCGACAGCTGCGGTCATCGTCGGGACCGATAACAGGAATGAAAATTCAACGGCATTAACCCGTGATAATCCCGATAGCATACCTCCGGCAATTGTAGCAGCAGAACGGGAAATTCCGGGAATAAACGAAAGAATTTGGGCGGTTCCGACGGTTATGGCCTGCCGGCTTGTCGGTGTCCGGGAAGGATCCTGTTGGCGAGGTGTATGGAACCGTTCGATAGCGATGATTACAACTCCCCCAAGAAAAAGGGAAATAGCAACAATAGCGTCATTTCCCAATAAAAATTGCTTGACCGGTTTATATAGAAGAACACCGAAGATTCCTGTCGGAAGAAATGCCAACACAAGCGGAAACCAGAGGTTTTTTTGGGTCATGAGTTTTTTTGCATAAAGTCCAAAAACAGCAAGAATGGCTCCGAGCTGAATCACCATGTCAAACGTTTTCGTAAACTCCGTTTGATCAATGTGGAGAATCGATTGGGCAAGAATAAGGTGACCTGTCGAAGAAATCGGCAAAAATTCCGTAATTCCCTCAATAATGCCAAGAAGAATGGCAGATGGGATGTCCATAGCGGCTTATTCTTCCGTAATTTCAATAACAGAAGAAGGACACATTTGGGCAGCTTGCCGAACAAGCGCTTTTTCCTCTTCAGTGAGGGTAGAGGGATCTTTTTTTAGCGTGACGACTCCACTTTCTGTGGAAAAAACGGTTGGTGCAATTGCGGCGCATGATCCGCAGGAAAGACAATTTTCACTGTGTAGGGTAATTTTCATAGAATAACTCCTTCCATTATGGATGTTTATCATAGCGGGAAACAGGGGATGATACAAGGGAATACCTGATGAGTATCGCAGCAGATGGGTGAATATGGTATACTTACAACCGACCTTGGTGTGAATTTGTCCTGTTTTCGAATTGCAGATTGGGAACCTTCATGTGTCCACAGTTCGTGCGTTCGAGAGCGCATTTCGCTCCCGAGGAATTTTGAAAGGGGGAGATCTATGAATCTCTTTGTTGGAAACCTTCCCTACGCGATGGATAGCGCGAAACTGGGAGAACTTTTTGCCCAAGCCGGAGCAGTTATTTCGGCAAAGGTCATTTCCGATAAATACACCGGCCGTTCACGCGGATTCGGATTTGTAGAATTTGGAACTGACGAAGAAGGCAAAAAAGCCATTGAACTGTTCAATGGTCAGGCAGTCGAAGGACGCCCATTGGTTGTCAATGAAGCACGACCGCCAAAAGCGTCATAATAATACAATACAATGTATAAGGAAAAAGCCGTCTGAAAAGACGGCTTTTTTATTGGGGTTTTGGCGTAGGGGAGGGTGTTTGGGTTGGAATAGGGGCACATTTTCCGCCAGGTGGAAGGGTGCCGGGGGCAAAAAATTCATGTTTATTAAAATAACACGGTATGGAAACGATGGATTCGGGCCGAGGAGGTACTTCGTCTTTTTTATTTTCCAGAAGGGTTGCCATAATATCGTGCCAGATCGGTGCCGCTCCGGTTACACCGGATGCAAGGAATGGATTCATTGGGGAATTATCGTTATTGCCAACCCATACAGTGGTCACAAATGATGGGGTATATCCGATGGTCCAATTATCCCGTTTATCATTACTTGTTCCCGTTTTAACCGAAACCGTCTTTCCTGGGATGACAAGTTCTGAATTTGGTCCAAATGCAGGAGTTCTTGCTTGGTTATCCGCAAGAATATGTCCAATGATCCATGCGGTTTCCGGTGTCATTGCTTGATTTCTATGTATGGATGGTCCACTTCTGTATACCTTACCCGTATAATCAGAAACCTCCACAATTGGATCAAGCATGATATGGGCTCCATTGTTTGCAAGCGTTCCAAATACCTCAGCCATTTCCAACATGGTAACTTCGCCACCTCCAAGCGTCAGTGATAGTCCATAGTGAGACGGATCGGTCCAAGAGGTAATGCCCATTTTTTTGGCAGTTGTCATCATTGCCGGAACCCCGAGTTTTGCTATAAGCTTGACTGCAGGAATATTGTAGGAATTTGCCAGTGCATAGCGAAGCGGGGTCGGACCGTGAAATTTTCCGTCGTAATTGACAGGAACATATGGTGGACTCCCAGCTTGTGTATACACAACGGGGGAATCATCAAGAATCGTTGCGGCGCTCATACCACTTTCCAGTGCCAAGGCATAGGTAACGACCTTAATGGAAGAACCGGGTTGGCGAAGAGCATTCGTTACGTTTACATTCCCGTCGCGTTGTGCATTAAAATAATCTCGTGACCCGACCATCGCCAGAATTTGGCCGTTTCTCGGATCGGTTACAAGTGCTGCACCATTACCCACTTGAAGCGCGGAAAGCTCGTCGATATTTTGTGACACGATCTCTTGTACTTTTTCCTGCAGCGGAAGATCAAGTGATGTTACAACACGAAGTCCGCCTTTATCAACAAGCCGTGGACCGAATTCTTTTTCCAGCATATCGCGGATATACATAACAAAATGGGGTGCTCGGATGGATACCCGTGGTTGAGCAAATACAAGTTTTTCTTTGAGTGCTTTTTCCGCTTCTTCTTTTGTGATATAGCGGTCTTCCACCATTCTTCGAAGCACTTCCGCCTGTCGTGCAAATGCACGTTCAGGATGTGTGCCAAATGGTGAATAATCCGTTGGAGCAACAGGAAGACCGGCTAGAAGCGCAGCTTCTGCTAGCGTGACCTGTTTAATGGATTTTCCGAAATATGTTTGTGCTGCCGCTTCAATACCCCACGCTGTTCCTCCGTATGGAACTTGGTTTACGTACATTTCCAAAATCTGGTCTTTGGAATACAATCGTTCAGCCCAAAATGCCAGAATCACCTCTTTAATTTTTCTTGTAACGGTAACCTCAGGAGATAAGAGAGCTGTTTTAATAAGTTGTTGGGTGATTGTCGATCCTCCCTGAAACGAGGTTTGATTGACGTTTTCCCACAGTGCCCGCGTAATACCACGCAGTGAAAATCCCATGTGTCGATAAAATTCCCTATCTTCAATAGCAATGGTTGCTTTTTTAACGATATCGGGAATTTGGGAAAGGGGGATCGGTGTTCTGTTTTGGTCCGCATAGATTTCATACAGCAGTATGCCATTTCTATCATAGATTTTTGTTGACACTTCAAGATCGCGTCGTGTTAATAACGTCGGATTTGGAAGGGATCGAAGGGAAGTATAGATAATATAGGGAATGACAATCGCAACAATGGTAAAGAAAGCACCGGAGAAAAATGATCGGAAATGGAGAGCGGATGTGTGTGTTTGTTTGTGTTGTTCCAACGAAAAGGATTGTTGTTTTGTGAGACGTTTTGGTTGTTGTGGTGGGGAAAAAACGGGTGGCTTGTGTGATTGGAGTTTTTTTCTGCGCATCATCCAGATATGCAATGGGTTTACCACGAGCGGTATCTTGAATATATATGGCTGTTGTTTTTTGTTCGTTGCGGGTAAGAATTTTTTTTGTAATGAACGGAAAACAGAATGAAGGTATTTTAATCCTTTCCTGAGGACGGGAATAGGAAAACAGATGACGGCCACAACAATGTGACCGATAATGGAAAAACCAGAGATAGGCAGCTTCAGAAGAAAAAGAACACCGTCTCCGATAAGCGTCAGACAATAGAGGAAAAAGAGCGCCAAAAAAGAAAAAAAGCGCATCAAAGAACCAACCGGTGATTTTCCGGGTGAAGGTACCATACTAAGAAGGGGTTATATCATAGGCATTTGGCCCGCCACAAGAGGCAAAACAACTTTTTTAGCGCACCGAGATAACCGTTGGTTTGTTTGTTGGGTGAGGACAGTCAAGGCAATAGGTGCTCATTGGATCGGATAAGACGGTTTGTTCCTTGTCTTCAATATTTTCTGTCTGATCAGCTTGGGCGAGATCTCCTGTTGTTTTATCTATTTTTACCATACGTTTGAGAGATTCCCTTCCCGTGGGAACGGTGCCTTTTATAAAATATTCAAATCGGGTTGGGCATCCGGGGTCTCCACCTTCTGGATTTGGAGGGAGGAGTCCTGATGTGGAGCAAATTTGAGTTCCGACAATTCCCTCCGGTTGTTTTGGCCACACATCCGGTTTTCCGTCCAGAATATGACGCATAAGCGTATTCCATATTGGGGCTGCTCCGGACACCCCCGACACGAGACTGTTCATTTTTGTGTTATTGTTATTGCCGACCCAGACGGCCACTAGATATTGGGGGGTATAGCCGATCGTCCAGTTGTCCCGCAAGTCATCTGTCGTACCGGTTTTCACCGATACCGCATGTCCCGGAATAACGAGTGATGATTGTGCCCCGAATGCCGCTTGACGGGCATTATTATCCAGAAGAATGTGGGAAATAAGGTAGGCTGTTTCTGCTGAAAGAACCCGTGTTCCCTGCATAAGCAGTTGGGAGGGAACATCTTTTCCCAAGTTGCGGTCTTGGTATTGTTCCAGGATTTTTCCGTTCCGGTCAACCACTTTGAGTATTCCCACTAAATCATGCCGTATACCTGCATTGGCAAAAACTGAAAAAGCCTCTGCCATGTCTGTCATGCGAACTTCTCCACCGCCAAGGGTTAGGGAAAGACCGTATTTCGACGGGTCTTTGAGTGTATCTATTCCAAATGCTGATGCGGAAGCAACCATACCGCTAACAGTATTAAGGTACAGGGTTTTAACGGCAGGAATATTATAGGAATTGCCAAGCGCAAATCGAACCTGTACTGGCCCGTGGAAATTCCAATCATAATTTTTCGGACAGTAGAGCGGTTGACCGGCAACACCAAAGCATGTTGGCTCATCAAGAAACATCGTTGCTGGGGTAATCAGCCGTCGCTCGATCGCAATGGCATAGTTGATTGGTTTAATTGAGGATCCGGGTTGACGAAGTGCTGTCGTAACGTTGTAGCTTCCTGAGGGTGTTGCAAAATAATCCGTTGATCCCACCATTGCCAGGATTTCCCCTGTTGCGGGTTTGGTGATAAGTGCCGCACCGTTTGTGATGTTTAGGGACATCACATCGGTAATCTCGGCAGCTACTGTTGCCTGGGCATATTCCTGAAGCGGAAGATCCAGGGTTGTCGTCACCCGAAGGCCTCCGCGTTCAACCTGTGCAAGTCCGTATTTTTCCACAAGTTGATCCTTAATATACATGACAAAGTGTGGCGCTTTGATATTTGCCGGTTTGGCGAATGTGAGTGGCTCCTGTTTGGCTTTTTCCGCCTGGGACTGAGTAATATATCCATCCTCTGCCATTCTACGAATGACTTCGTGTTGTCGTTTTATGGCAAGATCGGGATTGGTGCCAAATGGTGAATAGAGGGAAGGAGCTTGGGGAAGACCCGCAAGGAGTGCTGATTCAAAAAGTGTCAGCTCACGAACCGGTTTTCCAAAGTATTTTTCCGCAGCGGATTCAACCCCCCATGCCGTACCGCCGTAGGGCACGCGGTTTAAATAGAGTTCCAGAATTTTATCTTTTGGATAGATGAGCTCCACCCAATAGGCAAGGATAATTTCGCGGACTTTCCGTGTGACGGTCCGTTCTGGGGAAAGGAGTGCGGTTTTTACCAGTTGTTGGGTAATTGTTGACCCACCTTGGAGCCGCTTCCCTGTTGCGGTTGCGGCAATGGCACGCAGAATTCCGCCGATTGGGTTGACACCCTGGTGTTTGTAGAATTCCTTGTCCTCTATGGCAATCGTTGCCTGTCGCAGGGAAAGGGGGATTTCAGAAAGCGGTACTTCCGTTCTGTTTTGGTCGGCAAAGATATCAAACAGGAGTGTTCCGTTCCTGTCAAAAATTTTTGTTGCCACGGGAATATCTGGTGATACAAGGTTTTTCGGATTCGGAAGGTTATGAAAAATCAAAACATAGACTGCGCCAAGAAGGGAAAGCGGAAGAAGGAAAAAAAGATACCGGACAAGCCGTTTGGGATCCTTGTGTTGTTTGGATAATGCAGGAGCAGGCAGGAGGAGTGGCCCAGTCGCATGGCTTTGCTGTGGCAGTTTTTTCTTTCGGGATACCGGTTTTTTCCTTTTGCTTCCCATGGGATTGTATTATATACTAGAGTAAATATAGAGGAGGATCAATATGTTTATGTTGCCGGATTTACCTTTTTCATACAATGCCCTTGAGCCGTATATTGATGAAGAGACGATGCGGGTACATCACGATATGCATCATGGGGCATACGTAAAAAATACTAATGATACGCTTGTGCCATACCCATCACTTGCACAGCATTCGATAGAGGAATTGCTGTCCAACACGAGCCTGATTCCTGAAGAAATACGCCAAAAGGTCATCAATTTTGGGGGAGGACATGCAAATCACATGGTATTTTGGAAGAGCCTTTCCAACATCCATGATCAACATCCATCTGGGAAACTATTAGATGGGATAGTTAACACATTTTCATCCGTTGATGCGCTTGTTTCTTTGCTTACCAAAACTGCACTCGGGAGGTTTGGAAGCGGATGGGCATGGTTAGTGGTAGATAATGGCACGCTTCGGGTAATGGATACACAAAATCAAGACAGCCCGCTTTCACTCGGGTTTACTCCGCTTCTTGGAATCGACGTATGGGAACATGCATATTACTTAAAATATAAGGCAGCGCGCGGGAAATACCTTGATAATCTTTTCCATGTCATCAATTGGGCCGGTATCGGCAAGACATATGAAATGATCAAAGGATAACCCTTGGCGACACATCGGAAAACACCGTATACTACAAGGTACTATGGATACTTCTGCCTTTATACCGGAAATTGTTGATCACGGAACAAAACCGCTGTACAAGTTTTATTCAGGTTCCTCATGGGATGAATCCGCAAACGGTGAAGTCATTGAGATTTATACCCCAGCGACTCGGGAAATCTTGGGGTATGCGCCGGCAGTTACCCGGGAACAGATAGACCGCGTGTTGGAAATCCAACGGAAAAAACAACCATCATGGGAAGAAACACCGTTATCCAAACGGATTGACATACTCAAAAAAAGCGCAATGCTTCTTCGGTCATATGAGGGATTTTTTACGTCCCTACTTATTGATGAAATCGGAAAAACCAAAGCGGAAGCAAAAAGCGAAGTGCTTCGGAGTGCAGATCTTATTGAGTATTATACGCAGGAGGTGGTCGGACTGGTTGGGGAATACCGTGACAGCGATGCATTCCCGGGATTTCCCAAAGGCCGTCTTGCATGTATCGAACGGGTGGCACACGGGGTTGTGTTATCCATTGCGCCATTTAATTATCCCATTAATCTGGCTGTTTCAAAGATTGCCCCGGCGCTTTTAATGGGCAATGCCGTGATCTGCAAACCGCCAACACAGGGATCCCTTGTGGGTCTTGCCATGACGAAGGTGTTTGTGGAGGCGGGTGTTCCGGAGGGAATTATTGCTTGCGTAACGGGGAAGGGGTCCCAGATCGGTGATTATCTGGTGTCTCACAAGGATATTTCCATGATTGCCTTTACCGGAAGCAGTGAAACGGGTGCACATATTGCCAAAACTGCATCCATGATTCCGCTTTTGTTTGAATGTGGTGGAAATAATCCCGTCCTTGTGTGTGATGATGCAGAAATGGAAATAACGGCAAAAGAGATTGTCAAGGGTGCATTCTCCTATTCTGGCCAGCGGTGCACAGGAATCAAATATGTCTTAACCTCAGAGGATGTGCTTGGAAAACTTATTCCTGCCGTTTCACAGACCATGGATTCTATGGTTGCAATGGGGGATCCCCACGATGAGGCAACAAAATTGGTTGGACCACTTATTGATCCTTTGGTTGCGGATGATATCGGACGGGCAATCACGGAAGCGGTAGCGGGTGGTGCCACGATTGTCCGTGGCGGGGAAGTGAGCGGCGCGTATGTTACCCCCACGCTTCTCTCCCATGTAAAGCCGGAAATGCGAGTTGTGGCGACGGAAATATTTGGCCCGGTTGTATCCTTTATTGGGGTTTCTTCCCCACAGGAGGCTATTTCCATCATGAACAATTCGCGCTACGGTTTGCAGGCTTCCATATTTACCAAAGACGAAGGCCGAGGGATGGCGCTGGCAAAAGCGATCCACACGGGAACCGTGCAAATAAACGGCTCTCCTCAGCGGGGTCCGGACCATTTTCCGTTTATGGGCATTAAACAATCAGGGCTTGGAGTCCAGGGTATCCGTTACAGTCTAGAAGCAATGGGACGTATCCGTTCAACAGTCATTAATTTTCCCGGTTAACCGGTGCGCGTTAAGTGGTATTTGCGTACGAACCGGATCTGTTCAACCGTGTAGCCAAGATTTCCCAGAAATTCCTGAATATCCCGTTTTGAGGATCCATCCGCCTCCATTTTTGCGGTAATTGCCATGATCATCTCCGTTGGTTCGTAGGGAAACAGAATCCATTTTTTAGTTTCTTCCGCATAATAATCCGGGCGATACACGGAATGTGGTTTGTAAAACATCGTAACCGTGGTTATCTCCGACGGCCCAAATCGTTTCACGTAGGAAATTGCACGTTTGAGGGTTTTTCCGGAATCGGAGACGTCATCGACGATCACCACGCTTTTTCCCCGTATTCTGGTTTTAAGGGGTTCAACGATTTTTATTTCTCCCTGATTTTGGATATCCGTATAGCTTTGGATGGTAAATGTAGCAATCGGGATCCGTAAAAAATCGGAGAGAAGGTGCCCAAGCGTGAGTCCTCCACGGGAGATAGCAACAATCCGGTCAATATGGGGAGTATGGGAGAGGATTGATGCTGCAAGTTTTCGGGATAAATCGTGATATGTATCCCATGTGATAGGAAGATAGTGTGTTTCCATACTTTAGTATGGGGCATATGGCTGCGCTTGTCAACGGGTTTCATTAAAAAAATGTCGGCAATTGCCGATACAAAAAACCCGCCGTATAATACGTCCATGGAACAGAATACATACCCAACTCATCTAAAATATTCATCGATTGCCATTTCCGGTAGACCTGGAGCCGGACGGTCCACACTTTTGAAGAATTTACAACCAATTGTGAGTGTGATGGGTTGGGAAACTTTTTCCGGTGGCGATTGGGCTAGACAGTTTGCTATTGAAAGCGGGAAACATAAGGTAGGTGATCCAACCCATCATAAAGCAACGGATTATGGAGAAGATGTTGATCATCAGATTGATCTGGCACTTCGAAAAAAACTTTCCGATCCCAATACTCATGTTGCGGTTGAATCATGGATTGCGGGATGGAATATGCGGGGGTTAAAACATGTCATGAAAGTGTTATTGATGTGTGATGATTCCCTTCGGGTAGACCGTGTGGTAAACCGTGATAATTTAACGGTAGAAGAGGCAAAAACACACCTACGGGAGAGGGAAGAGGCAAATTTGGGGAAATGGAGCCATATGTATACTGTCCCTAAAGAAGATTTTTGGGATCCGCGTCACTACGATCTTATTATCAATACCTATTCCCACGGTCCAAAGGAAACACTTGATCTTGTGCTTCAGGCGCTTGGATATTTTTCTGTCAATGGCCAACCGAAGGAGTAAATGGTGCATGATACCGACTCCAACGCAGTGTTTTTCCCTGTGGGATACATATCATCTTTCGGATGATAAACGGACACATATCCGTGCCGTTTGGGAAGTCGTTCTGGTCATGGAGGAAGCAGCGGGAAAACAACACATCGATGTTGACTGTGCGCTTTTGGACGGAGCAACGCTTCTCCATGATATCGATAAAAACGTTCCCAAATTAGAAGGGGAAGAGCACCCCGATGCATGTATTCGGATTATGAAACATCACGGATATGATGAACTCATTCCTTTAATTCGATCCCATCCGCTTCATGCAATTTTGGATCCGGTTCTTGCCCCAAAGACAATAGAGGAAACAATGCTCTATGTTGCCGATAAGATGACCAAATACCGCCCTATTGGTCTTGAAGAGCGGTTTGCGCTGTGGAAAAAAGAACAGATGACGCAGATACAACAGGAAATGTTAAATCGTTCGTACGAACCTGCAAAACGCCTAGCTTCCGGTTTGTGGTATACCATCGCAGTTTCGGAATCCGAAGTGATGAGCGTAAGTTCCAGGCGGTTGGAAGAACATTGGAAACTCCTGTCTTGTGGTATACTTTGAAGTGAAGAGTGTACATTTATAGGATAAGGTACGTGTTTGTGTGAAAGGAAATACTATGAAACGGTTATTTTTATATTTTGTGTTCATTCTTTTTGGGATAGCGCTTATCCATCCGATATCGGTTTCTGCACAGAGCGCTTCTGATATGGTGCAGACGGAAACAATGATGATTGAGCAAGATGCGTATGAGTCCCAGCAAGCTCCTTTACCTACACCGTCCAATTATGCACTGCCGTATCCCGGAATGCTTCCTGATCACCCTCTTTTTTTCCTGAAACAAATCCGCGATAGAGTCATGGAACTGTTGATTTCCGATCCGATAAAAAAGGCGGAATTCTATCTTTTACAAGCGGATAAACGGTTATCTATGGCGCTTATGTATGATGAAGGGAAAAAGAAAGATTCAGTTCTTTTCATGATCGCGGAAGACATACAATACTATATGAAGCTTTCAGACATCCTAAAAGGACAAACAACTCCGGTTCCCGGACATGTGGTTTCCAAAATCCGTTCATCTTTGGATAAGCACATTGAAGTCATTACCGGATTTGCAAATGGAGCAACAGGACAAGATGCTGATAGGTTTGGATCGTTTGTAAAGCAATTTTCAACAATTAGATCCAGCATCATCAGGTAAAACGGGTATCTGGGAGGAAGAATCGAAAACAATTCGTGATCAGCTGTATGCAGGAGTACTGCAGGAAAACTATACAGGACTGAATAAATTCTTATATTCCCGTACTTTTTCCTCATTTTTCACCATAGTCATGGAAAGACAGGGTTGTTCCATGTTTGATACAGTCTTTACCAGTTGACTCCCCTTTATTTAGTGTCATAAACTCTCATCGTGCACAAGGGATAGTGTTTTTTGTTTCACGCATGAAATGTCCATATTGCAATCATAAAGACTCAGATGTTCTGGAAACCAGGGACAATGATGATTTGTCCGTGACTAGACGGAGACGAGTGTGTCCGAAGTGCGAAAAGCGGTTTACCACCTATGAACGTATCGAAACGGTACCTCTTTTTGTCATTAAACGAGACGGTAAACGGGAAACGTTTGATCGTGAGAAGTTAAAAATGGGCATTTTTCGCGCAAGCGGAAAAACGACGCTTAAACCCGATGACGTGTCACAAATTGTCGATGAGGTTGAGCGGGAGCTTATTGGCTCCGCAGATACGGAGTTCACCAGTAAAAAGATCGGCGAGTTAGTGGCAAAACGCTTAAAGAAGCTGGATAAGATTGCCTATATCCGGTTTGCAAGCGTATTCCGCAGGTTTGTCGATATTGATGATCTCGAAAAGGAAGTACAGAAATTGTTGTAATGCCCATAAAGGAGGCGTATGGAATTAACCGGCATCCGAAACACCGTTTTTCTTGACCGTTATGCCCTAAAAGATGAAACGGGAAAGCCTATAGAAGCAAAGCCTGAAGAGATGTGGAGAAGGGTGGCGCATGCGGTTGCCGTCATGGAGAAAAAAAACGAACGCGGTATATGGGAGGAAAAATTTTATAACGCCATGCAGGATTTTGTGTTTGTTCCTGGTGGACGGATTTTGTCCGGAGCAGGAACTGGCTATAAGGTAACATTCTATAACTGTTTTGTGATCCCAAGCCCCAAGGATTCTCGGGGTGGCATTCTTCAGACGCTCTCCAACATGGTAGAAATTATGGCGCGAGGTGGTGGAGTTGGCATTAATCTTTCTAGCCTTCGTCCACGCGGATCCCGGGTAAAAAAAGTCAACGGATTTTCATCAGGCCCTATCAACTGGGCTGAGTTATTTTCCGTTGCTACAAAAGATATTATTCAACAGGGCGGAACCCGGAGAGGCGCCCTTATGCTTATGCTTTGGGACTGGCATCCGGACATTGAGGAGTTTATTACCGTCAAACAGGACCTGACGAAAATTAACGGAGCCAACCTTTCCGTATGTGTATCGGATGCGTTCATGGATGCGGTAAAGCATGATCGCGATTGGGATTTGGTCTTCCCCGATGTGACGGATCCCGATTATGATACGAAGTGGGATGGCTATCTTCCGAATTGGATCGCTCTTGGCAAGAAACCAAAAGTCGTCCGGACCATCAAAGCACGGGAGCTGTGGGATTTAATCGCCAAGGCCGCGTGGAACTCGGCGGAACCCGGTGTTGTTTTCATGGAGCGGTACAACAAACAGTTTAACAATTATTATTTTGAATTCGTCAACTGCGTCAACCCTTGTGGAGAAGAAGGGTTGCCATACTGGGGCGTGTGCAATCTGTGTTCTATCAATCTTTCCGCACTTGTATCGTCTGACGGTCAAATGGATTATGACCGGTTGGCACAGATCGCAAAAATTGGCGTTCGGTTCCAGGACAATGTCGTGGATGCGGATGTCTATATTTTTGATGAAATCAAAAAACGACAACTGGAAGGGGAACGCCGCATCGGACTTGGAACAATGGGGCTTGGGGATGCGCTCATTAAAATGAAAGTACGGTACGGTTCACCCGAATCGCTTCCGATTATCGATAAAATCTATAAAACAATCCGTGATGCGGCATACGATGCATCCGCCGATATTGCCAAGGAAAAGGGGACATTCCCGAAAATCGACAAGAAGAAGCATTTAGCAGGCTACTTTGTTTCACAGCTTCCAGATTCGGTGAAAAATAAGATTAAAAAATTCGGAATCCGAAATTCATTACTCTTGCAACAGGCACCGACAGGGTCAACATCACTTTTATCAGGTGTCTCAAGCGGGATAGAGCCGATTTATGAATTTGAATTTATCCGCCGGGATCGGCTTGGCGAGCATATTATCCGCCATCCGCTCTACGAACAGTGGTACGAGGAATTTAAAGCCCGGGAAGGCCGTGAACCAACCAAAGCGGACCGTCCGCATTGGTTTGTGTCTGCAAACGACCTCTCTCCTGAGGATCACGTCAATGTGCAAGCAACAATCCAAAAATATGTCGATGCCTCCATTTCCAAAACCGTTAATGCTCCCTCAACCCATACGGTTGAAGACGTGAAACGGCTCTACACTATGGCCTATGAACTGGGGTGTAAGGGAATTGCATATATGCGGGAAGGGAGTCGGCAGGGAGTATTGACCCGGACCGATGCGGAAAAGAAAAAGGAAGAGGAAAAACCGGTTGCTGTTGTGCAGGCGGCTCCGGAAGTAAAACCCCGACCGCAGGTGGTAAACGGTTCGACGTATCGAGTAGAAACCCCGGTGGGTCAGGCGTATGTAACGGTTAATACCAATGGCGGCAATCAACCGATTGAAATGTTTATTAATGTCGGTAAAGCCGGATCAGACGTAACCGCAATGGCGGAAGCGATGGGAAGGCTTATTTCCCTTATGCTTCGCATGGCATCACCCATTCCGGCGATGGAACGGGCACGGCGAATAGCTGCTGAACTTGTGGGTATCGGCGGTGCACGAAGTTTGGGATTTGGCGAAAACAGGGTCCGGAGTTTGCCGGATGCAGTGGCGAAGGTGATTGATCGGCATTTTGGATTTTTTGCAAAACACCGCCTTGATCAGGCAGTTACCCAGCCTGACAGCATCAAACAGGCAGAAGGTGGGGAGCAGGAGGTAAAACAAAGCGAGCAGGATGTGCATGAATTGCTCCGGAAAATTGAAGCGTCAGCCCAATCCCACGTTCCGGCCGAAAAAACGGAAAGTGAACACCGGATGGTTACGGTGGATATCTGCCCGAAGTGTGGGGAAGGATCACTTGTGTTTGAGGAGTCCTGTAAGAAATGTTATAGCTGCGGATACTCGGAGTGTTAATCCTATGATTTTGTTGCTTTGTACGCTTACTGCCGCAGCAATGGCATATTTTGTATTGGAAATTCAATAAACCTATAGATATATGGATGCTGTAGACGTTCTTCCTGCTGATAAAGATGAGTTGAAGGAATTTTCTATCCGCGAATGGCATGACGTGGATATGGAACATTACGGAAGGACCGTGGAATGGAATTTGAAGGAATTTGTATTCAAAGCAACGGAAAACGGAATTGTCGTTGGGATGATTAGCGGTAAACATGAATCAGGAGTGCTTTATATTGAGGATATTATTGTCGGGAAAGAGAAAAGACACACAGGCATCGGAAAAGCCCTGATGAAGGCTGCACAGGAGTTTGGAAAATCACAGGGAGCGCACAAAACATATCTTTTAACCGGTAAAACCTGGGGAGCAGCGAAATTTTATGAATCCTTAGGATATGAAAAGTGCGGTGATCTTCCCGATCATCATTTCCATACCGACTTCGTGGCATATTCAAAAAAACTATCTTCCTAATATTTTTTTATTGTGTACGATATACTTTGTATGATGAATGTCCATGAGTTATCCGATGCCGTTGAAAAAATCCAAAAAAGAAACATGAGTGTGGAAGCGGATAAGGCTTGGGAAACAAGCGGCATAAGAAAAGCAATTATTGCGTTTGGCACGTATATACTCCTTGGCACATATATGACCTCCATTGGTGTCGCGGATCCGTGGAGAAATGCCCTTATTCCCACGCTCGGATTTCTTTTTTCTACGCTTACGCTTTCCTGGATAAAACATATATGGGTAAAGAGGTATTATAAAAAAGGAAAACAATAACGATATGCCCATTTATACCAAAACAGGAGATGATGGAACGACCGCCGTATTTGGCGGAAAACGGGTGAGCAAGTCGGACGCCGCGATAGAACTTGCCGGAACGCTTGATGAGGCAAATGCCCATCTTGGGCTTGTTGTTTCTTGTCTTATGGGACTTGCGGATCAGGATTTTGTGTCCGATCTTCAATCGGATCTTTTTTCCATCGGTTCCATGGTTTCCGGGGCAAAGGTAGATATATCAATGCTTGAAATCCACACGAAGATGCTTGAACAGGCAATGGACAGAATGGGAACTGTTTTGCCGGAACTGACAAACTTTATTCTCCCCGGACCAACGCAGGAGGTTTCCCAGATTCATATTGCCCGGACTGTAGTGCGCAAAGCCGAAAGAAGGATGGTTTCATATCTTGCCACAAGCGGGCAGCACAATACCTCTCTACGGTCACATGGGAAAATCCTTCTTTCATTTTTAAACCGTCTATCCGACTATCTGTTTGTATTGGGCCGGATTATGTCGGTAAAACAGGGGAAAGCGGAAACCATCTGGAAAGGAAAACATCTCAAAGAAACATCATGAAACATATGCCCATACGGAAGAACATACATACATGGAATGCCATTGTCGTCCTTTTCGGGATACTCCACAGTATTATTGCGTTGATCATCTATGAATTACTGTGGTTTCAACCATGCACTGATGGTTTGTTTCTTGGAACATGTGAAATGGGAAGACGAATGCTTGCATTGACTCTTCTTGCCGGATGGATAGTTTTTTCGGGAAGCTTTACGGCAATGATGTTTTATGGAAAGCACACATACGGAAAAAAAATTATTCCGGTTTCTTATCTTGGGGCATTGTGTATAACGGCCGGATCGGTGGTTACTTTTGTGTTAAGCGGGTTGATTGTATATGTTGCATCCCTGTTGCCGTAATATTTTTTTATAATGGGTTCATGCAGGGGGCATTCTTCTCCACTTCATCAACGGATTCCCGCGTTACGCCGTGGGCAAAGACGATCACGCCATCGCCGTTATAGCGGTGACACACTTCGTTCCCCTGTGTAAATGGGCATTCCAGTGGTTTACAGGTTTTTGCTATCCCAAAAACATTCACTGTTCCTTTCTCTCCAATTCCTTTTCCAAGTTCACAGCGAGGCATAGGTTAGTTGGTTTTTTGTTTTGTAATACGCGAAAATATCCAGGTAATGCTTATGGCAACAAGAATTGAAAATAGCACGCCAAAGGGTACCGGTAAGTGGGGAAAAAGTGATTGTGTGCCGTCAAGGACAATCCAGTGGACAAAAAGAAGCGAATAGGAATGTCGTGCCAGAAAACGAATGATTGCCGTTAATTGGTGATGGAGCGGGGTGGAAGAAAAAAGAATGATAAGGAACGCATTAACTCCAAATCCATAGGAAAAATAGAACAGGTCGGGAGGATATTTGTGTGACGTAAGTGTGAGAGGTAAACGGTTGGACGAAAGGAGCATATACAAGACTGCGTGAAGCACGAGAAAGCTTATTCCCAGAAAAGCAAGCGCCCGTTTTGTTTTTGGCTTTAAAAATTGGATATGCCCACTTGCGCCACCCGCAAGATACGGGATGCTCCAGAATATCCACGCCGTAAATCGTGATGAGGTGGAGGGCAAAGGGAATACTCCCTGCAGGAGCGAAAGAAAAAAGAGGAGAAAAAATGCCGCAACCATTCGTTTTTTATTTTGAAGAACATACAAATATACGGGTGTTAATAGGGTCAATTCCAAAAAAAGAACAGGCAGCCATCCCATAGATGTCCCTCCAAATAATGTTAGGGAAGAGGTGATAAATGGAAGTGTGGGTCGGAAATCCTGACCGGTAAATATGTGGGGAAAGAGGTATGTAAGCAACCAATATCCAACAATATACAGGGCAAACGGAGCGTAGAGTCTGGAAAATCGTTTTAGCATCCACCAAATTACAGGTTTGTTTGTTTTTGCGTACCGAGCATAACTGGCAATCGTTCCGTATCCTGAGCAAAATACGAAGGCGACTACGGAGAAATGAAGATAGTTCCAGAGGATGTTGATGTGGGATGGACCCAAAAATGGGACAAGAGAGTGGGTGATCAGGACAACAAGGATGGAAAAAGCCCTGAGTGTATCAATGAGTGGATTTTTATCGGACTTCATAGGTGTGTTGTGTATTCAAAACACTAAGATGTTATTGGTGATGTGATGATTATATAGAGTTCTATGATATAATACCCCCTACTATGAAACCTATGGGTATTTGGTGTTCCCATCATTGCCGCCGAAAGCATGCGGAGGTAATTACGTGGGATACTAGATAACCAAATTCAAATAGCGTCGTCACGGAAACCTCCGCAAGGAGGTTTTTTTGTGGGAAAAAAATGAAAAAGAGGTGTATATGAATGTAGAAAATTATACAGGCAGAAAAGAAAATCCGAATTTAAAAGGCATATCGTGTGTCGTATTGGACATGGACGGAACGCTCTATCGTTTTACGGGCGGGGCAGTGCGATTTAGCGATTCAAAACTCAAAAACGTAATGCTTTCAAATGCGTATCAATTTATTCGTGATAGGGAGAAAACGGAAGAGGGAGCGCAGGAAATATTTACAAGAGGGATTGAGGATGAAGTCGGCCTTTCGCGGGTATGTGCCACCCGCTATGGGATTACCAGAGGAGAATATTTTTCCGTTGTCTGGAACATTAATCCTTTCGGACTTATTGAGTCCGAACAGGGATTGAAAACCGCATTGGAAGCTATTGTCAGTCGGGGAATAGACCTTCGTTTGGTGACAAGTGCGCCAAAAATTTGGCAAGAGAATGTCTGTATGTATTTAGGGATTCGGGACATTTTTACCGAGGTGATTACGGCAGAAGCATTTTTAACAAAGAAGGAGGTATTTTCCTTTTTGGCAACTATGTATGAGCCACGTGCCATGTTGTCTCTTTGGGATCAATTTGAAACCGATATTGCACCAGCTCTGGCACTTGGTATGAATGGTATTTGTGTATCAGGGCCAAAACAACTTATTGAAATAGTACAAGGAGGAAATATATGAAAATTCAAACTCGTATACCAATGATTATTGATACCGATCCGGGACACGATGATGCTTTGGCACTCTGGTTGCTTGCTGCATCTGCGCGTATTGATATCCGCGCTGTTACAACTGTTGCCGGAAACGGGGCAATATCCGATGTTACAAATAACGCGCGTTTTATCTTGGATTTTGCGCAAAATCCAGCTCCGATTTATTCCGGAGCGGATCGCCCGCTGAAGCGCAAACTTATCCGTGCGGTGGTTCACGGTGAAAACGCCTTAGCGGGGGTTACGATTACCAAAAAAGAACCGCTCACAAGGGATGCGCCAGAGCAAATTATCCGTTTCATTCGGGAGAACCCGGGGAAAATTACAATTTTATCATTGGGACCGCAAACGAATATTGCACGGGCATTCTTGCGTGATCCACAGCTGCCCAGATTGGTAAAACAGATTGTGATGATGGCGGGAGCCATAGAGGTTCCGGGAAATAAAAACAGGGTAGCGGAATTTAATGTTTTCGTGGATCCGGAAGCGGCAGCAATAGTGTTTGATGCTCCTGTTAAAAAAGTCATGATACCGCTTGACGTATGCAATATGATTGCGCTTCGCATGTCCGATTTTGATGCATTAAAAGCGTCGTCGTGTTATCGGGTTGTCTCATCGATGATGCAACAATATATTCGGGGTATTAAGGAAAATGAAAAAACAGATGGCGCATTAATGTATGACGTACTGGCTGCCTATTACTGTTTGTGTAAAACAGCATTCAAAACGAAACTCATGGATGTGCGTGTTGAAACACGCGGAATCTATACCCGAGGTATGACAGTAGCAGACAGGAGAATATGGGGAGAGCAGTCAAACAATGTTGATGTGGCAATTTCAATATCGAAAAAACGGTTCCTAAACGACTTCTTTCGATTAATGCGAAAGGGCACCTATGCAAAATAATGGTTGTGGAATAAATCAAACACATAGCACTCCGGTTCCGAAAAGAGGCCGGATGTGTTGGAATGCCATGATGTAGAGCAATACGTTCGCCCCCTTTCCGGAATTGTAAGGGATGAAAACGGGAAGGAGAAAGGGGGTGAGGAGTATATGGAAAGAGAGTCACGTGGAATTGGAAAAGAACAAGAGAAAAATACAGTGCCATATGTTATATCCGGTGATTTGCCGATCGTGTTAGGTGAATGGGCTCGTGAACGCTCGTTTACATTACCAAGCATGGAATCCATTAACGAATTACGGTCTACGTTTCTTGGTTTTATGCAAAGTATTTTTTCGCCTGTTGAATTTGTCGGCGAGCAGGAGCTAATAAATGGTATGAATTCGGCAATAGAAAGCCAGGGATTTCCCATAATCAGCATGGATCCTGTATACGTACGGGGGACGTATCAGTTGTCAATGTCCCGGATGGTAGATGGTGATTTTACATCAATGGGTTTGTTTCGAAGGGAAAACGCACCGTATCTTTTAACACAATTGCGTATGCTTCAAAAAGAGAACTTGAAACAAGCATGTCTTGTGGATGACGTTATCTTTGAAGGAAACGGAGGAGTTCGTGTTATCGAGGCATTGAAAAAAATTGGGATAACCATACCGGTTATGATTGCGGGAATTGCAATTTCCCAAGGGAAAGAAAATATTGAAAACAATGGAACAAAGGTTTTTGCGGTACGGACATATCCATCCGTTATTGACGAGATATGTGAACGTGATTTTTGGCCTGGAGTGAATTTAGCTGGTCGTGGTGTACAAATGCAGGACGGACAAGTTGTTGGGGCGCCTTATGTTGCACCATTTGGAAATCCCGATTGGGCAAGCATTCCGGATGATCAAAAAGAACGTTTTTCACGGTTTTGTATTTCCCAGTCGATTGCGCTTTTTACACTCATCGAACAAGCAAATAATCGACCAATTTTTGTGGAGGACTTACGCCGGCAGGTGTTATTTGCACGGAAACCGGGAGCACGGTTTATTGATGAACTGCAAAAATATTTATAAAACATATTTCGGCGCCTACCCTTACGGGCGCCGAAAAATGGAAAAGAATGTAAATATTTGGTACCATACAGATAAAGCGTTTGGTATGGCAGTTCCAAAACTCCTGATAGGATTTTTTCTTTTATGTGCCGTGGCGTTTGGTACATATTCCTTGTATTCTTCAAAAAATAAGCAGATACCATCAGGTTCTCTATCTCTTCAGGAGAACACAGTGCCATCGGATTCCAAGTCCGTAATAACAGATCAGCCTGCCGTTCCAAAACCAATGGAAGAAGATGTGATTTCGTTATTTTTTTCACTGATACAGGAGAAAAAAATTTCCGATGCAATCACGCTCCTGACTTCCAAAAATATTACTACGGATTCAGATAGGCAGGCATGGGGAGTGCAGCTGAATGCCCTCAAATCCGTGAAAATTGTTTCAATGACTCCTTGGAAGAAAGAGAATTGGATACAAGGGCAACGGCAGTATAAGGTTATCGTTTCAGTGACACTTGATCCTTCATCCGCGTCCAGCGCAATTCCATATTTTGGGTGGCAGGAACCGGAATCGGAAAAATGGATAACGATTACAGTGGAAGATGGTGTCTGGAAAATCGATTCCATAGCATCCGGTCCGTAAGGAACACAGGACATATGAAACGCTTGCTTGTCATATTTGTTTCGCTCCTGCTTTCATATTTTTTTCTGCCTCATTCTTCCGTTGTTGCCCAAACTCCATCCCCAAATCCCTCCGACTATCAACAGCTTCGCTGTTATTCGGAGTGTGCGGCATATAAATTTGGGTGGAAAGGGGATTATTGTTGGGATACCTTTCAACAAGTATGTTCCATAAGCCCGAAAGATGCCGTATCAAATCTCAAAAAACTTGTGAAGGGTATCCGTGATGGATTTATGACGGGCAAGCTTACCCAAATTGTTGATGTTTCATATGTATTTAAGGCATGGTTTGTCTGCAAACCGCTTATCGAAGATTGTATTGCTCTGGAGTTGCAAAAATGCGATACAACATGCAAAGCAAGCCCCACATATTATGCGGCAAATCTTAGCGTTGGGAATCCGTTTTACAATATTTTACACGGACTGTATTACGATCAATCCCGGCATACTGTCCGCATGCGTGTGGTAAATAATGGGTTGGGGTATGCATGGGATATTCCGGTTCTGCTTGAATGGGGGCATACCCCAAATAGGGATGGAAAAATTACCTCCTGGCAAAAAATGCACGAAGGGACGATTCCGGAGTTATTGTTTTTTGGTTCACGCCAAGCTACACCGAAAACGGTCGGGGATTATGTAACGGACTTTCTGATTGATGAAAGTAATTTCAGCTCCTTCCTTTCCCGATTTAAAAGCGATGCGGATTTTGTCTATATTCCGCCTGCCTGGGAATTTCAGGTGCCGTTTTATCCCGTCAACGGGGAGTTAAACAGACTGAAGTTTACCGTTGATCCCGGCAATACGATTCCGGAATCAAACGAAGCGGATAATACCTATATTCTTGATATTGATGATCGTCCGACTCCGGCAACATTTAAGATACTGGCAGTTGATACTATCCGGCATGAAGGTTCCCTTACTGAGTATACGGTAAAAATCACGGTAAAAAATGACGGTGAGGAAACTGGAACCGCAACACTGCATTTTTTCTCCGATCAGGAGGGGGGAATTTCCCAAACCGATTCTTTGACTATTGCAGGCGGGCAAACCGGTATTTTTACGAAGGAACTTACGATTGATGTGTCCCAGGGGAATCCTGAGTGTTTCCGCTACAAAAAATTTATGGTGTCGATATCGGATGACGATGGAATTACCGTAGAACATGATGTGCTTGTTCCCTACTACGCGGGATTGGTAAGTGGTAGAGTAACCAATAAAGCGGGAAAGGGAGTTGCAGGAGCAACAGTGCGCATCTCAACGGGGCAACAAACGGTAACGCGGGACTCGGGATTGTATACGATTTCGGGCATCTCTTCCCTTGGGGATATTGTGGTTTCCGTTTCCCACCCGTCATATACCCAGCCGCAAACAAAAACACTTTCCCTATCACTGTCAGTTGATAGACATAAGGCATCATCGTGCAATGCAACTGGGTTATATCATCCGGGAGTGGATTTTACTCTTCGTGATCAACCAACGCGTCTTATTCTCCAGCTCCGTGATCCATTTGGAAATCCCGTGACTGGATCGGTAATGATCAGTGGTCCATCTGACACCTCATCCTATGACGTGATTGGAGAAAAAATAATAGAAGAATCGGAAGTCGGAAATTTTACCATTACCGCATCTGCACCTGGATATGAGTCCGTTTATCTTCAGGCAGTGTTAACGCCACCGGAGCAGATTGTCCCTATTGTGTTGAAAAAACTACCCGGAAGACCAACCGATGAGGGATTTTCCATACACAAACCGAAGTTACTATGGGAACTGTCCCTTCCGGTTGAAAGCAAGGTTGATGACATAGAGGGGTCCAAAAACGGAAATCTGTTGGTTGTCTATACCAGCAAGAATGCCCCCAATACCGGAACGTTAACGTTTATAGATCCGAAAAATGGACACATCGAAAAACAGGTGTCCGTTCCGTCCACAAAAGGACAGCAACAGGTTGGACTTGATGTTTCCTATTCCGGAGGAACGGTTGGATTCATGGTAAATCCGGGGATTTTCGGAAAGACGGAACGTGATAGGATAGTGAAGGTTTTTGGAGCGGATGGTATAGAATTTGGATCCGCAAATCTTAGCAGGCGCTCGTCTCCATACATGGCAGTATCTCCCGACGGTTTTTATCTGTATCCTAATGAACTTATGAATAAATCACTTCACATCTATTCCCGTAATGAAACGGAAGGGAAAGGAGGGGAAAGTCCACAGTCATATGCCAGATCGGAAGCAATAAAATTCACACGTAATCATACGGTGATTGCCGATTGCAAGGGAATCCACTGCATCAAGACGCTTGCGGACACGGATATCACGGAAATCGGAAAATTATCTGCAGCATCGCGCGTCATTGATTTGGATTTTGATGGACGCACTATCCTGTTCCGTACTGATAAAACGCTTGAGTTGTTTGGTTCTTCATCATGGAAAAAAGAACTAAAGCGCGACAGCGCATTTACCAGCGCAGCTCTTACGCCAGGAGGGGAGTATGCAATTGCCGCATATGGGGGAGGTTCAAATACGCATTTGACGTTAGGGGTGTTTACCAAAAGTGGACAGGATGTTACTCCGGAGTATCCCTATAAGGATGTCCGGTATGTTGAAGCCAATGATCGCGGAATGTTTTTTACCCAGACCAACAGAAATACCATAGCATATTTCCAAATCGGTTCTTATAAAACGCAGTATAAGCCGGAGACATCCTTAGAAACCACAGCGCAAACTACATCCGATATGCTTTCGTATGATCCTCTCAGTAAAACATTTATTCCTCTTTACAGTGCGATTTCGTGGTATACGCTTTTTCCAAGCGCCACATATAAGGCAACAAAGGAAATAACGCTTTCGACATCTTGGGGAAAAATCACCATCGGGAAAGATACGATTTTTTCCAAAAGCACCGCTGGTGAACCGATGCTTATAGAAGGATATATACGTATTGATGCGGACGCTCCCATAACGATGGTGATTTTGAAAAACAAATTGACGGATGTTTCCCTGATGGCGAAGCGTGTTCTAGAATATTGGCTCGGAAGGCTGTCATCCGATTCATTTATCGTCGTAAAAAATCTTCATACCAGATATACAGCAGAAAAAAACGATACGGATATCTCTGTCACGGCAGAGCAAGGAACAATTTCAGTCACATCATTGGAAAAAATTTCAACTATTCCTGAAGGGTCAACTGCCTTTGTTGATGGAAACGGGATAGTTACGGTAAAGAAACAGGTCAGATGGAACCTGTGGATAGGCATGCTTCTGGGAGTGTTGTGCGGAGGCGGTATTCTTGTGGTTTTAATGAGAACGTTACAAAAAAGAAATAAAAAAGATCATAGAAAGAAGGAGGAATTATGCCGATGAAACTTGTTATATTTTTACCGCTTCTGGCTATTCTTATTCCGATGCTTCTTCTGGTTTTTGGATTTTTCTTTCTTATCGTAAAACTTATTCTTAATGCAAAAAAGGATGCTTGGACAGGAACGGTTCTTGAAAAAGTCCATAATACAAAACGGGTTGAGCATAACAGATTCGAGCATTTTTATTATCTCGTTGTAGCACTCGATGGTGGGAAGGAACGGAAAATCGGGTTAAGTGCCAAGATGTTTGATGATTTTAAAAAGGGTGATCGGATAGAAAAAACAAAAGGGGAATTATATCCGAAAAAAATTGAGGGGAAGGTATAGAGGAGCATGTCAAAAAAAAGTATTTTTGTAATCGTAAGTTGTGTGTGTATTGTGGGTTTTGCACTTGCCGGATATGGGCAAAACAAGCCATCGAAAAAAACACTGGACACAATTCGTTCGGATGCAACGGACGTAAAATTTACCATTCCAAAAACAAAAGCGGCGTGTGAGGAAAAAGGGGGTGTATGGAAAAAAATCGGTATTGCGCCAGTTGCGTCATGCAATATACCCACGACAGATGCAGGCAAACAATGTGAAAGTTCCAAAGTTTGTGAAGGAGCGTGTATCGTTCCTGTTCCTTCCTCAGGCCTTCGTACAAAACCATTCCGTGCGACGGGAACATGCTCTTCTTGGGCAATAACGGTTGGCTGTTGGGGATTTGTTGCAAATGGGTGGGCAAGCGTCATGTGTATTGACTAAATACCGGTATGGTATTTTTCTTCCAAACATATTACGATAGAAGGTAGAAAGGTATGGAATAAGGAAATCCCGTGAAAATCGGGTGCTGTGCCGCAACTGTATTTCTTTGTGATAAAAGATAAGCCAGGAACTTGCCCATACATAAACATCCCGAGCAGGATCGTATCATTTCGGATTGCTTTTATTAGTACACCGGAATAGGATATCCCCTCGGAGACGTAGAGGGGTTTTTTATTGGGAGAAAAGCAAATATGAAGACACGACAGATAACCCGATGGTCATTTTTTGGAGTTATTTTGGTGATGTGTATTGGAATTAGCGGTTTTTTCCTTCAGCAGTATGTACAGGCTCCACAGGTTTCAAAACAGTTATCAACACAGGAAACCCAACAAAAACCGATCGTATCGGTAACGCTGGATAAAAACGGTGACATAGCCACATATTCGGGAGTTATGGCGCAAACTCCCTATGAGGCGCTTGTTGAGGTGAGCAAAAAAGAAGGAATTCCTCTTGTGACAAAGCAATATGATTTTGGAATTTTTGTACAAAAGATTGGTGATTTGGAGACAGGGCCGGATATGGCATGGATCGTATCCGTAAATGGCAAGAGTTTGACTGTTGCAGCCGATAAAGAAACGGTAAAAACCGGTGATATGGTCCAATGGGCGTATACAAAGGCGATCTATTAATGTAAAGGAACACACTGTATGGAGATGATTCTTTTATTGGTAGCAGGTATTCTTTCTCGGATTCTTCCGCATGTTCCCAATGCGACAGCGATTGGAGCCGCTGCTATTATGTCCGGAATTCGTTTGTCGGTAAAAGATGGATTGATCGTAACGTTTGCCGCAATGCTTATCACGGATGGGGTTTTTGGATTTCATGACGTCATGTGGGCAGTGTATGGATCGTTTGCAATTTCGGTGATTTTGGGAAGAACAGTGGGGAGAAAAGGTATTCTTGGTCTTGGCGCGGCAGGACTATCTTCTTCCGTACTATTTTATGTCGTGACCAATACGGCAGTCTGGATGTCTCCCGTAACGGCGTATACAAAAGATATGTCCGGGTATATTGCCTGTATGGCGGCCGGTCTTCCTTTTTTCCGTTCCATGCTCATTGGGGATCTTTTGTATCTGGCGGGGTTATCTTTACTTTTCCGCTTTTTACCGAAGATATCGCTTCGGAAAGTGTTTGGATCAATTGTCCAAATATCTGCTAGAATGGGAATATGACACTGCCCGATCCGAAACAAAGCAGTTTGACTACTGCAGTGCAATCACCCCAACCGATAGGATCAATTTCCAAGGAGGTTGGTCCAATTTCGCCGTCAGCACCGAAGGAATCATCACTTCCGATTGCCGATATCGGTATTGAACTGGATCTTCCAAAGGAAGTTGTGAGTGCAGGTGTCGTGCAAAATCCGCAATCGGTTCAGATTCCAAAACCATTGATTCAGCAGGGAGTTGTTCCCTCGGGATCATCCGTTTCCGTTGGAAACGGCATAAGCGTAACGCTGCCATTGGCGGATGAAAAAATTAAGGACGGGCTTTCCAAGGGTGTGGGAAATTCTTTCCGTTGGTTTGCGGAGTGGTGTGTCCGTCAAATGAAATTGATCCGATTACCGATGAAAAAATCGGGAAACGTGCCAATGAAGTCATAATGTATACGTATGCCTGAACAATCGCTTGATTTACTGTATTCACTCCAAACATTTACGATAAGTTTTTTTGTCGTTGGGCTTGCTATAGCCGGAATTTTAGGAATTTTGTACGTTCTTTTCGTGTTGTGGAAGTACAGGGATAGGGAGCGGCGGTCACTTGAATATGTCCTTCTGCAGATTGCAGTGCCACGGGATAATGAGATTAAAATTGATGCCGCGGAACAGATGTTTGCTGCGTTATATGGAATGTATAACACGAGTTTTTGGGCATTTTTGAAACCGCAGGAGCATATTTCTTTTGAAATAGTGGGAAAACGGGAAGATATCCGCTTCTATTGTGCAGTTCCGGGAAAATTGGTTGATTTGGTGGAAAAACAAATTCATGGCGCATATCCGGGAGCGGATATTAAACGGGTAGAGGAATATACGATATTTAATGAAACCGGAAAAATTGCATGTGCTGCCCTTCGGCTCCGGTATGCAGACTATGCCCCGATTCGGACATTCCGTGATTTACCAACTGATGGGTTGTCTTCTATAACATCGGTATTGGCAAAGATGCAGGAAGGGGAGGCTGCGGCAGTGCAAATTCTTATCCAACCTGCAGGATCACGGTGGAAAAGAACGGGGTGGTCTTATATTTCAAAAACAAAAAAGAATGAGGCAAATCCTGAAAAGGCAAATTTCCAGACGGACCCGAAAACGCTGGAGGCAATTGAAAAGAAAATTTCAAAACCGGGATTTCATACGGTGGTGCGAATAGTTGTGTCATCAACAACAAAAGAAAGTGCCAAGATGCATCTTGAAAATATGCTTGCATCATTTGAGCAGTTTGCATCGGAAGAAAATACTTTTTGGAAAGTATGGCCGCTTCTGAAGGGGATTTTTATGACGGATTTTATCTACCGGTATTTTCCTGTTTTTAATCTTCCCTTTCTCCGGCAACGGTCTGTTCTTAACACCGATGAGCTTGCAACAATTTTCCACATGCCCAATAAAACAGTAGAAACTCCGCATATTTTTTGGGTGAATGCCAAACGCGCTCCGGCTCCGATGCAGATTCCGGAAAAAGGATTATTTTTAGGGATGTCCCGTTATCGGGGTGTTGAGCGGCCGATTTATATTGGCGAGGATGATCGTAGGCGCCATATGTACGTGATTGGAAAAACCGGTACGGGAAAATCGCAGTTACTCGAGGAATTAGTCTTACAGGATATCCGAAGCGGAAAGGGCGTTGCCGTGATCGATCCGCACGGCGATCTGATCAATGGGATTATCAGTCGTATGCCGGTTGATCGGTCCGAGGATGTGATTTATTTTGATCCATCCGATACGGAGCGTCCAATGGGACTGAACATGTTGGAAGCATATACGGAGGAACAAAAGCATTACGTGGTAACATCCATCGTCGGGCTTATGTATAAATTGTACGATCCAATGAAAACCGGAATTATCGGCCCACGGTTTGAGCATGCCATCAGAAACGCAATGCTTACGGTTATGAGTGAGCCCGGGAATACCTTCGTTGAAGTGGTTCGCGTGCTTACGGATAGCGCGTTTGTTCAGATGCTGCTTCCAAAGGTTTCTGATCCTATTATTCGTCGCTACTGGACGGATCAGATTGCCCAGACATCGGATTTCCATAAATCGGAAGTCTTGGATTATATCGTATCGAAATTCGGGCGGTTCGTGACGAATAAGCTCATGCGCAACATCATCGGGCAATCCCAATCATCGTTTGATTTCAGGAAATGTATGGATGAAGGAAAAATCCTTTTGGTGAATCTGGCAAAAGGAAAACTCGGAGAGGAAAACAGCAACTTTTTAGGTCTTATATTGGTGCCCCGAATCCTTATTGCGGCAATGAGCAGGCAGGAAATTCCGGAAAACGAACGCCGTGATTTTTACCTGTATGTTGATGAATTCCAGAATTTTGCGACACCCGATTTTGCCCAGATTCTTTCTGAAGCACGGAAGTACCGTCTGAATCTTGTTGTGGCAAACCAATTTATCGGACAAATGGAAGAGGAAGTGAAAAATGCCGTATTTGGTAACGTAGGCTCGCTTGTTTCCTTCCGGGTTGGGGTAACTGATGCAAATTATCTTCAGCATGAATACACGCCGGTGTTTAATGAAACGGATCTGATCAATATCGATAAATTCAATGCGTACGTAAAAACGATTGTCCACAATGAACCGGTGAAACCATTTTCCTTGGATTTAACAAAAGATATGAGCAAAGTTGAAAATGCTATGAACCCCTCCGTTGCCAAGGCAATTATCCAGCTTTCCCGGTTAAAATACGGACGATCCAAAGAGCTTGTGGAGGCGGAAATTTCCGAACGGGCGAAGTTGTAACTTTTTTACATTGACCCCTTTACATCACGGGAAAAAACGGTACACTTTTCTTTATCGGTACGGTTTCGATCATAGGGTATTTGTGACTTTGTAAGCCACTGCAATACCCGGCAGATACGAACAATGCATGGAATCATCGGAAGACCCCTTAGGTCCTGTTAAACGTCACGAAAAAGTTGTCTATATCTTCAACATGTCTGAGGATGTGTGGCCCTTTATCCAAGCGATGAGCGGCACGTCGGAGCGGCAGGGTGAAATAGAGGAAAATGCCAATCTTGGAGATCGCGAACTTTTTTCCATCGCAAGTGAGGATTCGGCGATTTTCATTTGTCCAAAACAGATTCAGCCGGTTTTTCTGGAGTATTATAAAAAACTGTTCGGTGTCCGCGACATTACCATTCTTACCCCTGCATTTCATAGCGGGTTGATCTGTGAAGATGTGATTGCCGATTCATCCATTATGGATGCCCTAGTGGTTGCCGCAAATTCCGTACGAAAGTTAACCCTTATCAGCTATTCCGCAACGGTGCAGTTTTTTTCCCTTGTTGATGCTCTGAAACGTCGGGGGATTACCGTCTATACGCCGGAATCGCCGGAGGAAGACAGCGCATGGGCAGTGAATTTTTTCGGCAGTAAGTCGGGGATTCGGCAACTTGCACAAAAAAGTGCCGCACGGGAACCGGATTTTATTATGGCGGATGGCGTCATTACGACCGGCATTTTTGATGCCGCAAAAATTGCTGCAAATAAATACATTAAGGAAGACGGTGTTGTTATAAAAACCAACAAGGGTCATTCGGGCGCCGGTGTGTTGATATTTCGCAAGGGGGATTTGCCCAGTGATTACCGTGAGTGTGAACGGGCAATTGACAATATCCTTCACCGGGAAGGGTATTGGGAAAAATTTCCCATCGTCATTGAAAGTTTTCTCCATATAAACCCCACTGTTGCCGGGGGATTTCCCAATGTTGAATTTAAGATTTCCAAAAGCGGGAAGATAGAATTTTTGTATTACTGCGGGTTGCGGGTTATGCCAAACGGCGTTTTTAAAGGCGTGGAAATCAATGATGAGATTATTACCGATAGGGTTGCGGCACGGATCATGGATACGGGGTTTTATATCGGTGAGCAATATGTTGCCGCCGGATACAGAGGGTATTTTGATGTGGATTACGTGGCAACGAAAAATGGTGAGATATTCGTGACGGAAAGCAATGCAAGACGTACTGGCGGTACGCACGTCTATATGACAGCGCTTGAACTCATAGGAAAGGATTTTATGTCCGATTCATTCGTGCTTTCGGATAATTCCTATGTGCTTCCCAATGACGTACGGCCATCCATAGAGCGGGTATTGGAAGTTCTCCAGCCTGTTCTTTTTGATAAAAAAACAAAGGAAGGGGTCGTGATTGCATCGGCAAATTTACTTAACCAGGGGAGACTTGCATATATTATTTTCGGAAAAAACGAACGCCATGCGCTTGAGATCGAACAGAAAATGGAACATCTGCTTATACAGATATAAATACTCTTTTGGATTTTGTCCCTACCCACAGTTTTGATACAATTGATTCGTTTTTATGTATATTGGGCCTGTAGCTCAGCGGTAGAGCGCTACTCTTATAAAGTAGATGCCCTTGGTCCGATTCCAAGCAGGCCCACTGGATACTTATGGAAACAGTTGTACTTGTTAATGATCAGGATCAGGAGATCGGCATTGCTCCTAAAGATGCGGTGCATTCTGAAACGACACCTCTGCACAGGGGGTTTTCCGTGTTCGTATTTAATAAACAAAACGAACTGCTTGTTACCCAGCGGTCAAACAAAAAAAAGACGTTCCCCGGCGTGTGGACAAATTCCGTCTGTGGCCATCCATCGCCCGGAGAATCGTATGAAGAAGCCGCAAAACGGCGATTATTCGATGAACTTGGGTATGAGGGAATTGGAATACGCCGGGCAGCAGAATACCGCTATCGTTTTGCGGATAAATCCGGCATAGTGGAGAATGAAATTTGTCCCGTGTTTGTGGCATATTCCAATTCCGATCCGACTCCCAATCCGGATGAAATTGATGGATGGGAATGGATGCCATGGAAAACCTTTTTAGCGGAAATTGAAAAGAATCCTGATGTGTATAGCCCTTGGTCGCGGGAAGAAGCAAAACTCATTACACCATAATTACTCCTTTACTTCCGGGGATAAATCAGGGATCGCATCAAGTGAGTCAAACGCAACGGGTTTTGAGCGAAAAAATGCATAACTTCCAATGTATGCTGCATTATCCGTACAGAAGCGGATCGGCGGAATATGAAGCGTACATCCGGGGAGATCGCGGGTAACCATAGCGGCTGCGGATTCCCGGAGTCTGGTATTTGCAGATACGCCGCCTGAAAGAAGAATAGATGAAACGCCGTATGTTTGTGCAGCCAATTTTGTTTTGAGGACTAATACGTCACATATTGCTTCTTGGATTTCATACGCAAATGCGCGGATACATTCATCGGTGTGAGTTTTTTCATTATTCCACTCCCGAAGCACCGCAGTTTTCAGGCCGGAAAATGAAAAATTGAGCGTTCCATCATGCAGAAGCGGCCGCGGTAATTTTTTTGGAAATTTGAATGAGGGGTTGTATTGACTGGCGGCTTCCTGGATTGCAACACCACCGCGTGAACCAAAACCTAGAAGCCGTGCGGTTTTATCAAACGCTTCGCCTGCGGCATCATCGATTGTTCCGCCAAGCCACGTCAGTGTTTTTTCATTTTTCATGAGGAATAGCTCCGTATGTCCTCCGGATACGACAAGGGAAAGCGCAGGGAAACGGATAGGCGTATGTAAAGAATCCGGGTCCGTTAAAAAATTGGCGTACATATGGGCAAGAACGTGGTTAACGGGCAGAATGGGTTTTTGTGTCATGACAGCAATCGTTTTTGCGGCTTCCACGCCCATAAGCAGTGATCCGATAAGTCCGGGTCCAACAGTTACGGCTATTGCATCGATTTCATTGTGGATTGTTGTAAAGGGTGATTCTTCGCGGTGTCCAAATGCCTGCGTGAGTGTTTCAAAAAGCACCGGGATGATGGCTTTCTGCTGTTCCCGTGAAGCAACCTCAGGGAGTATTCCACCATATTTTTGATGCATTGTTTGTGATGATGCTATGACATTGGCATGTATTGTCGTACCATTTTTCACAACCGCAACGGAGGTTTCATCGCATGATGATTCGATTGCCAGAATATTCATAGAACCGATTGTATCATCCAATTGGGAGATTCCGGACAATATCGGTGGTTGATGGTGTTTGTATTTTTGGAATAATGATAAGTTGTGCGCCAACTGTTTCCGCGTGCTTCTTCTTTTTTTCAAGTATTGGATCACCTTCCGTTGTTACGATCACGCGTGGATGAATATCTGCAATGACACGAAGATAATCTTCGTCCGTTTCCATGGGGAAGAGCAGAACTACTTCATCTACCACCCGGAGCGCTTCCAACATTGTTTTCCGTTGCTGTTGTGAGTGCAGTGGCCTGTTTGCGCCTTTTAACCGCCGTACTGTTTGATCTGATTCCAACATAACGACAAGACGAACTGCATAGCGTTTTGCGTTTGAAAGAAATTGGATGTGTCCGTAATGGAGAATATCAAAACATCCTCCCACAAGGACAATACCCGGCATCGGTGATGTCATTGTTTTGTTCCCTTTAAGAAAACTGCCTGCCATGGTCGGTAATTGGAAAAGAATTCCTGTTCATTGATGATTGCGTTATCCCTGGTAACCCTGTACTTAAATAATGCCTTTGCTCCCCATGAATCAAAATCAACTTGCCGAACTACTCCGACGGGCAGTGTTGGATCGTCTTGATACAGTGGGGGTGGCGGTGGAGCGATGCCCCATACTTGATGGTCATAAATTTCTGCCTTCCGTCCATCGCTTGTGCCATATAAATCAAACGTTGCGGTGAGATTTTCGGTGTCAACTGAGGTTTGGATAAGAATTGATGCAGGAGTATTGTTGATAAATTTTAAATCTTCTGTTGGGGAAAATACCGTTGCATCCAACCCGGGTTTAAATCCACCCTCTTCATAGTAATGAACTCTATATGAATGCTCGCGGCGTTCAACGATCGGCAGCCCCGCATGAAGGGCAGCGCGAAAGAGCGTTGTGGAAACTTGGCATATGCCACCCCCGTCACCAAGAACAGTCCGACCATCTTTAATAATGTATGCGGGTTGATATCCTGTGGCCGCAGATATATCCCCAATTGCCTGGTTGAAGGAAAATGTTTCCCCCGGAGGAATAATGATACCGTTAAGGCGCGATGATCCTAGGGCAACATTATGAATGCGTCCGGGGATAGATCCCGAAAACATGGAAAAACCCGACCCGATTTTCTCTTTTATTCCGAAAGAATTCACCTTGTCTGTCGTTATAGTTGGTTTGACGGTTTGTGTGGGAATAAGAATAGTTATTTCTTGTGATTGTTTTTGTAAAGCGGTGTGGATTGCCTGCTCAAAACGCCTATTGAGTTCTTGTGTGTCGAGGTCCCTTCCATCGCGCGATACCTTAAAGGCACTCACTTTTCCGTTTTCAAAGGTAAAAAGAGCATCTTGGACAGGTATGTTTATGACGGGCCGAAGTGATTCTACAACGGCGTTAAACTCTTCGGTGTTCCAAGTGATGGTAAGAGGAATAGTAATGGTTTTGGTAAAAAACTTTTCCCGGATGTTGGAGAGCAGATATGGAGATCTTCCAATGAGGTAGGCTTGTGTTGCTGCGATGTTTGTATCGTATCCAGGGGAAAGTTCGGAGGCAGAAAGTGTGGCAATTGGTTCAGCATTGGGGTCAAGGGTAAAAACAAATTGTGTATGCACCAGTGGGGCATTATACGGCAAGAGTATATCTGTTACTTCTTGTATGGTTTTCCCTCCGACAGGCAACTCTTGAATAAATACATGAGGATAAATTCTATTGGCATAGTTTCGTTCGAAAGAAATGATGTATGCGCTTATGATAAGAAAAAAGGAAAAAAATAGTGCAAGAGGAATTCCAAGTGAAGAAAAAAATTGTATTTGTGGCCGTTTTTTTGACGCAGTCATGATATGATTATTGTACCGTACACATCTATGAATGTACCAGATGAACGTTATCCCGAAGCACAATCACAGGAAGTTCCCCAGGAAGGAATAGTCTTTTCCGGACCCACCGATGTGGGGCAACCCATGTCTTTAGCACAGGAAATCCAGGGGAATGAACATGATAGAGTTGAAACAGAAAACCAACCTCTCCAAACCCCAATAGAGGAACAACCATCTGTTGATACGCCGGTACATTCATCGTTTTTTCCATCACAACAGATATCCCATGTAAACCCCTGGCCAAAACGCATACTGCTGCTTTTAGCATGTTGTGTATTGATTGCTGGCATGGCGATAATCTTGCGGTTTCTGTTATCGTCTTTTGGAACCACTTCACAAAAAGATAGTACGATCGTGTATTGGGGGGTGTTGGAAAATGAATCTATTATGCGCCCTGTCATTGATGCATTCCAGACAAAGAATCCCACGATTCACGTACAATATGTAAGTAATTCACTGAAAGATTATCGTGTGAAACTCCAAACACAGATTGCCCAAGGGGTGGGGCCGGATGTTTATCGGTTTCATAATACATGGGTCGGAATGTTTCAGAATGATTTATCACCGGTTCCTTCTTCCATTATAACTACGGAGGAATTTGCATCCACATTTCCCAGAGTCATGAATTCCGATTTAGTTGCAGGCCAAACGATTTATGGAATTCCCCTTATGTATGATGGTCTTGCACTTTTATATAACAAGGAGCTTCTTACTCAGGCAGGATTTTCTGCGCCTCCGGCAACATGGGAACAGCTTATTGCACCGGATGGCTATATTAAAAAACTTCTGGTTTTGGATGGGGAACGCATTATCCGTTCGCCCATTGCACTTGGAACAACACAAAATATATCAAATTTTAGCGATATCGTTTCCCTTATGTTTATGCAAAATGGCGCTAATCTCGTGCGTCCGAGTGGTAAAGAAGCGGAGGAAACGCTCCTGTTTTGGAAAAAATTTGCTACACCGGGGGATGCGCAATATAGCTGGAATGAGTCGATGGACGATTCTCTTTTTGCATTTGCAAACGGTAGGGTTGCCATGATTTTTGCCTCATCTTGGGATGCACTGAAAATAAAAGAGATTGCCCCTTCGCTGCAATTTGGTATTGCTTCCGTTCCTCAATTGGCGGGCAGCCCGGTAAATTGGGCAAGTTATTGGGTAGAAGGAGTGTCATCAAAAAGCCAAAATCAGGAAGCTGCATGGAAATTTGTTCAGTTTTTAACAAGTGAAGAGGGAGCATCTCTTCTTTTTACGTCCGCACAGAAATCCCGTCTTTACGGTGAACCATACGCACGGCTTGATTTGATGGACAGGATTCGCGATGATGGGTACCTTGGACCGATCGTATCTATGGCAGAGACTGCGCGTTCATTCCCATTGGCATCAGGAACATTTGATGGTGATACAGGATTAAACACGATGATGATTGCCTATCTGAAGGAGGCGTTGGATTCCGTTTCTCAGGGAATATCACCCTCACAAGTATTGGAATTAATGCGTAAAGGATTTGCGGATATTTTGTTTTCATTTGGACTTATTGAACAATCATCTTCAACATCACAGGAATAGACGCAGTGTTTTGCCTGCAGATTGAAGCTGGGTGAAGAGTATGGTGTGATATTGATAAAAATATCCCACTTGACAGGGTTGTGTAGTACCCATAAAATAGCAGTCACTTCATTCGACTGCCAACGAATGCGGCAATCGTATCTCTGTATAAATGCACTTTTGGAAAAAGGAGGAAATATGGCAAAAACGTCTATTGTTCCTTTGTTTGATAATGTGTTGATTAAACCGGTGAAAGGTGATGATGTCCTTCCTTCAGGCATTGCCCTTCCCGATAGCGCAAAAGAAAAACCTCAGACTGGTATTATCATGGCTGTTGGACCCGGCGCAAAAAATGAGGATGGCGATACTGTGAAGATGGAAGTAACTGTCGGGGAGAAAGTGTTATACAAAAAATGGGGAGGTCAGGAGGTTAAAGTAGGCGGTGAAGAATGGATGATTGTTGAACAAAAAGATATTTTGGCAATAGTAAAAGAATAAACGGAGTTCATCATTAAAGGAGGTACTATGGCAAAACAAATTCAATTTTCGGAAGACGCACGGGCGTCGCTCGTAAAAGGCGTCAATACGCTTGCAAAAGCGGTTGTTACGACCCTTGGGCCAAAAGGAAGAAACGTATCCATCGATAAAAAATGGGGAGCGCCCAATATTATCCATGATGGAGTAACGGTAGCCAAAGAGATCGAACTTCCCGATCCGTTTGAAAATATGGGTGCACAGCTGGTGAAGGAAGCGGCAAGCAAAACCAATGATATTGCAGGAGATGGAACCACAACTGCAACGTTGCTTGCTCAATCCATCATTAATGCAGGATTTAAGAATGTGACGGCAGGAGCAAATCCGATGATTCTCAAAGTCGGTATGGAAAAAGGGGTAGCAGCTGTCATTGCAGATATCAAAAAAATGGCAAAGACCGTCAAAGAATCCGATGTGGCAAAAGTCGCAACAATTTCCGCCCAGGATGAAAAGATCGGAGCCCTTATTGCAGAAGCCCTCACAAAAGTGGGAAAAGACGGGGTGGTGACGGTGGAAGAAGGAAAAGGATTGACGATGGAAATTGAGTATAAGGAAGGAATGGAATTTGACAAAGGATATGCATCCCCGTATTTCGTCACAAATCCCGATAAGATGGAAGCGGAAATTTCCGATGCCTATATACTCATCACAGACAAGAAAATATCGGCAATTTCCGATCTTTTGCCGTTCTTGGAAAAGTTTATTAAGGTGAGCAAAAATCTTGTGATAATCGCCGATGATATTGATGGCGAAGCACTTGCCACCCTTGTGGTAAATAAACTCCGCGGTACATTTAACGTATTGGCTGTCAAAGCCCCCGGATTTGGTGACAGAAGGAAAGCGATGTTGGAAGACATTGCCATCCTGACGGGAGGAACAGTAATATCTGAAGATACCGGAAGGAAGCTGGATAACATTACCGTTGAAGATTGCGGACGGGCCGACAAGGTGTGGGCAGATAAGGAAAACTGCCGGATCGTTGGCGGGAAAGGACCAAAAGCAGGCCTTTCCGCACGGATTGCGCAAATCCGGCGCGAAATGGATAAATCAACCAGTGATTTTGATAAGGAAAAGCTTCAGGAACGCTTGGCAAAACTTTCCGGTGGAGTTGCCGTTATTAACGTCGGTGCCGCAACGGAAGTCGAGCTCAAAGATAAAAAAGAACGCGTGAATGATGCCGTTTCCGCAACAAAAGCAGCCCTTGAGGAAGGGATTGTTGCAGGAGGAGGCGTAACGCTCCTTCGTGCACGGGCAGCGCTTTTGAAATTAAAAGATACCCTGAAGGTTGATGACGAAAAGACCGGTATTGATATTTTGTATAAAGCGCTTGGTGAACCGATTCGGTGGATTGCGAAAAACGCAGGTGCCGATGACGGATGGGTTGTAAAAACAGTTGAAGAATCCAAAGTGAGCGATTTCGGATTTAACGCGATGACGCTTACATTCGAACCGATGATTGCCGCAGGAATTTTGGATCCGGCAAAGGTTACCCGTTCGGCTGTTGAGAATGCCGCATCGATCGGGATGATGGTGTTAACGACAGAAGCGCTTATTACGGATATTCCTGAGAAAAAGGATAATCCGGTTGGTGGCGCACCGGGTATGGGTGGAATGGGAGGTATGGATTATTAAATCATCCAATCACAACAAAACGACGTACCATAATAATCCCCCGCGTTAAGCGGGGGATTATGGTATATACTCACAGTATTCTATGGATGATTATGTGAAACAGACGATTGATGTGTATGATCAAACGGCATTCGAATATGCAAAAAAAGTAGAAAAATACGGGGTACCCAACGAACGGAAAAAATTCTGTACCCTCCTTCCCGAGGGTGGAAAAATCCTTGATGCTGGGTGTGGACCCGGAAGGGATAGTGCATATTTTATTGCCAATGGATTTTCTGTTGTAGGAGTGGATTTATCGGATAATCTCCTTACTATTGCCCGAAAGAAAGCCCCGGGGGGACAGTTTATCCACATGAACCTTCTTGGTCTTGATTTTCCCAATGCTACGTTTGATGGAATATGGGCTTGTGCTTCACTTCATCATCTGCGTCATGCTGATGTTCCCGGTGTCATATCACGATGTTATACAATTTTGAAAGATTCAGGAGTTCTTTTTTTATTAGTGAAGGCAGGCTCAGGTGAACACTTGAAAAAGGAGCCAAGTATACCGGATAAAAAAAGGTTTTTTTCGTACTACTCCACACAGTATGTAACGACTATTTTACAGGATGCACATTTTCATATTTTTGATTGTTATGCGCTTGATGAAGGTGCGCTGTATCCGGAAAGAAAAGGCCAGTGGTGGATTGCCTGTTTTGCACAAAAAATATGAGTCAAGCCTTGCGTCTTATTGAATGTACAACACTTGATCATCTTGTTCATCAGGGATTTTTCTATGAACCCCAAAAGAAGGGGAAAATCGCGCTTGTGTGGGTGCATGGATTGACGGGGAATTTTTACCGGAATTTTTCCCTTCATAGAGCACTGATTGCGCAGTGTAAAAAACATGGATGGGCATATTTGTCATGTAATACCCGTGGACATGACATGCTTGCTTCCATACGGAAAGTCGACAACAGCACAGATTCGGGATTTACCAGGATACCAGCAGGCGCTGGCCAGGAAATATTTACGGATTGTGTGTATGACATACAGGCGTATGTCCAATATTTGGGAACATTGGGATACTCCCGGATGATTCTTATAGGTCACAGTACCGGGGCAAATAAAGTCTGTTATTATTCTGCCTCATATCCGTATGATGCACGTGTTGCTGGGGTTGTACTTATGAGTCCTATCCGTGACAGACTCACGGTTCCTTCGTATATGGAATGTATTCTTTGGATAATGAAGCGTTTGGTTGCGCTTGGCTTGGGAAAAAGGCCTCTATTTGTTCCTGGAGTATTTTTTCCAATAACTCCCTATCGCTATGTGAGTTTGTTTTCCTGCGGATCGCCGGAAGACGTATTTACCTATGGGGACAAACCGTCTCGCTCGATGCATATGGTTTCCGGCATGAAACATCCGGCTTTCGTCGTCTTTGGGGAGGAAGATGAAATGGCAGATCGTCCGGTTGCGCTTATTCAGAAAGAATTTGATTCTCAGGTATATCGTTTAGCCTATACAAGTACCCGTATTGCCGGATCGGATCATGGGTTTGAAGGGTATGAACATACGGTAGCGGGGAAAATAGCCGGTTTTATACGGACGGTACTTGTAAAAAAATGAATGTAAAAAGCATCCGCATCTACATGAGTTTTTCCGCCTGTGGTATGATAAAGGCCTCATGAAGCAAAGGGTATACTTTATAGCCGGGGTTTTTTTGTTCGTTGGTCTTGCCATTTTGGTTATCCGGCTTGTGGTTGGATTGCAACCGAAACAGGGTGAACTCCGTATCGAAAGCCAACCTGAGGCTGCGGTGTATCTTAATAACAAATCAATTGGAAAAACACCAATAACTAAGCCGCTGTTAAAAGTCGATGCCGGAGAGCATACACTAAAGATTACAAGCGATATTTCTCCATCACTTGCTTCTTGGGAATCAAAAATCCGTATTGTTCCCAATACCGTGACAGCAGTTACGGTTGCCTTATCCGAATCGGAATTGACGAATCAATCCGATGTGTTATGGATGGAACACATCAGTGGCAAGAAGACAGAAGTCGTGTTTCAATCTGATCCGGATGGGGCTATCGTAATGGTGGATCAGGATATGAAAGGAGTCACACCACTGACACTTACGGATTTGCTCCCAGGAAATCATGAAGTATTTGTAAGTGCCCGCGGATATTTACCGCGCACAGTAACCGTGAAAGTCACCCCAGGGTATAGAATAACCGCACAGTTCCAACTTGCACTGTCTCCGGGAACTGATGCAACGGCAACACCAACTCCATCACCAATCGCAACACAATCGGGACAAATTTCACCGCCACCAACACCAACAGAGGATTCAAAAAGTTCTACAGGTACTCCGACGCCAAAAACACAGACGCAAATACCTGATCCAAAAAAACCGTATGCAATCGTAAAAGATACGCCAACGGGATTTTTGCGTCTCCGCATGGAACCGTCAACTGCAGCAACGGAGGTTGCAAAGCTTAATCCAGGGGAAAAATTTACAATACTAAGCGAAGAATCCGGGTGGTATGAGCTTTTGTATTCTTCGACACAAAATGGATGGGCATCAGGGCAATATCTTACGAAGGTAGAATAACACGATCTTTCGTTTACCCTCCAATTCCATACATAATAAGAAACACAGTCATTCCCCAGAGTATAACGGTGGATAAAAGCGGTTTATCTGATGTCAGTATTTTTTCCGGAGATTCACCTTTTCCCTCATAGATGAGTTGCATATACCGCATGATGCCGTATAACACAAACGGGATAGTAATCATAAGCCATTTTCTATTGGGGAATTCCGATACAAATTGATCATATCCGATGAAAAAAAATCCTGTAGATTTTGGTTTTTCCAGGAATGTATAAAATGCATAGGATATAAATGTGGAATTGGCAAACATAGCGCTATATGCATCAAGAAGCTTTTCCGAATAGTGTGTCAGGCTATTTCGTGTGTCTGAAGGCACAACACCACGGTAGTGCGATAGAAGGGTAATTTCTGACCTTCGTTTTCCTGTTGCAAGAAAGAGAGCAAGGGAGAGTGCGGTAAGGGAGAGCCAAATGGAAATGTGATATCCCGTTGCTGCCTCGCCTGCGTAGACCCGAATAAAATATGCCGTTGTGATTGCAAGAATATCAATAACGCTGACATGCTTAAAAATAAGTGAATAGAGATATTGCAGCAGTACGAAGGATGCTGCCGTGAAAAAAAAGATGGTATTTATTCCAAATGCCAGATACAATCCTGTGATTAAAAAAAGAAATGAAACGGAGAGGGCAATCGGTATTGTAAGGACACCGCTTGCGACAGGACGGTATTTCTTGAACGGATGTTTTCTGTCTTTTGGCGCATCAAGCACATCATTAAGGATATATCCCGATGATGCAAGCAGACAGAATACAAAAAATGATTGCAGTGATAGGGTAAAGACCTGTTGGTCAAATGCATGCCCCGAAAAGAGCATGGTCGTAAAGACAGCACAATTTTTTAGCCATTGTCTTGGCCGTGCTGCTTTGAGAATTGCGAGAAGAATCGTACCCATAGGAAAAATCCTCCAATGGTAATGGCAACGACAAGCATCGCAAATAGTTTTTGGGTACTGTTGACGCTTAGTGCAACCGCACCCAGTATAGCCGAGACACCCCAGTAAAACAAGGCAATTCTGCGTCTTCCCCACCCAAGATCAAGGAGTGCGTGATGCAAATGATTGCGATCCGCCCGTACGGGTGATGTTTTTTTTATGATTCTTTGGGTTAATATCCATACGGCGTCCATCATCGGTACCCCCAATACAAGAAGTGCCGTGCCAAATTTTGCGTAAGAAAGGATTCCTAAAAGAGCTAAAAGAAAACCGGCAAGTGTTTTTCCTCCGTATCCGGGCATGATTTTTTGAGGATAAAAATTCCAAGGGATAAATCCGGCAAATGCTCCCGCAATGATGAAAGCTAATAGAGTAACAGGTAATTGAGATGGATCTATACCGCTAAATCGCATGGATAATATTCCCAATATTAATGCGCTGATGGAAACAAATCCCGGCATTTGACCATCAACACCGGCAGACCAGCCAACGATATTCATCGTCCACATAATCCAGACAAAGGCAATAATATCTGCCCAAAGCAGAATTGTGTGATCGGGAAAAAATGGAAGAGAAAGTCGTACGGTATCAAGAGGGATTACCCCTCCAGTGATGGGATTTGTGACAAAGGGAATTCCGGCTCCTCCTGCTATAACGATAAGTGCGGCAAGAGCATTGGTCCCCAGCCGAATGAATGGGGGAATGTCTTTTTTGTCATCCAGAAGCCCCATTGCAATAAGTAATGCACACGCAAGAAACGTAGAAAAAAATAATTTGGAAAAAGGGATGACGTATATGGAGGCAATCACAACCCCAATAAAAATTGCTAACCCGCCAGCCCGGGGGATGCGACCCGTATGGGTATGTGCGGGATGATAGCGAGTTGCAGGATCATCGATAAGGCCGAATTTCTTTGCGAGATGAATAACCAGAGGTACGGCAATATACGTACCGATAGATCCAAGAAAAAAGTAGAGGAAAAATGTCGTATTCATAGAGAGTCAGAGCATGATAGAAATAATTTTTATGACGGAAAAAAATGATACGATACTTACGATAACGGAGCTTGTAAGAAGGAGTTGGGAAAACACCAGATACTCCCGGGTGATAAAAACAGCAAGGAGCACATCAAGACAGTACCATATGATGCTGGAAATTGGAAAAATAAACAGCCACAGCGGGTGTGCAAGTCTATCCGGTCCCCAAGGTTTGGAATACCACAGTGGAATCAAGGGAGGAAGTTTGGAAAACGCAAGAATTATAAGAAGTAAGGAAAGGCAATAAAGAAATAACACAAGAAACGTATCGACCATAACAATTCGGTTGTTATATAAAATCCTCAGGTAGAATGATTTGGTTCCCGGTTTATTATTTTTTACTCGTATAGTACTGTCCATGGGTGTTTTACGTTATTGTGATAAGGGCATGGTATTTGTATCTATTGCATAAAGCACGGAATACGTTCCGTCTTTGGATAGGACATATGCTTTTTGTGGATATAAGGGGATGGTTGCTGTTACTTTTTGCGGTGAAAAGATTGCATCACCGATATACCAGGGGAACTTGGTACCCGTTGGAGCATAGAGAAAGAGTTTGTTTGGATTTGAAGCATAATAGAGAGCTTCAGGATAGATGATCGGATCATCAACATAAATGAAATCATCCTTTTTCATCAGAAACGAAATTTCCTTCATCGGTGTACGGTAGTCGGCTTTTTTGTGTTGTTTAGGAAACCAAAGGGAAAATAATACAATACCGATCCCTAAGAAGAGAACTGACGGCACCCTCAGTGATAGAGGTTTTAGTGATAAAAGCGCATAGGGAATCAGAAGGATTTGAGCAATCGTAACAGGGATAAGATATCTGTTTACGAACAGGGGCTTTATCCCAATTGAGATAGACAGAATCATACACAGGGGAACAAAAATCATAAGCAGGAAATAGCCTGTTTGATGTCTGGTAGTTTTATTGTTCCAAGCCAGGAAAAATATACCAAGCAGGGCTATGGACAAGTATGCAGTATACTTCCAGAAGTACCACGGTGTTCCATCATATCCCAAGAACATATTTCCCAATACCGATTTGATAAGTTGGAAATCTACGGGGAAATACCAGGAATCCTTAAACTTCGGCATCATGTAAAATATGCGGATGATCCACGGAATGGATGCAACACCGATGAGGATAAGTGATCTTACCATCGGATCCCAGATGATTTTTTTCGGAGATACTTTTTTGTGTATATGGATGTTTGTTAGTGCATAGTGGATGGCTGATACACCGATAACAAATACCATATATAGATGGGTGTAAAACCCAAAAATTGAAGAAAGGATAAAGAGCCTCCAGTCTTTCTTCAAATACGCACTCATGGCAAGCACAGCAAAGAGAATATACCAGCCATATGCGCGAACCTCAAATGCATAATAAAGAATCATCGGGTTAAAGAAAAATAGAAGCGGAGTTACCCAAGATAGCCAATGGGATTTAAATTCCCTTTCTGCCCACAAAATTACTACGTACGAGGCAAGAAGGACTCCGAGTGTTGATAAGAGCCTGACAGCGATTTCCCCAGTCCCAAAAAGCTGAATCCATACTTTCAAAAGAACATAATAGAATGGGGGTTCAACGGATGATTTTGTTACGATATCCGCTATGGGTTTAGCGGCAAAAAGCACGGAAAATGCTTCATCTCTCCAGAGAGGTTGGACAAGGTACCACATTGGCGTAGAGGTCAAAAGAAATGTTATGAAGCCAGACATATTAGTCTCCTTTTGCCAAAAAACGTGCGTTACAATTTTATTATACCTTTTCCGTCACCCGATATTCCAATCGTTTTCCGATCATCAGACGCGTATGGGCATCAAGCCCCGGAAGTGCCGAGAGGAAGAAGGAGATTATTGGAAGCGTAAACCATTGAAGGTAGAGAAACGGTAATTTCCAGGCAGAATATTCGGATGGTTTTGGTGGTTTCATCCGGGCATCAATCAGAAAGACGATAATAAGAAATATTGCCGAAAGTGTAAGGATTCCCGACGAAATGCGGGCAAGGTTGTGGCCAAGCATAGTTCTGCCAAATGCTGGATTTACAAGCGGTGGAAGGGTACTTCCCAGTGTTAATATAAACCAGTTTGATGGCCAGAGGATATGATGTTCAAGAATTTGTGCAACCCTCCGGAGACGATCTATAAATGGAATTTCCCCATGGGTAATGGCGTTACGCAGCACATAGGGAATATCCGAAACACCCCATGCCCATCGTTTTGATTGCTCATACTGATTGACTATTGTTTTGAAAAACCCATGGCTTTCGGCTGCGTCCATCAGTATCGGGAGGAATATTCCTTTGGTTGCAACTTTTTGCCCTTTTGCAAAATAGACCTTAAAAAACAGATGGTAATCTTCGGGAATTACATCAGGGTCCCAGAATCCAACATCAATGACAGTCTGATAGGAAAGGGAATATGTGGAGAAATTTATAAATTGTGCGGGATTTGAAAGGACTGCAAGATTCTGAATGCTGCTTAAGGTGTTGAAAAATTTATTTGGAAGTGGGATGCGCCAAATATTGGAATAGAAAAGGATTGCTCCCTGGTAAAAATGATACGCCCGGTCCGGATCGGTAAGGAATGAATGTGTGAGGTAGGAAAAATATTTTGGATGTATGCGTGCATCGGCGTCACAGGATGTGACAGTTGTATAGGAAAATTGGATATTGCGTTTTTTAAGCATCGGGACTATTTCCTTTGCTGCGCTTGCCATATTGGATGATTTCCCCGCAATTTCGCCGGGTTTGAGTGTATGCGTTGTTACGAAAAACCCTCCAAATTTTGATGAGAATTCTTTGCACAGCATTTCGGCGGTTTGGGGTGCCTGCTCATCTTTTTTTTCCGTTGCAAGCACGACAAGTATTTTTTCTTTGGGATAATCTTGGATGGAAAGGTCGGTAAGAGTCCTTCTGAGGATGTGAAGAGGCTCCTTATATTCAGGGATAATAATTACGTGATGCACATTCCCATACTGGGGAAGAGCTGAAGCCTTTTCTTTCCAATCCACCTTAATATGTGCCTGAATTGTGAGATAGGAACGTACTGCAGAGACCGCAAGGGTAAAGGATTTATAAAACCAGTATACGTCAAAGGTAATGATAAAGTACGCGACAAGCGCAGGATGCCAGGATGAAAGCCAAAGCGGCATGGTAATAAGAAGCCAGGAAGAAAGGGGGATGAGAATTTCAAAAAATCGCTGGAACCATTGTTCGTGTAAAAGAAAAAAATGTCGCATAGACATCGTCTATTGTATCATTTCCATCCGGTGGGGGAAAAATAACGCAAGTGCATTCGCTGTCGTTTCCTGTTCAACGGTTTTTTTGGGAATCCCGTAAAGTTGGGAAACGGAATCTGCAATCAACTGGATATACTTTGGTTCATTGCGTTCCCCGCGATGGGGAGCGGGGGGCAAATATGGGGAATCCGTTTCCAAAAGAATGCTGGATAATGGAATCGTTTGTATGACTTCCCGTAGTTTTTTCGCGTATGTACTGTTTCCGTCAATTCCAATATACAAACCGCGGATAAGGGCTTTTTGTCCGTCTTCCCGGGTTCCTGAAAAACAATGGATAACTCCCTGTGGCATGGTAGGCAGCGCGTCAAGAACGTCAAATAGGTCAGAAAAAGCATCCCTGCAATGGATGATAACCGGAAGATTATGTCGTATGGCAAATTGACATTGCAGAAAAAATGCCTGTTTTTGATCGTCTTTTTTCCCCGGTACGTCAAACCCTTTATATAGATGATAATCCAGACCGCACTCTCCAATAGCAACAATCCCTTCGGGGCGAATGGATGAAAGAAATTCATCTATGGATCCGTTTCTGGTTGCCTCATAAGGATGTATGCCGCATGCTGGGGAAAGTACATCCGGACGCGACATGGCAAGGTGCAGTGCATCCACCGATGATGCATAGCCGGCTCCCGGAACGATGATGCGTTTAACACCCGCTTTTTTGGCGTTTGCGATGACGGTGTCCCGATCAGGATCAAATTTGGTATCGGCAAGATGACAATGGGTATCGACAAACATGAGGCTTCATTGTACAGCAACAAATTGGCAAATGGTACTCTATTACAGATGAAGGATAATGGTTACAGGCCCGTCATTAACAGATGATACTTCCATATGTTGCCCAAACATTCCCGTTTTGCACGTAATACCACGTGTTTGAATTTCGGAAACGAAAAGCGCAATGAGTGTTTGGGCCATTTCCGGGGGTGCAGCCCCAAAGAAACTTGGTCGTCGTCCTGTCGTATCCGCACAGAGGGTAAATTGGGAGATAACCAAGAGTTCCCCTCCGGTTGATTGAATGGATGCGTTAATAGGGTGTGTGTCATCGGACATGATCCGTAAATGGATGATTTTTTCCGCAGCTTTTTTGATAATGTTTTCCGTATCTGTTTTTTCGATACACACATACAAAAGATACCCGCGGTCAATGGAAGTGACCGGTTTTTTATTGACGGATACGGATGCCTGTAAAACCCGTTGAACGATAATTTTCATATATTCATTGTTGATGTTTTTAAATCAGGTGCAGACACCAAAATCCGATAGACAAGCATTCCCCATAAGATCATGCCACCATATGTTTGGTGTGACCAGAGCGGTTTCCAGAGAGCATGTGGGGTAACAACGTTGACCGCAATCAGAAGATACGAAACACCGATAAGCAGACGTGAGAAGGAATTTGTAAATCCATACCGTGGGCACAGGAGAATAAAAAAAGCAGGGAGCGTAAGGATAAAATGATGCTGCCAAGCAAAGGTATTGATAAGGAGGGATGAAATGATGGAAAGAATGACGCCCAGGGCGTATTTTTTTTCATGTAGATCGGAAATAAGAAGCAGTGGGGAGAGAAGAATAAGAGAATACAAGCCCGTTAAGGTTTGTGTAAGGTCAGGATCGGTGATTAACCGTGCAATCATGCCCGGTATGGATTGGTTAAAGTAATCGGTTTTAGGGGAATGGAGAAGGTGGGGGAGGGTGGAAGATATAAAAGTCCACACAATAGAAGGTCCGGTTGCAAAAAGCGTAATGGCTCCGATTATCGCAAGAGCGTAGGATGTGAAAAAAAGTACCTTCCATTTTTTTTGGAATATAAGGAAAAGGATAAGCACCCCAGGAAAGAGTTTTGTGGATATGGAAAGCGCAAGGAATATGCCGGCTGCACGATCATTTCCTTTTTTGGAAAAATAGAGAAACAGTGACATCAAAAGAAGCACAATGCCGTTAATTTGCCCCATGCCGAAGGTAAATTTAGCAGGAAAAAACGTTGCTAAAAGGATGCCAAGGAGTGTGATCCGAAGGATCAGAGGATGTGATTTTGCATAAAGGGAATGGAGTATGAGAAGCGAAACGAGATATGCTCCCATGGAGCATACGGTAAAGATCCGCTCTGCCAGTTGGAATGGGAAAGCGGTGATTGGGTAGAAGAAAAGAAGCAGTGATGGAGGATAGACAAAGGGTGTAAAAAAGTGTTTTCCGCCCGCATACGGATTTTCGCCGTTTGCCGCTGCAAGGGACCCGTAATAATAACTGGAAAAATCAGGAAATGAAGTTGACACAAAAAGCGGTTTGAAGAAATAAAAAATACCCACCAAAAGAGTGCACAAGGCAACAACCCAAAGAATTGTGTTCTTCTTTTGTATGATTTGGTTCATGCTTTTTCTTGTATCCGTGGAAACAGCACAGGAGATGGTTGTATCGGCCGGATTGTCAAAATTTGGATGATTTTTTCCGATGTTTCCGGCATAAATGGTGACAAAAGTACGGCACACTCGACAAGAGGATGAAGAATTGATTCACACACGGTCGTTTTTTCTTTTCCAGAAAGTTTCCATGGGGCATGTGCGTCCAGACTTCGGTCCAAATTCCGTATCTTCTCCCATATGGCAGCAAGTGCCTCATCAAAACGGTATGCAATCAGAGCTTTTTTATAGGGAGTCCATTCTTCCCGGGTAAGAAGCGATAGATATGTTGGGATATTACTTGGCGGTACCGCAGGATCGGTTTGGGATGATAATTTCGCAATGCGAGCGACCAGATTTCCAAGTCCATTTGCCAGATCCGCGTTATAGAGTTCCGTGAGCCGTTTTTTGGAAAAATCCCCATCGGAAAACGGGGGGATTTCCCGTGTCAGATAATAGCGGAGCGCATCGGCTCCGAATTCATCAATTATCTCATTGGGGTCGATGACATTTCCGAGTGTTTTGCTCATCTTTTGTCCATTAACGGTAAAATATCCATGAACAAAGATTGTTTTTGGGAGGGAAAGTCCTGCGGACAGGAGAAATGCCGGCCAATAGACGGCATGGAATCTGGTTATTCCTTTTCCTATCACATGGATATCTGCAGGCCACCACGAGGAATATTTTTTTTCATCCCATCCGAATCCGATTCCAGATTGGTAAATATTAAGCGCATCGAACCACACGTACATCCGTTGGGAATCATCACCCGGTACCGGCACTCCCCAATTTTTTGCCCGTTCGTTCGTACGGGAAATGCTGATATCCTGAAGCGGTTGGGAAAGAAATGACAATACCTCTTTTTTCCGGAATTCCGGAACGATGGTGATTTCATCCCGTTGTATGAGGTCTATGAGTTGTTGTTGGTATTTGGAGAGCCTGAAAAAGTAGTTTACTTCCCTGACAATTTCCAGTTTTTTCCCCGGATGTTCAAAACACTGCCCGTTTTCATCCAGGTCCTCTTTTGCATAAAACGCTTCACATCCCAGACAATATAATCCTTCATATTCCTTTGTGTAGATATCACCCCGTGCGTTACAGAGTGACCATAATTTTTGGCTTGCAGGAAAGTGTTTTTCCTGGTCGCTGCCTTTTTGGAATACGTCAAATTGAACATGTAACCGTTTTGCAATAGCGGCAAAAAGCTCTGCATTTGTATCGATAAATTTCTGAATGGGAATACCTTTTTCCGATGCAGCCGTTACATTTTTAAGGGCATTTTCATCCGAACCGGATAGAAGAAGAGTGGTATCACCCATACGTTTGTGAATTCGCGCAAGTACATCTGCTTGGACGAACTCTAGGGTATGTCCGATATGGGGAGCGGCGTTCACATATGGGATTGCCGTGGTTATGTAAAATTTTGCCATAGCGCCATTGTAGCGATTTACCCTTTTCTCATCAATCAGAGTCGGATTGTTTTTGGATCGCCATATGTTCGATGGAAAGAAGGGTGAGGGCAAATAAAATAGGATACAGGATATGCCGAAGGCCGATAAAACGAAGGAGAAGCGACCCGGTTATAAACAGGGACACAAGGATTCCGCGCCGGACTGAAAGGAAGAGTGTAAATCCGAGTGCGTATGCCCCGGTAAAAACTGCAAGAAAAAATCCCATGAGGGAAAGAAAAGAAGCAGGTGGTACCGTTTGAAAAAGCCATCCGATGACGCTTCCGCAAAGGACAAAAACGATTGCTGAGGGAATTCTTTTTTCCATCGATTTTACTCCCATGTGTTTATTGTAGGTGGGAATACTCAATGCTACAATGAGCCGGTATGGGGAGCGATATTTTTATCCTTGTGGGAATACTTCTTGTTGGGTTATTACTTTTTTTTATTTTGCTCAAAGCGGAGCTTGCTAAACTTGCAAAACCCACACCCGATAATGAAGCATTGTTGCAATGGCTTCGCTCTATGGCAACCACGATTGATTCGACGAATAAAACGCTTCATGAAGCGCTTCGTGGATCCAACACGGAAATGACCAAAACACTTCAGGAAAGCACACGGCAGATGTCGGAACGATTGGAAAATGCATCAAAAGTTATCGGGGAACTTAAGCAAAATGTGGGGGAAATGTCCGAAGTCGGGAAGGGAATCAAAACACTTCAGGAGTTCCTCCAATCGCCAAAACTTCGTGGAAACATCGGGGAACAGGTTCTCTCGGATATGATTGGACAGGCGTTTCCCAAACAGGCATTTTCCCTGCAATATCAATTCCAAAGTGGTATGAAAGCCGATGCCGTACTAAAAACAGAGGCTGGATTGTTATGCATAGATTCGAAATTCCCGATGGAAAATTTTACCAAAATGCACCGGGGTGAAACGGAAAACGAACGGGATACGGCACGGAAAATGTTTTTCGGTGACGTCAAGAAGCATGTTGGCGATATCGCCAAAAAATACATTCTTCCCGATGAGGGAACGCTTGATTTTGCGCTCATGTATATCCCTTCCGAATCCGTTTATTATGAAATCGTGACGATGGATGATTTAATGGAGTATGCCAGGAATCTTCGCGTATATCCCGTTTCTCCAAATACGCTGTATGCACACCTTCAGGTGTTGCTTTTGTCATTTCAGGGAAAGGAATTGGAAAGGAAATCCCAGCAGATCATCAGGCATTTGCGTGCAATCGGAAGGGATTGGGAAAAGGTAAATGACCAACTTGGGGTTTTAGGAAAACATGTGACGAATGCATACAACAGCGTTGGCCCCATACAGACGGGATTTACCCAGCTTGGAGAGAAAATTTCCCGTTCACAGGAACTTGATGCTGGAGAGGTAAAACAGGAAGGAGGGTTACTTCAATGATTACAGAAGGAATACCTGCTCCTGATTTTTCCCTTCCCGATCAAAACGGAGTCATACATAGGCTTTCTCAATATAAAGGATCGTGGGTTGTCATCTATTTTTATCCGAAGGATGATACCCCGGGCTGCACCAAAGAGGCGTGTGGATTTCGCGATTCATATGATCAATTCCAGGATAAAAATATTATTATTTTAGGGATATCAAAGGATACAGTTTCCTCACATGATAGGTTTGTACGTAAATACTCCCTCCCGTTTCCGATCCTTTCCGATCCGGATGCAATAGGTATTGGGTTGTATGGGGCATGGGGAAAAAAGAAATTTATGGGACGAGAATTTGAGGGGGTATTGCGGAATACCGTTTTGATCCGCCCCGACGGAACGGTTGGGAAAATATTTCGTTCAGTTACCCCCGCAACACATGCGCAGGAAATTCTTCAGGAAATGATAACCATGAAGTAACGGTGTATCAATCGTTATGATTTCCGCCGCTTTTTGTCCGCAAGCAGTTTTTTCTGGATCATCCCCATTGCGCGCTTGATATCATCAAGATCTTTTTGGATATCTTCCACTTCCCGTTCCGCTTCCTGATCTTCCATATCTTCTTCCATATCGCGTACCGTATCGATGAGTGCTTGGCGGTTTTGTGCAACCATAATAAAAGTAGAAAGGAAGATTGCCTCCAGGGAAACGATCATGGTTAAAAGACCATATGGAAACGGATCAAATGGATGGATGAAGGGAGCTGCATACCCCTGATTGATAAGAATCCAAGAGCCAAACCAAAGAACATGGACATATGCAAACGGCATGCTTCCCGAAAGAGCCGTAATTTTTTCCGCAAGATTTCCTTCCATGGAATGGATGTTTTTGGATAGTTTTTGGATCATTTGTTTCTGTTTTGTAGACATAAGAAATCCAGACAAAGGATGGATGATTGAGGAAAAGGAAGACAAACGAATGTTACTGCAAGTGTTTCGAATCCGTTTTGTTGTATGTTTTAGCTAAAAGGGATCCAAAAGACGTGTAGAAAATTGTATATCTTAAAATTTTCCCTTACAGGAGTATACGGGAAATTCCATTCTGGAAACAGAGGGAAAAATGAATTACTGTCCGATTGTTTTCTTGCATCCTGGCCAAGGATCAAAGCCGGAAACTGAAATTTTATACGCTGCAGTTTTTATTGCCTGCTCAGGATTCATCCTGAGTGCGGGATCGGGATCTGCTCCCATGGCTTGTCTGGTAGAGATCCATGTAGAAGAGGAAAATTGATACAAACCAACATACGGTCCATTGACGGCATTGGTTTTAAGCATCGATTCACATGCCGCAAGTGCGAATAATTTCATTCGATCTAATCCATACTCTTTTGCATACCTTTCAAACCACCCATCAAGATCCCCTTGGGAAACTGGGATTGGGGTTGGCGTTGGTGTTGCGGTTGGAAGCGGAGTAGGTGTTTGTGTTGGTAAGGGTGTCGGAGTGGGAGTTGGCAGTGGTGTTGCGGTTGGTTTTGGTGTCGGGGTTGGTGGTGGAGTAGGTGTTGGGGGAAGAATAACGTTTTTTATCCGTGTGACGGCAGGGGGGACATATCCACGAAATGTAAATACACTCCCGACAAGAAAAAGACTGATAATCATCCATGGCTTCATGTGATTCTGGACAGTATAGCATTTCGGGGTATAATTTCCGTATTGTGGTACCCGTTCCCCCCCAAAAAAGAATTTTAAATACAGAGCAACGCCAGGCGGTTCGTTTTGGGAAAGGACCGCTTCTTATTATTGCCGGAGCCGGAACAGGGAAAACGACTGTTATTACGGAGCGTATTGCATATCTTATTGAAAAAAAGAAAGCACGCCCCGAAGAAATTCTTGCCCTTACTTTTACCCAAAAGGCAAGCCGGGAAATGGAAGAACGCGTTGATCTTCTGGTTCCATACGGCGCAACCCAGATGTGGATTTTAACCTTCCATGGATTTTGTGACCGGGTGCTAAAAGCGGAAGCATTGATATTGGGCCTTAACCCCGGATATACGCTTGTAACGGAATCGGAATCCATTCAGTTGGTCCAAAACCATATCTTCCAGTTTCCGCTTTCTACACTTCGTCCTTTGGGGAATCCGACGAAATTTGTCGAAGGGATGATTACCCATTTTTCCCGGCTCAAGGATGAGGATATATCTCAGGCACAGTATGAGACGTGGGCAAAAAAACAGGTGAAAAATGCGAGCACCCCGGAAGAGTGTGAGCAGGCGGAACAATACCTTGAACTTGCCCATGCCATGAAGACATATGAAGAAATAAAACTGAAGGAAAACGTTCTTGATTTCTCAGACTTGGTGGAAAAAACGCTTTGTTTACTGCGGAATCATCCATCGGTTTTGGCAAAATATCAACGGCAATTCAAATATGTGCTTGTGGATGAATACCAGGATACGAATTTTGCCCAGAATGAACTGGCAATGCTGCTGGCGCGTCCGGAAAATAATCTCAATGTCTGTGGAGATGATGACCAGTCGATTTACAAATGGCGTGGTGCCGCAATATCCAATATTATCCAGTTCCGTACGCAGTTTCCGAAAGCAAAAATCGTCGTGTTGACAAAAAATTACCGAAGTGTTCAGTCTGTACTAGATAGTTCATACAGGCTTATTCAACACAACAATCCGGACCGTTTGGAAGTGGCGGAGAATATCGATAAACGCCTGGAATGTATGAGGAGAATACGTGGGGAACCCATACGGTATGTGTATGAAGATCGGGTGGAGGATGAGGCGGAAGAAGTAGCGAAAACAATTCTTGCGCTCACCCGGGGCGAACTTGGCACGTATGAACCTAAAGATATTGCCATTCTTGTCCGGGCAAATTCCCATGCGGAACCGTTTGTGCGAAGCATGCTTCGTCGTGGGGTACCGTATCAGTTTTTGGGACCCGGGCAGTTGTTTAAGCAACCGGAAGTGAAGGATCTGATTGCGTATCTTCTATTTCTTTCCGATGTTTCCGATTCCATATCACTGTACCGCATCATGACCATGGAACAGTTTACCATTCCTAGCCGCGATATTGCACTGCTTTTATCCTGGTCAAAGCGAAGCGGAAAAAGTCTGTATGAAACCGTCGAATCGGCCGTGCATGCCTATGTCCATACCCCAAAACAAACGCAGATCGAGAAAGAGGATCATGACGGCCAGAGGATTGAAGAAAATGGACTATCGCTTGATGGTAACGAGTCGTTGCAGCGGTTGTTTACCCTGATTTCCGGACACCTTGCAAAAATCAGGACCGATACGGCAGGACAGATTTTGTATGATTTTCTGGTTGAAAGCGGACTGATGAAATCGTTTACGAGCGTTTCCACAAAGAAAGAACAGAGTCAGGCGGATAACATCGCAAAGTTTTTCGACAAGATCAAAAGCTACGAAGCAACGCATAGTGAAGCTGGTGTTTTTGCAGTTTCCGAGTGGATTCAACTGGCGATGAATCTTGGGGAATCACCGACAGCTTCGGATATGGATTGGACGGCAAACAATGCAGTCAACATCCTCACGGTCCATTCGGCAAAAGGGCTTGAATTTCCCGTCGTGTTTGTCGTTAACCTTGTATCAGCACGCTTCCCGACAACACAAAAACGGGAGCAACTTCCAATTCCCGATGCCCTGATTCGTGAACTTCTTCCTGTGGGAGATGCTCACCTTGAGGAAGAACGGCGTCTTATGTATGTGGCAATGACGCGTGCACGTGATAGGCTCTACTTGACTGCGGCAAATTATTATGGCGAGGGGAAACGAGAAAAGAAGTTGTCTCCGTTTCTTGCTGAAGCACTTGGGGATGAAATTCACAATACGCCGGCTCATCCAAGGGAGCAGGACCCGCAACTCCGTCTGCTGGATTTTGCAAAACCAAAAGAAGCAGACGTTATATCGGAGGAAAAAAAGCGAAGCATTACGTATATCTCCTATTCGCAGTTTGAAACATTCCATACTTGTCCGTTGCAATATAAATACCGGTATATCATGCGCGTTCCCGTTATGCAGACTCCGGCACTTCTGTTTGGCGATACGATTCACAGAACCATCCGGTTGTTTTATGAGGATTTTCGCGTAAAAAAACCGGTTTCAAAGGAATTATTGCTGGAATATTATGGGCAACAATTCCCGTCAGGAAAATATCGTCACAGGGCGTATGAACAGTCGCTCTTTGATCACGGAAAAGAACTTTTGGAAGGATATTATGAGAAAACATTTGACCCCACCGTCCATGTTCTTGCCTTGGAACAGCCGTTTAAAATCCACATGAAACAATCCTTGTTTATGGGTGGAAAAATCGATAGGGTAGATCAGCTTCCCGACGGAACGATTGAAATTATCGATTACAAAACCGGAACCGCACCAAAACGCCGGGATGCAACATCCGATTTCCAATTATCCGTCTATACTCTTGCTGCAAGCGATCCATCACTGTATGGGAAAAATGCAAATGATATCCGGGTATCGCTGTATTTTTTTGAAGGACAGCAGAAGGTAACCGCAACACGGACAAAGGAACAGGCAGATGAAGTGAAGGAAGAGGTCAAAAAGATTGCAGAATCCATAGAGAAAAGTACATTCGAACCGACCCCAGGACGATACTGTGATTTTTGTGAATTTCGGATGATTTGTGATGCATGGAAGTAGGCTTGACAACGGAAGGGAAAACAGAAACACTGGTATACAGAGGAGATTTCCTATGAAAATCCATAACAGCGCACATTCCCCACTCAAAGTTGGCTTTTTGATTCCTGGAATAGTTGCGGGAGTTCTTGTGATGGGGGTGATGGTGTATTCGGTTTTAGGCGGAGGAATGGATGTTCGATCAAAAGCCTCAGATAAGATGAGAGTGCATCATTCGTGGCAATTTAGATCAGGAGAACAAAAATGGACAGGATCTTCGGGTGTTTCCTTGTCGGCACAGAAAGGGCTTTTGGAAATCAAGGAAACCAATGCCACACAATCGCGCTATATCCAGCAAAAAGGGTTAAATATTCCAACCACAGGAAACATGGTCTATGTGCGTATGAGAGTGGGAGTGACGGATGAGAATCCCAGTAATTCACAAAGCAGTAGGAAACAAAACACGCATCTTTCATTTCGGGCAGAGACACAATGGAGAGGGTATGAAAATAGCAGCAAGGGAACGGATGTCTTGGTGGGAATAAATCAAGGTATCAAGGAATATTTGCTTCCCGTTCAATTACCGGTGAAAACACAAACCCAGACACAAACGCAGAATAAAAATCAAGGAGAAGAAGAGAAACAGACGTTGCGTGTTGCGCAACAGCTTCGTATTACATGGGAACATACCGGTGAGTCGGTAGGCCATGCGTATAGGGTTGCCATGGAATCCATAGAACTTGTCAGTGTGCCCGTAGATAACGGTATGGGGAACGTGTCTCCAAAGCGAAAGAGCACAATAACTCCTCCTGCTGGTGTACCTCCTACAGGGAAACAGTATCTTGGACCTCCAACAACACCGGGAATTAGAAAAAATAATTAACGGCACGGGGTTTTTGAAGTGATGTCCGTATTGGATAGTAGAATGCTGTCCCACCGAAGCCTTCCTTGAATTTGGTAAATCCTTTCCAGGAGGTATTGATGTTTGGTGTCCGTTCATCCCAAACACCAAGAAAATCAAACCAATGTGCGCCGTGTTGTTTGGAAAGCCTGAGAGCCTCCCACACAAGAAGGGTCGGTGCAAACTGGTGTTTTCCTTGTTTTGTTGCACCGGCGATCCAATAGTAAGACACATTGTCCCACAAAAGTAGCAATATTCCGGCAAGAGGACGCTTTGTGCCTTTTTCGTAGGCCAGAAGAGTAAATGCTTTTTTTTCCTTTACGAATTCTTCCCAGACAATATCTGCGCCGTAGGTGGTGATTGATCCAAAGAGTCCCGCTCCTTTTGCTTTTATGGACATAAGTCCTGCGATGTTGGGAGTTGCATCAATAATAATATTGTTTTTTTGTGCTTTTCTGACTGCCCTACGTTTTGCTTCCGTCAGGCGGGAAAAGATGGTTTGTTCATTGTTTTTAAGTGGAATCCGGATTGTTTTTGTTGCCATAAACGGTTCGCGGTAGAGTTTAAAAAACTTCGATACTGATGTAAGCCATACGGAATACGTATCCTGGGAAACCGTAAGCGACGGCTCTGCCGCAATGGTTGTGGCGCCATGCAAGGCAAGAAAGGGGATAAGCTTGGGGATAAAGGGAGGAGTATCAAAGCGTTGGATTTTTGCAAGTGTTCCGACAAACGGGATTTTTCTGATAAAAATGGTCGTCTGGTCAATGGATTCTGTTTTCCATCCAAGGCGTCGTATATAGGAAACATACGGAGGCGATTGTTGCAGTTCCATAGGATTACCGGATTTTTCCAAGGATCCACCAGCGGATGGTATCCGCATAGGTATAGAGGCGGTAGAGTGTTTTTTTAAGGACAAAATCATAGGAAAACGTAGAATGGACAAGCGAGGGAGCAAAGCCTTCCTTAAACCGATGGAACCCATACCACGGATCGTTTGTATCCGGGTTCGGGCCGAGTGCGCCCCACAGATCAAATTCCGTTTTTTTCTGAAATTTTCCCCATTTGGCAATTTCCCACAATAAGAGAGTCGGCGCCATAACTTCCCGATGGTTTCGTGAGGAAGAGCCGTATGGGTAGTAGATTCGGTTTTTCCAGGAAAATATAATCCAGGATGCAAGGGTTTCATTTTGAAACCGTGCTTCCCAAAGTGATGCAACTCCGTTTTTATTCATGATTTCCCACATGGTTTTCTTGTAGGCATCGTTATGGGCAAAAAATCCCTGCCGTTTAGTTGTTTCCTTTTCAAGTTCCAGAAAGCGTCCAAACGCTTTGTCTGAATTATCCTGGATAATTTCCACATGGTGTTTTTGTGCAACTCTTATGTTATAGCGGGTTTTAGGATGCATAGCGGCAAGGAGGTTGGATTCTTCTTTCGTAAGATCAAGAAGGAACGTATAGGGAGTAAACAGCGGATGGTGGGCCGGGATGAACTCCGGCGGGGGAACCGGGGTATGCATGCCATCGGTTTCCGGTTCAAACTGGACATGAATGACGCGGTGGGGAACAAGAAAGTCCTGCATGAGGGGAAGAAGATCCCGCTCCGGCATGGGGCATTTGCCGCAATATCCAATCGTCCATGGGGTATGGGGAACGGGATGAAGTGTTATTAAAAATACTTGTTTGGGAGCAGTATTCTTGTATGCAATAAGGCGCAGAATAGAAAGTCCCATGGATGCTCGAAATTCTCCCCATGCCCAACCTTGGATAGGGTGTGTTGCAAGGGAGTCCCAAAGAGCACGGTCCGTGGGTTTGGCAACCTGAAGTGACCAGACATTTTTCCTGTTCATACCGTCTCGATTATGGCACCAACAGGAGGTGTGTTACAATGGGATTGTATGGGATCTGCTCGGGTAAAACGGCCAATACGGAAAAAGAAATCGGCATATATTTCTCCTGTCGATACAAGCATTTTCCCGTCCATTATCTCCTTTTCTTCAGTGCGGGGTATATCACGGGTATTTTTGGGGTTTGAAATGCTTCTTGCGGCCTGTGTTGTTATCGGAACATTTTGTCTCGTCGTTCTTCACTGTCTGGGCGCTAAATAAGCAGATCCTCGCTATAAAATCCACGGGAAGGCGCAATGGAAACGCGCCGATGCAGGATGGATTCCGGAATATCTGCCATAAAGCGCGATATCGTTCCGGTAATCCGTGACCCGAAGTATAGGCGTTGCCTGGCATATGTAAACGTCAAACGGTTTTTTGCCCTGGTGATTCCTACATAACAAAGCCGTCGTTCCTCTTCCAATTCCTCCCGTTCCATAAGTGCCCTGCTATGGGGAAATAATCCCTCTTCCATACCAATAATAAACACATCGGAAAATTCAAGTCCTTTTGCACTATGAAGCGTCATGAGTGTCACGGCATTGCCGGGTTTTTGGGAAGTCTTTCCTGGCTTGGTTTCCTTCTCCAGAAGCGCTACCGTTTCCAGAAATTCAATAAGACTTGGGTATTGCATGGCAACGGAGCGCAGCTCTTTGATGTTTTCTAACCGGTAGCTTTCCTCTTCATTTCGTGGGTCATAGAGATCTGTGTATCGGGTGGCATCCAATATCCGATCCAGAATTTCCAGTGTAGTAAGGGCGATAAGCGATTCGTCGGTATGGATTTTTTCCTGAAGTTCCAGAAAGCGGGTAAGACGTCCTTTCCCGATTTTTTCCGCGCGTACACGAGATACGGAATCATGTGGGTGAAGGATAAGGCGAAGATAGGCAATGACGTCTTTTATTTCCTTACGTTCATAAAACTTCGTACCCCCAACTAATTGGTAGGGGATTGCCGCTTTTACCATTGCCTCCTCGATGGCGCGGGATTGGGCATTTGTCCGATACAATACAGCAAAGTCGCTGTAAGGTTGTCCGCTTTGCAGGATTGAAGTGATGATAAATCCCGCTTCGTCTTTTTCATTTTGTGCCTCGTAGAGTTCGATAGCAGTTTCTGATGATTTTTCCGTCCATAACTTAAGAATTGGATGACTTCTGTTTTTAGAAATAACGGCATATGCGCCATCCAGAATTGTTTGTGTAGAGCGGTAATTGCGTTCCAGGTGGAATTCCTTGGCGTGAGGGAAATCGGTTTTAAAATTGACGATATTGGTAAAATCCGCGCCACGGAACCGATAAATACTTTGTGATGCATCACCCACAACAGTGATATTTTTGTACCGGCCAGACAAAAGCTTCGTGAGTGAATACTGCGCATGGTTGGTATCCTGGTATTCATCAACAAGGATGTAATGGAATTGTTCCTGATATTTTACAAGAGTGGTTTTATCTTGCATAAACAGTTTTACGGTTTCCATGATTAGGTCATCAAAGTCCAAGGCGGTATTTTTCCGCAGCGTCTGTTGGTAGGAAATATATATCTTTGCTACCGTTTCCTGAAAATAACCGCGGGCGTACTGGGGATATTCCAATGGTCCAATAAGTTCGTTTTTTGCCTCCGAAATGGTCTTGAGAATTGCGTTTGGATGAAAGTTTTTCGTGGAGATATCCATCTCTTTCATGATTGTTTTGATCGCATCGAGCTGGTCATCAGTATCATAGATAATAAAATCGTTGCCGATTCCACCACGGGGTCCGTCTAGGCGCAGGATCCGTGCGCAGATGGAATGGAATGTTCCGGCCATGGGCAATTGTGACGGGGAAACCCCCAACAGCTCGGTGATGCGTTTTTTCATTTCCCCTGCCGCCTTATTGGTAAACGTCACCATAAGGATTTGTGTGGGGTCAACGGATTTTTCTCGGATGAGGTAAGCCACTTTATGGGTAAGGACACGTGTTTTTCCCGATCCGGCACCGGCAAGAATAAGAGATGGACCCTCGGTATAGCATACTGCGTCCTGCTGGTGGGTATTGAGAGATGAAAGAATAGGTGATTGCATGGCTCGTCTATGGTATCACGGGATAATCCTTGAAAGCAGAGAGAAAAAATCATCTGGTATGATACCTATATGGCAAAGCGGATAGGTGTAGTGTGTGCCGGTATTTTTTTGGTATTTGTTGCAAGCTTGGTAGGTGTGGTTGCAAATGGTGTGATATTTTTACGTGGCCTGGGTATTACCCCGGGGGAAATAGTGCAGGCGGTACGAAGTCCTGATTCCGGACTTGTTTCTACCGACTCGCGAACAAATATTTTACTGTTGGGAATTGCAGGTGGCAGTCACGAGGGGAATGTATTAACGGACAGCATTACCGTTTTATCGCTTGGAAAAACGGCAAGCGAATCTGCTCTTTTAT
>CAZERT010000001.1:62953-99297 GCA_964515515.1 uncultured Gammaproteobacteria bacterium
GACAGCATTACCGTTTTATCGCTTGGAAAAACGGCAAGCGAATCTGCTCTTTTATCCATTCCGAGGGATCTATGGAGCAATACGCTTCAGGATAAGGTAAATAGTGCGTATTATTACGGTGAATTGTTGGAAACCGGATCCGGTCTTCAGTTTAGTCGTGGTGTTATCGGGAATATTTTGGGTGTTCCCATCCATTATGCTCTTACGATTGATTTTTCCCTGTTTTCCGAAATGATCGATGCACTCGGCGGCATTGATGTGCAAGTGGGTTCTTCATTTCGTGACGAGTGGTATCCAATTACAGGCAAGGAAAATGATTTGTGTGGCGGTGATCCACAATATCGGTGTCGATACCGCACGGTAACGTTTACTAAGGGTATTGTCCATATGGATGGCGATATGGCGCTTACCTATGTACGGAGCCGTCATGCACAAGGGGAGTCGGGCACGGATTTTTCCCGTGGGGCACGACAACAGGAAGTGATAGAGGCAAGTATTGCAACATTAAAAGATCCAACTTCATGGATTTCGCTTTTGCGTTCCGGAAAGCTGGTGGCAATTGCTTCGTCTTTTTTGCAAGGGGATATGACGGGTATAGATTTGGTTTCAGTCGCACTTCACATATCACGGATGCAGATGGACGATATTGGGAAAGTTGCCATTGATGATTTGCTCTTTGCTTCACAAGATACGCAAGGAAGGTATATTTTGGCGCCAAAAGATTCGCTTTTGCAATTTCAAAAAGACGTAGGGCAACGGATATTTGGATCCTGAAGAAAAAACTTGGGAGTTAGAGCAGTAATCCGATGATGATCAGTAGAATTCCCCCAAGGGCGGATACAATCCCTGCAACACTTGGAACACCAGTTACCGGGGTTTCAGGTACAGGCGTATCTTCAATAGCCACTGGACAACTACAGTCTTCTTCATCCAGACATTCCGGTTTTCTACACATCCCGGTATAACAGACCAACCCGGAATCGCAATCGCTATCTGTTCCACAGGACTGGCTACAGCTTGCAATGGTCGTTGTGGTTGCGGTTGGTTGGCTAGTTTCCGTTGCAGTTGGGGCCGTTGTGCCAGTTGCCGTGGGGGCGGTAGTTCCTGTTGCTGTTGGCTGGATTGTTCCTGTTGCAGTTGGAGCTGATGTGGATGTTGCCGTTGCAGTTGGTGTTTTTGTTGGAGTTTTTGACGGACTCGGTGGTTGGGTGATAGTAAGGGTGCATGTTGAAGGACAGTTAATTCTTGAGTCACATCCGAACTGCGGTATGCAGTATGAATTATTTTGATTTACCGTGTCGATTTGACCGCATTCATTTTGTTGAAGTTTTGCAGTGGTACATGGGACAAATTCAAGCGTAAATCCAGGGGAGTCTTCGCCGCACTTGCCTTTAACACATCCGTTGGGACAACGATAAATTGCACACATACCCGTATATCTACCGGATGTAGTATCATAGGTATCATTTGGATCTGTAGATTTACATTTTTCTCCAACTTGCGGTGGGAACGTGCAGCCAGATGGTGTTGTTCCAGATATGGGTGTTCCGCCGGTACATACTTCTGGATTTGTTTTTGGTATACATTCACCATACGTGCCATTTGTACATGTTTGGGTTCCGTCACATGATTTAAGGGTATATTGTGCAGAGGCTGGGGTAATTTTTTTACAGTTGATTTTTGTTCCAGCATCACATTTTTCACATTTTGGATCACGGATTTTTACACCATCGCGCTCTATTGGACATGCACACGGATCACCGTCCGGCGCCATGTATTTACCATCGTAACATCGTTCGGTTATTTGGACACATTTTCCTGTCGCACCGCAAAAATTTGATATACAATCCGCATCCCTGGCGCACGGGCCCCATAATCCTGATTTTGCCGACGGCACAGTGGTATTTTGAGGTATTGGTGTATTTGAAGGAACTGGGGTATTATAAGGAGCTTTCGTTGATGTTGGCAATCCGGATCTACAACATCTTCTACCATATCCGCATCCCTCATCTGGAATCATAATGAGGTTTGATCCAGAACATAGTTGCGTGGTACATACTCCACCCCGATTTCCACATAAAATTTCACCATCAGTTGCTGCTTTACTTCGTTGTTCCGTAAGTTGGCGTTGTTGGGAAATAAAGTAGATTCCAATCGGAAGGGTAATTAAAAGAATAAGGATTGTAGCAATAATAAGACCGGTTTTTGATTTTTTCTTCCCTTGGGGAGGTGTGCCAGGAGGCGGTGTTCCCGGGATGGTGGGTGTTTGGGGGGGAGGCGCCGATGGGCTGCCAATAATAATATTCGTTCCCTGCGGAGGTGCTTGCGGTTTTGATGAATCCATGAGTGCATCGATTAAGGAGTTGAGGGAATTGGCATCGGTTGGTGATGACGTGGATGGAACCGGTGTTGGCTCCGGTTCTTCGGAAACGATTTGGATATTGGAGGGCGGTTGAACCGAAGTAGCCGGTGGTTCAATTTGCACCGGTTCTGGTTTGTGTTGATCCGATAAGGGTTCTGCCGTTTGTTTGGCAGCTTCATCAACAACCTGTTGGAATGGGTCAGCACTCGCCATGAAAAATGACTCCTATTCCCAGCCTACATGAGTGTTTTGCATCCGTCAATATCATAATGTAAGAAAAATGCCGTACATCTCCATGGTCTGTTATGCTTGTTTTCCATCATGATGGAATAACGTTTTATTACCGGATAAAAAAGACATGTGTGAGCGCAATCGGTTGTTTGGTTTCATCGGTTGATGTTGCGGTTACCGTATGTTTTCCTGGAGAGAGATTGCGTTGTGGGGTATAGAGAAAAATTCCACCCGCATCGCTTTCTACAACGGCAACTTCCGGTTTTTCCCCGGAGATCGTGATGGTTACTTCAGTGCGTGGCAGGGCGCTACCGCGGATTATCGGACGGGCAAGGGCAAGAGTGGATTGTTGTTTTGGCTGAAAGATCGTAAGTACCCCCGGTTTGGATTGGTCTGTTGTAACTTCATCGGAAACACCCAACACCTGTGTTGTATCGACCTGTTGTTGAGGAGGTTCAGACGTTGGCTGTATTGCTTGTACCTTGGTAAAATCCTTTGTTTCCCCAGGGGAAAAATTTGGCACAGGTGATGCAGCATCTGTTGTTGTGATTATGGATGTTTCAGGATGACCAAGGAGTGTAATTGATATTTTTTTGGCACTTGCTGCGGAAAGGCGTGTTTGCAGTGAAGCCGTTCGGGCAGAGGAAAGCGGGATAACCCAGGATCCGGATGATTTGATTTGGGCAACTAGTGTTTGCCCGCCTTCCGGGGTCAATACGATACAATCATCACCCATATCAAGAGAATCAGAAACAACAGTTCCAAACGCCGGTTGAAGATCCGTATACTCATCAGTAATTATGGGTGCCGTTATAATCGGACCGGTTTCCAGGGGAAATTTTATTCCATCTGACACGATGCTTGCATCGTATTTGGTTTTGGGTAGGAGCGATGAGAATGTGACCGCGTGTGAACGGTGTGGGGAAATTCCGCGAATATCCCGGCTATCGTAGCCAACCTGTTTTGTCCCATCAGGTCCTGAAAGATATACCATCCCTGTAGCGGGGTCTTGGGTTTTCCAGATAATAGTAAGGGACGAGTCGGAAATATTTGCCACCAATACTGATTGTGGTTCAACTGCTTTGGAAGCTCGGGTTGTGGTCCGTGTAGCAAGTTCAAGGCTAACCCCAATAACTCCGATAAGAAAAAGAATAACAAATATACCGATAGGTACGGGTATGCGTTTCATGGATATCTTGGGATTATTGACGCCGTAATTCCAGTACATCCAGTGTAACAGTATCAATTGACGGTGTTAAGGGTTTGATGATTTCCTGGGTATGTGCCGTAACGGTTGATGTTTTGGTTGTTTTTGTCAGTTCAAACACAATCCAGAGTGCAACAGTAATAAAAGTAAACATTGATATCAAAAAAATGTCCTTATCTGTTTTCATGGCTATTTATTCTCCCAATATAATGTATGCATACGGGCTGTTACTGTAAGATATGGTTGTATTTGCGTGATTTGGGTTTTTGGCTCCTGATCGGGTGCCTCCCCTTGTTCTATTGTGAGCAAATCAACGGATCCAAGTCGTCGGAGCTGGGAAAGAATATCAAAAAACTGTTTGAGGCTTGGGTATGTCCCGGATATCGTAAAAGTTATTGCGATGGGTTTGGGTTTTGATATTGACGGTTTATTTTCTCCCGGCAGAACCTCTATGGCAATGGGTGATGATGACACTTGTGTTGCTGAAATTGTTGCGCCTGTTTCTTTTGCTAATTCGCGCATGCGTATAAGATAGGGGAATACATTAGGATCTTTGGGGATTGCTTCATTCAAAAGCGGTAACTTTGCCTGTATTGCTTCGTAGGCAGATTGTGCTTGAATGAGCGCATTGATTTTATCTTCCATTTTTTTATTGACTTGTGTCTTATCGGCAATTTCACGCCTCAGATAAAAAATCGTATTGATGGTTGGCCGAATGGCATACCATCCAAACAGCGATATAACCATGAAGAAGAAGATGATGGTGGAATATAACCGGGTTTTCGGTTTTTCCATCATCGGCTCCAGCGATTGATAATAGCGTTTATAACGCCGTGAAAACGAGTCTTCCATATTAGCGTTTATATACCCCAGAGAGAGAATACGTTATTCCCGTTTGATCTTTGGCGATATCGTTGATTTGGACAGCGGTAAGCTCCCGAGTTGCGGATAAATTGACAAGAAGTTGATTGAAGCTTTCTACAGATAATGACGTCAGGTCTACCGTTATTCTGGTGTTTTGAAGTGTGCAGTTTTGGATAAACGTTCCCATTGGGATAATACGCTGAAGGGTGGTTAGCGACAGGACAGGAGTTGATTGACTGGCCATGACTACCTTTGTTTCCAGAAGTTGTTGTTGGATAGAGCGGATGCGTTGTTCAAGGTCTTGGTTTACCTCCAGAATTTCCTGTTTTTGGGTGATTTCTTCATTGAGATCGGTAAGTTTCCGGTCGAGCGCGAAGCGGGATATGAAGGTTCCCAGAACCACGATTTCCGTCAGGACCATGATGTACCGTCCGAATGTAGCGATCCAATCCATGATCCGTCCGAATACGGACGTATCGGGGGCTTGGGATCCAAGCAGATTGATGGAGGATTGTTGGGCAGCCATACGAATATATCCAGTATAAAACCATCACGGCTTCTGTTACAAGAAGGGGTCTAATTACTTGGACGCAAGTAATTTTGAAAGACGGGATTTTAACCGTGCCGCCGTATTTTTGTGGATGATTTTAAATTTTACGGCTTTATCGATGATGGAAACGGTTTGGGTAAGTGTTTTTGCCGATGGTTTGCTCCGATATGACTTTACCGCAGTGCGGAGTGTTTTGCGTTGTGTTGCGGTCCGTTTTGTGACCTTTCGGTCATGCTTTAATTTTTTCTTTGCACGTTTGATAATTGGCATAGTAGTTGATAAGTATACGTGATTGTCCCTAGCCGGTCAAGAACGGACTGGGATATAATGACCGTCGTGAGCCCTTTATCGACACTTCTGACAAAACAGCAAAAAACCGTCCGGTCGGCGGCGTATACCCTTATGTTTATGGTTCTTGCAAGCCGTATTTTGGGGCTTTTCCGGGATAGGTTGCTTGCATCCCGGTTTGATCCCGATACGCTTGGAATCTACTTTGCGGCATTCCGGATTCCGAATTTTTTGTTTGAAATTTTAGTAACTGGGGCACTAACCTCGGCATTTATTCCGGTATTTACCAGGTTACTGCAAACAAATAGGGAACAGGATGCGTGGAAGATGTCTTCTGCACTTATTAGTATCTGCTCGATAGTACTTTTGGGTATTTCTATTCCCATGCTTGTATGGACAGAACCGCTCTCCAGACTGCTTGCTCCGGGGTTCTCCGATGCCCAAATTATACAAATGAGCCAATTCACGAAATTTATCATTGTCGCGCAAGTTCTTCCGCTTCTCATCGGGAATTTTTTTACGGGAATTTTACAGTCCTACAATATGTTTCTTATTCCGGCAATTGCCCCCGTTGTCTATAACATCGGTATTATTGTGGGTATTGTGTGTGGGACAGAGCGGTTTGGTTTGTGGGCTCCGGTCTATGGTGTGGGTCTTGGGGCGGTGTTTTTTATGTTGATCCAGATTCCGTCGCTTGTGCGGTTTGGATTCCGCTACCATCCGTTTGCATCATTTAAAAGCGAAGGGGTAAAGGATGTGTTTGCACTCATGGCTCCCAGAACCGTTGGCCTTGCCGTTTCCCAGATAGATACAACAGTAGACCTTATGTTGTCGTCCACGCTTGGCGCCAGGATGGTCACAGTATTTCATTTTGCACAACATCTTCAGCAACTACCGGTGGGATTGTTTGGGGCAACTGTTGCTCAAGCTGCTTTTCCGCTTCTTTCGGCAAGCGCGGCAAAAAAAGATAAAGAAGGATTTATGAAGACCATATATTCTGCTATGAATCAGATCTGTTTTTATATTCTTCCGATTTCCGTTTTATTTTTGGTGCTTCGTATTCCGATAGTCCGGCTGGTGTTTGGTGCGGCGCAATATGATTGGAACGCAACTGTGTTAACAGGCTTAACATTGTCATTTTTTGCCATATCCCTTGCTGCACAATCTGCGACACAGGTATTTACCCGGGCGTTTTATGCGCAATACAACACAAAAACACCGGTGATGGTTAGTATTGGATCAATTGCCCTTAATACACTCTTATCTATCGTATTTATTCATTTTTTTCATTTTCCCGTCTGGTCTCTTGGACTATCCACGAGTATTGCCAGCATACTGCACGCAATAACACTTACCATCCTGTTAAAACGAACGTATGGGGAATTTTCATTGCGGCACCTGTTTGATGGTCCGATACGGATGCTTCTTGCTTCTGTCCTTATGGGTATTGCCCTGTGGATTCCTGTAAAGTTATTTGATCAGCTGGTCTTTGATACAACCCGCACGGTTGGTCTTTTATTGCTTACCGGGCTAAGTTCGGGTATCGGGCTTGGGGTGTATCTGTATTTTGTGTGGCTGCTTGATGTTTCTGAAGCCCGGACATTCCTTTTTTATATCCAAAAATTCCGCCATCCACGGTTGTTATTTATTGAGCCCGCATCGGAAGTTGTTGCCAATGGGAATCAGGATGCCCCAATAGCGTAGGATTGTTTTAGTTGTAAATGAGGACAGGTGTTCCAATATCGGCAAAATTGTAAACCTGTTTTGCTGCACCAACATCAAGTGCGACACATCCACCGGTATGCGGAGATCCGATAAAATCACTTGGACGCTGATGTTTTTTTCCATCTGCAGACAACCAATATGGAAGTTCATGAATGCCAAGCGATGCTCCCACCACAGGATGAACATAAAATCCCATCCACCACGGCATGAAGACGTTGTATATTTTTGAAAACGCATTGGGTGCCTTGTTCATGATTGCATACCTGCCGGGAGGCGTTGGGAAGTCAAGACCCGAGGAAATGGGATACGTTTTCGTGAGTTCCCCTTTTGAAAATAAATACATCTTCTGCTGCGAAAGGTCGATTTCGATGTATTTTTGTGCAAGTGACCCATCGGTATTGGGACTGTCATAAATAACAAATGTCATGCTATGGTCATCTTTTCCCTCAAATCGATGTTTTAACAAGATATAGAGATTGCGGGTAAAGGAAAGGATGGTATTCTGCTGCGGAGAGACAACAGTATTGCGGGAAAGAATTGATTCGATGGCATCAGGAAGGGCAGAATAGGAAATCGTTTGGAATGCATCGTCGGGAATAATGGAAACAATACTGCGCAGTTCCTCCGGGGAAATGACAAACGAAGTATCAGCTTTTTGTGGTTGTTGAAGGACAACGGTTACGGGGAGGGAAAAAACAACGGCAAGTTTTTCATTGAGTGTTTCAATGGAGATAATTTCCGGTCGTTTTTCTTCCTGGAGAATAACGGGTATTGTGGTAATGGTGTTGCCGAAATTTTTTGCAATATCACCAAGCAGTGTTGCTTCATCAATTTTTTGTCGATATTCCGGGATTTGAGGAATAAGTTTTTTGTTGACATTGTCTATCTGTACGATACTTTGCTGACTTGGTTGGTTTGCAACAAGTGCCGCAAGGGTCGTTGGAAATGAATCCGAGAGGGAAATCACTGGGGATACATGCCGGCCAAACAAGAGCGTTGAATAGAAAGCGTAGAGCTTAGGAAGAAAAGGAAGTGAATTGGGAGCAAACACTTCATGAGCTGTTTGTGGCATATCGATGGTAATGCCAAGCTCCTGTGGTTTTTTTGAGATGATGGTACCGTTAATGTTTAACGAAAGAGGTGTGTGTATGAGCCTTTCCATCGTATGGGTAATGTGTGTTTGGTTGGCTCCACCAATGGGTATTGAGCCCAGATACGTATTGGGGAATACGATTGTAAGAAGCTGTTGGGACACCATGACCGCTACTCCATACGCAACACAGGCAGCGATAATTTTTCCATACCGTTTCATTGGGTTTTCGTAAGTTCCATTATCGCAACACCGTTGGTTGCCAACCGTAATGTCCGTGTAAGCGGCTCCGTTTGGCCAACTGTAATGGTGGAGGGTGCTTCCGATCCGATTCCATATCTTTTAACCGTGATAGTGTATGTTCCCGGGGAAAGATTTTGTATCGTAATTGGTACAAACTCTTCTCGTTTTCCGTTGTACGGATCAAAATTTACAAGAAGGATTTTTGTCGTGAGTCCGTTTTTTGTCGCAAACCCACCAACCCATGTCCCTTCACCACTCAGGGGGAGGCGATTGCCTTTCATTTGGTCAAGGAATGCATAGATGCCGTAGCGGGGCTTTTTCCCCTTTCCTGCTGATTCGTGTTTTATCAGGCCCCACCCGGCTCCCTCTGTTTGATGTGGACCGTCTTTGATTTGGAAGGAAAAAAGATACGTAGGGCCAGCGCTCATAAGATTGGAGATTGTTGCTGCCGTATGGGCTGCAGCATAGATGGTGCCATAGCGGACGTCTTTTGCTCCGGTAAAACCAAATTCAGAAATCAGGAGTGGTTTTCCGAAATGCCGAGCATAGGGAAGAAGCCAGGAAACAATATTTTTCTGATCTTGGGAAAATCTATCAGGTTCGGGAAGATAGGAGTGCCAGGAGAAAAAATCAACCCTCATTCCGGAAGATGCCAACGCAATAATCCAATTTTTATACAGTCCTGTCGTCGCGGGGCCGCCAAAGAAAAATCTATTGCAATTTTGCGTCTGGTTGGCACCTTGGGCAGCATAGCGGTATAGCGTCATATAATTTTTTTCCCCGGAAAGTTTCCAGGATCCAAATTGGGCAAGATCGGGTTCATTCCAGACTTCATAATAGACTCCGGAGATATTTTTTTCCGACGTGCCGCTATAATGTTCAATTGTTCGGCGCACAACAGAAGCCCAATCATTCCAGTCCCGTGGTGGGGAAATAAGGCTGCCATCCTGGGAAATGGATGGAGGCATATAGGAAAGAGCCAACACGGGTTTTGCTCCTGTTGCAAGAATCGTAGCAACAGCCGCATCAAGTCTGGAAAAATCATACGTTAATCCGGATCCTGATCCTGAGACCACCTGATAGCTATCGTATATATGGTCCAGACGGATCAGCTTTGGTGATAAGGCTTTGGTTTCGGCAAGAACCGGGGCGAGCATATCGGTTTGTTCTTCCCCGCCTTGGGCAAATGCATGGTAAAAGTCCGTTGAAATGGGGGAGAGCTCGACCCCTGCATCAATACGAATATTTGCCGGAAATCCAACTGCCCGGGTAACGAGTTGGTATGTGCGCATGGCTCCGATAACCAGCAGGGGAAGCATCACAAAGAGTGCAACCGTCACAAAGACGTTTTTTGTTCGCGGTGTGATCGGTCTATCTAGATGGAGTGACATATATCTATTATTGGTGAAGATGGGGCGTTTGGCAATCAAGAGGATTATTAAATCCAGGTCTTGACATGATTTAGCACTCGTTATATATTAGTGCTAATCTAAAGAGGAAGAAAACTTTTATAAAGGAACCTATGGTATCAGCAAACGATTTAACACCACGGCAGGTCTCGATTCTGAAAGCCGTAATTGAAGAATATATAAGTTCCGCCGAACCGGTGGGGTCAGAAACGCTGGATAAAAAATATACCCTTGGCGTTTCTCCGGCTACGATCCGCAATGAAATGGTGCGGTTAACCGATATGAAGTTTTTAAAACAACCGCACACATCAGCAGGCCGCGTTCCTACCCCAGAGGCACTTCGGTTTTATGTCGATCATTTAATGAAGACGAAGGATCTTTCTGTGACCGAAGAAATGGCAGTGAAGGAAAAAATATGGGATTACCGACAGGAAATGGATAAATTATTGCGCGAGGCGACAAAAACGCTTGCGGATAAAACAAAAACGCTCGCCGTGACGACTACCCAGGATGGCGATATCTATTATGCCGGCGCCGCAAACGTCTTGGCCATGCCGGAGTTTTTTGATTATGAGCTTACCAATTCCTTATTTTCCGCTCTGGAACGGTTCGATTTTTGGACAGATGTATTAACCCGGGCAACCGATCCAATTGACGTGCTTTTAGGTGATGAGTTTGTCATCCGTGGGGAACTTTCCCAATGCAGTTATGTGTACCACAAGTTTGAAACGCCACATTTAAAAGGTGCCATTGGGGTTGTCGGTCCATCGAGGCTCAACTATCCGATTGTCGTGCCGGCAGTTCGGTATATGGGGGATTTGATTGCGGAACTGGGGAGTAATTGGTAAGGAGAATATGGTCTATGAAAACAAAAATCCCTCAAGAGGACACTCACAATCCATCGGATACTGGCTCTTCCCAACAGGGAAAGAACACGGATGAAGTGTTGGTTTGGAAAGAAAAATACCTTCGGGCGCTTGCGGATTACCAGAATCTTTTGCGGCGAACCCAACAGGAGCGGGAAGAGAATGAGCGCTATGCTGCAGTAAAAACGATTTCCCAACTCATCGGTGTGTTTGATGTGTTTGAAAAAGCGCAAATCCACCTTTCTGATCCTGGACTTGGTCTTGCGCTCACGCAGCTTTCAACGGCATTGACGACACTTGGTGTAATTCGGATTGATCCGGTAGGGAAGCCGTTTGATCCAGAACTGATGGAGTGTGTTGAAGCGGAAAATGGTGCTCAGACAGTGTCTGATACTGTTATCCCCGGATATATGATGAACGGACGGCTGATCCGTCCTGCAAAAGTCCGGGTTATGGCTCAAAAAACAAATAGTAGTCACGATCAAAAAGACCATTCATAAAACGAAAGGAGTTTGTATGGCAAAAATTATCGGTATAGATCTTGGTACAACCAATTCCTGTGTCGCTGTAATGGAAGGTGGCACACCGAAGGTTATTTTTTCTGCAGAAGGACGAAATGTTATTCCCTCCGTTGTTGATCCGGCAAAAAATATTGTCGGAGATGTGGCTAAACGGCAGGTGGTGATACACCCCAAAGACACGGTGTTTTCCGTCAAACGCCTGGTGGGTCGGAAATTTTCCGATTCCAGCGTACAAGCAGATATAAAGTGGCTTCCGTACACCGTAAAATCCGGCGCCAATGATATGGCTATTGTGGAAGTCGGCGGCAAAAAGTATACGCCACAGGAAATATCAGCAAAAATATTGGCAAAAATTAAAGCCGATGCGGAAAAATATTTGGGGGAACCGGTAAAACAGGCAGTAATTACAGTACCGGCATATTTTGATGACAGTGAGCGTCAGGCAACAAAACAGGCAGGGGAAATTGCGGGGTTGGAAGTGCTTCGGATACTCAATGAGCCGACCGCTGCAGCCCTTGCGTATGGGTTGGACAAGAAAAACGTTCACACGATTGCTGTCTATGATTTGGGCGGTGGGACATTTGATATTTCCATTCTGGAGCTTGGGGATGGTGTGTATGAAGTAAAAGCCACTAATGGTGACACCCATTTGGGCGGAGATGATTTTGACAAAAAACTTGTTGATTTTCTTGCGGATGAATTCCAAAAAGAACAAAACGTCGATCTTCGCAAGGACCCGCAGGCACTTCAGCGGTTACGGGATGCGGCGGAAAAGGCAAAGATTGAACTTTCCTCTTCCTTGGAAGCGGAGGTTAATCTTCCCTTTATCACCCAAGGAAAAGATGGGCCGCTTCATTTTGTCACGAAAATCACACGTGCAAAATTTGAATCAATTGTTGAGGATTTGATCAAAAAGTCGATAGAACCCGTCAAAAAATGTTTGGCTGATGCTAAGGTATCTGTTAAGGATATCGGCGAAGTCGTGATGGTTGGGGGTATGACCCGGATGCCAAAAGTATATGATGCTGTCAAGGAATTCTTTGGAAAAGATCCAAACAGGAGCGTAAACCCGGATGAAGTTGTTGCGGTTGGAGCTGCGGTTCAGGCAGGAGTACTGGCAGGAGACATTAAGGATGTTGTACTGCTTGACGTCACGCCCTTGACACTTGGACTTGAAACACTCGGCGCGGTTTCCACACCGCTTATTCCAAGAAATACCACGGTTCCGACCTCCAAAACGGAGATATTTTCAACCGCCGCGGATAATCAAACATCGGTGGAAATTAACGTTTTACAGGGTGAACGGTCGATGGCCTCGGATAATAAGTCACTCGGACGGTTTATCCTTTCCGGAATTCCGCCTGCTCCGCGGGGTGTTCCCCAAGTTGAAGTGACGTTTGATATTGATGCAAACGGCATTTTAAACGTTACTGCCAAAGATAAAGCGACGGGAAAAGCCTCGACGATTAAAATTACCGGCTCCACGGGATTATCCAAGGATGAGGTGGAACGGATGAGGAAAGAAGCAGAGGAACATGCGTCTGAGGACCTGGCGAAAAAAGAGCTCATTGAGGTGAAAAACCGTGCAGAGAATACGATCTATGTTGCCGAAAAAACGGTGAAGGATGCAGGGGATAAGGCAAAAGAGGAAGATAAAAAGGTAGTTGAAGAAAAGGTATCTGCACTCAAAAGTATCCTTGAAACTGGTTCGAAAGAGGAATTAGAAACAAAAACAAACGAATTGTCCGATGCAGTTCAGAAAATCGGATCGTCAATGTATGCAAGTGGACAGCCACAACAGGATGCGGGCACACAGACAAACGAACAGGATAAAAAAGCGGATGATGCAAAAAAAACGGATGCAAAGGTAGAAGAAGGACAAGTCGTAAACTAACGAACAATTTATAGTTCATAATTACATAATTAAAAAATTAGAAATAAATCTATATTGGCTACAAATCCCCGGAGTATATCCGGGGGTTTGATTTGGGAGGTTTCGTTTTCCTATGGATAAAAAACGCGATTTTTATGACGTTTTAGGAGTTGGAAAGCAGGCAACTGCCGATGAAATCAAACGTGCATACAGAAAGCTGGCACTCGAGTGGCATCCCGACCGGAATAAATCCGTGGGTGCGGAAGCAAAGTTCAAGGAAATTAATGAAGCCTATGCCGTGTTATCCAATCAGGAAAAACGGGAAGCGTATGACCGGTTTGGCCACAGTGCGTTTGCCCCAGGCGGAGGTGGACCAAGCGGCGGAAATCCTTTTGGCGGTGGATTTGGTCAAGGCCCGTTTACGTATACCTATACGACCGGAGGTGGGCAGGGAGGAAATCCGTTTTCTGATTTTATCGATCCGTTTGAAATATTTGAACAATTCTTTGGCGGCGGTTTCGGGGGAGCGGGGCGTGGACAACGGAGGCGTGCATATGAAATATCCATTTCATTTGATGATGCCGTTCACGGAGTCACGAAGGAAATTACGATTCCAAAAGGTGATGCCGGGTCGGGGTCACACAAAAAAACAATAAAAATTCCATCAGGGGTAGATACGGGTTCACGGATCCGGTTTGATGATTTTGACATTGTTATTGCCGTTGAAGGAAGTTCCCAATTTAAACGGGAAGGGGATGATATTGTCGTTGAACATCCGATTTCATTTTCCAAAGCATCCCTTGGCGGCATAGAAGAAGTCCCGACGATAGACGGGAAAGTGAAAATTAGAATTCCTCCAGGAACACAACCGGGAACGCTTATACGCCTTCGGGGCCAGGGAGTCGCACATCTTCGGGGAAGCGGGAAAGGGGATGAATATGTCAAGATTACCCTTAATGTTCCAACGCGACTTTCGCGCAGGCAAAAAGAACTCCTGAGTGAACTTGAAGAGAGTTTTGACTGATCCCCTCAACACTGCTATACTACAGATCATAAAGAGATCAAACATGAGGTGGGGTAACCCGCCTTTTTTTATAAAATAAGGAAATAGTATGCCAGCAACAATCAGAAGCGAATTTTCGCTCGCACTCAACCAAATTGCAACGGAACGGGGTCTTACTCCCGAAATAATTCTGGAAACGATTAAGGCGGCAGTCGTTGCCGCATATAAAAAGGATTATGGAACGGATGAAGTGGATCAAATAAGTGCATCAGTCAATCCCGATACTGGAGAAATTCGGATCTTCAACGATACTACGGATGTAACGCCGCCAGGATTTGGACGGATTGCAGCCCAAACCGCCAAACAGGTGTTGCTTCAGCGCAACCGTGAAGCGGAAAAAGCGGCAGTGCTTGCTGATTATCAGACAAAGATAGGCTCTATTGTGCCGGGTATGGTGCTTCGGTTTGATGGTCCCAATGTTGTTGTGGATATCGGACGGACACAGGCATATATGCCGATTTCCGAACAAAATCCTGCAGAACGGTATCGGCTAAACGAACGATTGACCTTTTATGTGGAAGGAATTCGGGAAACCGCACGGGGAAATGAAATTATTGTATCACGCGCCCACAAAGGGTTGGTGGAAGGTTTATTTAAGCGGGAGGTGCCGGAAGTTGCCCAAGGAGCGGTTGAGCTTCGGGTTGTTGCCCGAGAGGCGGGGGGAAGAACGAAAGTTGCCGTATTTTCCAGCCAATCTGGAGTTGATCCGGTTGGATCATGTGTCGGGCAAAAAGGTGTCCGTGTTCAAGCTGTCATTAATGAGCTTGGGTGTAATGAAAAAGTTGATATTATCCAGTGGACAGAGAATGCAAAGGAATTCATCATCGCAGCGCTTGCTCCAGCAAAAGACATTGAGGTTTCCCTTGATGAAGCAACAAAAGTTGCAAACGTGACCGTTCCTGAAGATCAGTTATCCCTTGCAATTGGCCGTGAGGGGCAAAATGTTCGGCTTGCCTCAAAAATTACGGGTTGGAAGATCGACATAACGGGACGCGTTGGAAGTAAGTCGGAAGAAATTGTGAAAGGGGAATCTCAAGAAGAAGCAAAAATTGAAGATACAGCCGAAGAAAAAGAGAGCGTTGGAAAAGCATCAAAAGAAGAAAATCAGAGTGAATCCAAATCCGATAACACACCAATAGAACAACAAAAACCCGAATAATGGAGAAAAAGGGTGGGGAGAGTTACATGACGAATGCAAAAAAACAAGCTAAAAAAGAGAGTGGTCAAACACGCGCACCGATCGTGTCGGTGCTGGGTCATGTTGACCACGGAAAGACATCGCTTTTGGATGCAATCCGAAAGACGCATGTTGCCGCACGGGAATATGGCGGAATAACACAGCATATTGGTGCATACCAGGTTATCTACCAGCCGGATAAAAAAGGAGCGGAAGCTTTCCCCATTGCATTCATCGATACTCCAGGTCATGAAGCATTTGCAAAGATGCGATCACGGGGAGCATCAGTTGCCGATATTGCGATTTTAGTGGTTGCCGCAGATGACAGCGTAAAGCCCCAAACGATCGAATCTATCAAAATGATTGGCGATGCCGGAGTTTCCATGATTGTGGCGGCAAACAAAATCGATCTTCCCGGTGCAAATCTGGATAAAGTCAAAAAGGATCTGGCACGATATGGTGTCCAGGTGGAAGGGTTTGGTGGATCAATCCCCCTTGTTGCGCTTTCTGCAAAAGCAGGAACGGGACTTTCCGATTTACTGGATATGATTGTTTTGGTATCGCAGGAAAAAAATCTTTCCTATCTTCCGGATGATGAGCTTCGTGCTCATGTCATCGAAACACGGATTGATCGGGGAAAAGGGATGGTTGCAACACTTATTCCCAAAACGGGAACGATTCGTATCGGTTCACGTCTTTATGACGGCAAAAAAGAACTTGGAAAAGTTCGGGCGATGTTTGATGAAAACGGTGTGGGTGTAAAGGAAACATATCCGGGTAAACCCGTCGAGGTGCTTGGATTTACGACGCTTCCCGGAGTCGGTACTGTATTGTCGGATCAACACCATGAACAAAGCGCTGTAGTACCCGATGCTACAGAAGTAAAGCAGGCATTTACGCTCAATGATATTTTAAAACCTATGGAAGATGTACACCGTCTTCCGATTATCATTAAGGCAGATACAGCAGGGTCTCTTGAAGCAATTGTTGAACAACTTTCAAAAGATGTCGATATTATTGCAACCGGTATTGGGGAAATCGCGGAAAGCGACATACTTCTGGCGAAATCAACCAGTGCATTTGTTGTTGGGTTTAATGTTAAAGCTCCCGGAGCGATTGAAAAATTGGCACAACTGGAAAAAGTTGTCTATAGAACATATACGATTATTTATGAGCTTCTTGATGAACTTGCCGATGTCGTTGCTGGTATGGCAGAAATATCAACCGGAGAACGGGAATTGGGAAGCGGGGTGATATTGGCGCAATTTCCTTTTAGTGGACAGCTAGTTGCCGGTACAAAAGTAAAAGTTGGTCGTCTTGCACGGGGAGACCAGGTAAAGATCATGCGTGGTGAGGAAGAGATCGCAAAAGCAAAGATTAAGTCAGTGCGAAAAGGGAAAGAAGACACGACAAAAGCGGAAGTTGGAACGGAATGCGGTATTCTCTTTGACCGCTTGGTTGCATTTGAGGTTGGTGATGATATAATTGCGTTCACAACCGTATAATTTTCTTTTTTTTATTATTGCTGCCCCATATATATATCGCGTATGCAAGCGACAGACATAACAAAAGTAACAGAGATTCTCTCTGGGGCAAAATCCATTCTTATAGTATCCCATAGTCAACCAACGCTTGACTCTATGGGAGCAACACTTGCTCTCTATCTTGGGCTTGTTTCAATGGATAAAACTGTTACAGTTGCCTGTGCAACGCCAATGACAGTCGGATTATCGAGTTTTGTGGGTGCAGACAAAGTGCAATCCACAGTGAAACAGAATAGTTTTGTGGTGTCCTTGGATTATCAGGAAGGATCAATAGAAAAAGTAAGTTACAACATCGCGGGGAATAAATTCAACCTGGTTATAGAGGAGCGTCCAGGGTTTGGAAGTTTTTCCGAACAGAATGTTTCCTTCAGTAGAAGCGGAGGGCATGCAGATGTGGTATTTTTCATTGGTGGCTCATCAGAAACGGATTTTGGTGACATATTTGGATCATTGGCGGAAAGCATTTCCCAAAAACCAATGGTTGTTCTTTCAAAAGACCCGGGGGATGCTTCTTTTGGAACAATCCGTATTTCCGATAGTCAGTCATCATGTCTGACGGAGCTTACTGCAGTCTTTTTGTCGTCATTGGGTGTCACATTGACCCCCGATATTGCAACGAATATTTTAAACGGTATTTATGGGGCTACGGATAGTTTTAGGTCAAAAGACGTCACATCCCGGGCATTTGAAGTTGCTTCGGTATGCCTAAAAGCCGGTGGGAAACGGTTTGTTGAATTTGAACAGGAAACAGTAGGCCTTCAGTCTTCAATTCCTTTCCCGACAGTAGCCCAACAACCGGTTTTATCACCGCAGCAGAGTACACCATCTTCTCAGGCTGTTGTTGAAAAACCCCCGCAGGAAGATCAACAAAGTGTTGTAACTCCTACAGGAAAAAAACAGACACCGGAAGAATGGTTAAAACCGAAGATCTTTAAAAGTTCGCAACCTTCTCCTTCCCGGTCGTAAGAGCAAAAGGGAAAGTCCGTTTCTTGTATTTTCCCTGCGTTTCGTGTAAAATCTAAAAACACATAAACGAAGCGAAGGCTTCATTTTTTATTGCAAAACGTTATGGCAACAAAACGAACACAAACAAAAACAGAAAAGAAACCGGTGAAAGCATCGGCAAAAAAGGCAGCTTCAAAAAAACACGAAGAGCCGGTCATGCCCCAACCAAGCGAGGAAAAACTTTCCATTATCAGTCAATATGCAGTAAAACCCGGAGATACGGGAAGTCCTGAAGTTCAGGTTGCGCTCCTTACAGCGAGAATTGAAAAACTTGCCCAACACCTAAAGGGAAATCCTTCGGATAATCATTCCAGACGGGGATTATTGGGTATTGTAAGTAAGCGTCGGCGTCTTTTAAACTATCTTGAAGACAAGGAAAAAACCCGTTACGAAGACGTTATTAAAAAAATCGGATTATCAAAGTAAAGAGTAGTATTTAACATATTTTTATACCTATCCGACTAAGGATGTGGAGTCGAATATACCCTGAAGTGTGATGGCTTGAGTTTTTGCACGGTTGCCCCCTCAAAGATTCGAGTGATCCCACTTCATCGGTTTTCCCCAACCCCATCCGCCTATCGGATACATCATTCATGGCTATTGTAAAAAAATCAACGGAAATTGCCGGACGTACGTTATCTCTTGAAGTTGGCAGGTATGCAGAGCAGGCTGGTGCAGCAGTTGTTGCCCAGTATGGTGAGACCATGGTGCTTGCCACAGTTACCGCCTCATCAAAAGAAACGACTCTGGATTATTTTCCATTATCCGTTGAATATGTGGAACGGCTGTATGCCGGTGGTAGGATCAAGGGATCCCGTTGGGTAAAACGGGAAGGGCGGCCATCGGATGATGCCGTGCTTGCCGGACGGCTTATTGACCGTTCCATCCGGCCGTTGTTTCCCAAGTCATTTAAACATGATGTGCAGGTGGTGATTACGACGTTGTCTGTCGATGGAGAAAATGATCCGGACGTATTGGGTCTTGTTGCGGTATCTGCAGCCATTGCCATTTCTCCGGTTCCATGGAACGGTCCGGTTGCCGGTGTGCGTATTGGGTATACCAAGGCAAATGGCGACGCAGGTTCATTCCTTATTAATCCACGGGCATCAGAACAGGAAATATCGGAATTTGATTTTGTTATCTCGGGAACCCGTGAAAAAGTGCTCATGCTGGAAGGCGGATTCTGCGAAACGAATGATGACATTGTGTATAACGCCGTGTTGGAAGCAAAGAAGGAAAATGCCAAAATCATTTCCCTTATCGAAGAGCTTGCTAAGGAAACAGGAAAAACGAAACTTCCTGCAGGCGAAGGGAAGGATTATTCGGAAATTACCCAGAAGATGACGAAAGAGTATGCAAAGGATATAGAAGCCGCGTTCAAAAAGAAAAACGAAAAAGAAGGCGGGGATTCCGAGCTTCTTGCCCTTGCACAAACGATTGCGGTTGCCTACGAAAACAAATATACAGTCGGGGATATTATGGCGGCATTGGATGCCCTATCCAAGAAAAAAATTCGTGAAGATGTACTCAAACATAAAAAACGGGTAGATGGTCGGAAAATCGATGAGATCCGCCCGATATCCATGGATGTGGGATTGCTGACGCGAACCCACGGGAGTGCAATGTTTCAGCGTGGGCAGACCCAGGTATTAACTGTTGCGACCCTTGCATCACCGGACTTGGAGCAGTTGATTGAAGGACCGACAGGGGAAGAATCGAAACGCTATATTCATCACTATTCCATGCCTCCGTATTCAGTTGGTGAGACAGGTAGAATGGGGACACCTTCACGGCGTGAAATAGGTCATGGTGCCCTTGCAGAGCGAGCGCTGCTTGCGGTCATTCCGCCGGTTGATCAATTTCCCTATACTATCCGATTGGTATCGGAAGTGATGAGCAGCAATGGATCAACATCCATGGCTTCAACGTGTGGATCAACGCTTGCACTTATGGATGCAGGAGTTCCGATTAAAGAGCCGGTTGCCGGTATTTCCGTTGGGCTTATGACGGATAAGGAAACGCATGATTATGTTCTGCTTACCGATATTGTCGGTGTTGAGGACTTTTCCGGTGATATGGATTTTAAAGTAGCAGGCACGAAAAACGGTATTACGGCGATCCAACTTGATGTAAAAATCGATGGATTGACGGATGAAATAGTTAAAGGTGCCCTGGAACGGGCTCATACTGCCAGGATGGATATTTTGGAAAAAATCAAGAGCGTTATCTCCGGAGTCCGTCCTAACCTTTCCCAATATGCACCGAAAGTGGAGATGATCAAAATCCCGACGGAAAAAATCGGAGAGGTGATCGGTCCTGGAGGAAAGATGATCCGCCTTATCCAAACGACAACAGGTGCGGTCGTTGACGTAAAGGATGACGGATCGGTATTTGTTTCATCCACAAAAGATGAAGCAGTGGAGAAAGCATCCGCTTGGATTAAGGGATTAACGCATGAAGTAAAAGCAGGGGAAGAGTTTGAAGGAACAGTGAAACGGATGCTTCCGTTTGGGGCATTTGTTGAAATCCTTCCTGGAAAGGAAGGATTGGTTCATGTATCACAGATGTCAACAAACTTCGTCAATAATCCTGAAGAAGTCGTGCAGATCGGTCAGACGGTAAAGGTGCGCGTGATCGAAATCGACGATCAGGGCAGGACGAATCTTTCCATGTTGTTTGGCGAAGATGCGGCAAAAGCCCAACCCAGACCTCCCCGGACAGGTGGGGGTGACCGTGGGGGGAGTAGTGGTCCACGTCGATTCGGGAGACCGCAGCGCAGGTATTAATGGATGGAGTTTACGTTCGTATCCATTATGGTAAAGCGGAAGCGTTTCGGGGTATGATAGGGATATGAGTTCACTCTCTGAAAGGATTGCCACGCTTTCAACATCCATCAAGGAAAAAGCACTTCCCGGTGATCTTGAGTCCCGTCTTTTGTCCATGGCGGAGGAAATTACACGCCTTGAGCACGATATTAGTGCATTTGTTCATATTGAACAGATGCTTTCCTATATTGAATGGACAATTTCCCTTCCGTGGAATGACAGAACGATCGATCAACTGGATCTGGATCACGCGAAAGAATTGTTAAATAAACATCATTATGGTCTGACAAGCGTAAAAGATCGGATTTTGGAGTATTTGGCAGTATTAAAACTTCAGTCATCGATTCAGATAGGAACGTCCGTTCAAAGTGCAACGCCTGATAGTGCGCTATCCCATGGGATTCTTGCCCGACGCGCTCCGATTTTGTGTTTGGTTGGGCTTGTTGGTACGGGGAAAACGACATTGGCAAAATCAATTGCTCTTGCCATGGGAAGAAAATTTATTCGGATTCCGTTTGGTGGCATGAGTGATGCAAGCGAGCTTCGTGGACAATCACGGGTCCGTCCGGATGCAGAAATTGGAAGCATCTTAAAAGGTCTTCGGACTGCGGGATCAAAAAACCCCGTTATTTTGCTTGATGAAATAGATCGGGTTGCAGAACATGCCCGTGGGGATATTATGGGGGTGCTTGTTGAGCTTTTGGATCCCGAGCAGAATAAGGCTTTTACGGATCATTATTTGGATTATCCGTTTGATTTATCAGAAGCGCTTTTTGTTGCCACAAGCAACAATACGGTCAATATTTCAACGGCGGTATTGGATCGGTTGGAACCGATCCAAATGCCATCGTATACTGATGAGGAAAAAATTACGATTGCGAAAAATTACGTGTTACCGGAACTTCTGCAATCTTCGGGATTGCCGCCATCGGCATTAGTGATTGATGATGCGGTATGGGCAAAGCTTGTCCGTCCGCTTGGATATGATGCGGGTATCAGAAGTTTGGAGCGGACAATGAATGCGCTCGTTCGTAAAGCTGCCCTTCGTGTTGCACGGGGGGTTACGGAGCCATTAACTGTTACTGAGTATTCAATGAAGGAGTATATAGAGACCTATTAATGGTATGGCAAGAATTGCCCATATACTATTTGATTTAGGTGGGGTGGTGTTGCGGGCAAAAAAACAGATGACACCCCTTGTTATGTCACTTGCGTTTAAGCTTCCGGTTGAAGTGACCCAGTCGCTCTACCAAACAACCGTTGGGAATTGGCGGATCGGAAAAATTACCGGGAAGGAATGTATTGCCCGTATTAAATTCCAATATAATCTGAAGGAATCTCCGGAAGAACTCATCCATCGATACACACAGGCGTATGCGCAGCTTTCCGAAATTGATGAGGATATGACACGGCTTATTGATCGGCTCCGGTCTGGTTATACCGTCAGTGCATTTAGCAATATGGTGGATATCCACGTTGAGGTCAATGAACAACGGGGGGTATATTCCCATTTTGATTATGTGTTCGTCTCTTGCAAAATGGGATGCGCAAAACCGGACCCAAGTGCCTATGTATTTGTGGCACAAGCCCTCAAAACTGATCCATCGGAGTGTTTGTTTATTGATGACACCATGGAAAATATCCGTGCAGCGCAAACTTTTGGCATGAAAACCTACGCGTTTGACTGCCGGGAAAATGTAGAAGATTTTTTACGAAAGGAATTGGTTTACTCATAAACCAAAGAAAAAATATGAATGTACAAACAATGAAACACATTTCGCCGTTTGGGCGAAATAAAGTATTTACAGGTCAGGCAAAAACCGGTCGGGGGACGCTCCGTCTGATTCAACTTGGCGGTGCGGGAAACGTTACGAAGAATATGTATGCGTATGAGTACAGAGAAGAGGGAAGAATAAAGGATATTGTATTAGTTGATTGTGGAGTTGGATTTCCTGATCCGGATATGTATGGGATTGACCTTGTGATTCCGGATATCCGCTATCTTGCGGATAAAACCAGCTTTATCCGTGGACTCGTGTTTACGCATGGGCATGATGATCATATTGGTGCACTCCCGTATTTATACCCAAAACTAAAGGGAATACCGATGTGGGGAACACCGCTGACTGCAGCATTTGCCAACCTGAAACTTCGGGAGGTAAAAATTGATGCAAGAGTGACCTCCGTTGATTACGATAAAACAATAACACTTGGTGCATTCCGCGTGTCGTTTATCCGGTTGACCCATTCCATTCCCGATCCATCACATCTGGTGATCGAAACCCCCATTGGTATCGTGTACCATGGTGCTGATTATAAATTCGATTTTGATCCTCTTGATGGAAAATTACCAGATATTGATGCGATTAACGCCGTCGGTAAACGGAATGTATTGCTTATGACGACGGATTGTTTGGGTAGCGAGCGGCCGGGATTTACCCCATCAGAGCAGAAAATCCGAGATGCAATTGTCCGCGACCTGGATAATACGCCTGGAAGATTTTTGTTTACTACACAATCAAGCAATATTTCCCGTATTCAACTGGCAATTGACATTGCCAAGTCACGGGGAAGACAGGTAACGTTTTTAGGCCGTTCAATCCATCAAAATGTTGAGGAATCCGTAAAACTTTCCTATATGCGCTTTCATCGGGAGCTCATTGTGCGGGATAGGGACTTAAAGCGGGTACCATCGTCAAAACAATTTTTGATCGTTGCAGGAGCACAAGGCCAGCCGGAATCGGCACTTTCCAGAATCGCCAATGACAGACACCAATTTGTTTCCATCGGGGAAGGCGATACGGTCATGTTTTCCGCGGATGCAATTCCTGGAAACGAAAATTCCGTCAATGCACTCATTGATCAGATATACCGATCCGGCGCTCGGGTGACCTATACGGGGATTGCCGATGATCTTCATGTATCGGGCCACGGAAGTCAGGCAGATTTAATGCTTCTTTTGTCTGCGCTTGGTCCAAAATATATCCTTCCGATTGGCGGAACATACCGGCACGTTATGAATTACCGGATGCTTGCCCAGGAATATGGATACCATAAAAAGGCGGTGTTGATTCCTGGCCAGGGAGAAGTGTTGGAACTGTACCCCGATCGACCCCCACGGGTAGTGGAGACTATTAGCTTGGAAAATGTGATGGTTGATGGATTGGGAATCGGTGATGTGGGGAATGTGGTGCTTCGGGATAGGCAGACGATTGCATCGGAAGGAATCGTTGTCGTCGTCGTACCTATTGATGGGGAGACGGGGAAAGTTGTTGGAGAGGCGGATGTCATCTCGCGGGGATTTGTGTATATTAAAGAATCCGGACCGTTGTTGGATAAGGCAAAACATGTCGTCACGCGTTCCATTGTGACAAAAAAAGGACGGATTAGCGATTGGCGGTTTGTCCGGGAACAGGTTGAAGAAAACCTTCAGATGTTTCTCAAAAAGGAAACAGGACGTGCACCGCTTATCGTTCCCGTTATTCTGGAAGTCTAGTGCATTTGTTATACGGTAGGAGCAAGTCCGCGGTTTACGCGGTCACGGGCTGTTTTGGTAAGATATTTCTTCCGGAGCCGTAAATTTTCCGGTGTAATTTCCAAAAGTTCATCGTCTTCAATAAAATCCAAACACTGTTCCAGTGTCATAATAACGGGAGGATCTAAGTGAACGGCAATGTCTGCATTTGCGGAATGGATGTTATTGAGTTTTTTCCCCTTACAGATATTCATTTCGATATCTTCCTGCCTGCTGTTTAACCCAACTACCATGCCTTCATACACAGCTGCTCCGGGCATAACAAACGTTTTTCCCCGCTGCTGGGCCGGTTCAAGCGAATAAGCGGTTGCCGTTCCTGTTTCAAGCGAGATGATAACGCCGTTTCGAAGTTTGGCAATAGTGGATCCGACAGGGAAGTATCCGATGGTTTGCGTGGCAAATACTCCGTTTCCCCGTGTTCTGGTAAGGATATCCCCCCTAAATCCCAACAGGTTTCTACTGCTGACTTTATATACCATTCTTGTGATGCCACGTTCGTCAGTGTGTGTATCGACAAGTTCCGCCTTTCTTCGTCCAAGGTCTTCCGTGATAATCCCGATAAATGACTGATCGATTTCTATCGTTAATTCCTCAAATGGTTCACAAGGCACCCCCTCGATTTCCTTCATGATGACTTCCGGTTTTCCTACCTGCAGTTCATAGCCTTCCCGGCGCAGGGTTTCCAATAGAACGGCAAGGTGAAGTTCTCCCCGGCCAGCCACAATAAAACTTGACCCACCGGCATTTTCGGTGATCCGAAGGCCAAGATTGGTTTTTTTCTCTTTCATAAGCCGGTTTCCGATTTGCCGGACCGTTACAAACTGTCCTTCTTTTCCGGAAAACGGTGAAGTATTGGCCGCAACGGTAATCTTTAGCGTCGGTTCCTGGATGATGATTTTTGGGTATCCCACCAGGTGGTTTGGGTCGCAGAGCGTTTGGCCGATAGCAATATCGGCAATACCGGATACGGCAATAATGTCTCCCAGTTCGCTTTGGGGAATTTCAATACGTTTGAGTCCGTTACTGGTAAATATGTGTTCTATTTTTCCTGTTCCGATTTTTTTCGTTTCTTCCATGATTGCCACCTGTTGTCCGGATGTGATTGTTCCTTGGGAAATTTTTCCGATGGCATAGGTGCCTTTATAATCATCAAAATCAAGATTGGAAACCAGCATGGAAAATGGGAGGGAGGCATCAGCAGATGGTGGGGGAATCACACGGAGAATTTCTTCAAATAATGGTTCCAATGTACCGGATTCATGTGGATCTTTAGGAAGCGTTTTCCAGACCTTACCGGCCCTGCCGATTCCATAGAGGGTGGTAAAACTCAGGTGGGACTCATCCGTTGCCAGACGCAGGAAGAGATCTTCAATGTCGCCCACAACTGCTTCCGGCCGGGCATCCGCGCGGTCGATTTTATTCACAAGCACCAAGATCGGAAGATTTCGCTCCAGCGCCTTGCGGGTAACGAATTGTGTTTGGGGTAGAGGGCCTTCGGCTGCATCAACAATAAGGAGTGCACCGTCAGCCATGTTAATTACACGTTCAACTTCACCACCGAAATCAGCATGTCCCGGGGTATCGATAATATTGATTTTCGTTGTTTTATAGAAAACGGAGGTTGTTTTTGCCAGAATCGTGATACCCTTTTCCCGTTCAAGCGTATTACTGTCAAGAATTGTCGTTTCCGTCATTGCAGCTTCGTTATCCCGGAACGTGTGCGTTTGCTTAAGCATTGCATCCACTAAAGTTGTTTTTCCGTGATCAACATGGGCGATAATGGCAATATTTCGAATATCCATACAAAATCCAAATAAAAATGCCTGCGATCGGAGCAAAAAAATACCAAGCCCCTTCACACAGGCCTTTGACGTATACAAAGTATATCAGATCTGGTTGAAAAATCCAGCGCTTCTCCCCTATACTAGACATATGGCAAAGAGACGGAAGTATCGCCACCGTAGTCATTTCAAAATAAAACTGAAGAAAGAAACCGTAAAGACAATCGGTGCAATTTGGATGTGGCTGATTGCCGCAACGATTTTTCTTTCATTTTTTGGAAGCGGATCCCCAATCCATATGATTCATGATGAATTATTTGGGCAGGTGGGGTGGGCAACATATGTTATTCCCGGAATTCTAGTCGTGATGAGTTTATTGTTTTTTAAACTTAAACATCCGATTGCCCAACCAAATGTTTCCCTTGGTCTTATATTGATGCTTGTTTCCCTGATTCCGCTCACGCAAAGTGGAGTAGTGGGCGAATCACTCATGGTGTGGCTTACTACTGCTGTCTCGGCGCAGTTTACCTATATATTATTTATTTCCCTGTTTATTATTGGACTTGTCCTGACGTTTAATGCTTCCTTGGATAAAGCAGTATCAGTTCTGTTACTTTCAGGTGAAAAATTGTTGAAATGGGTAGGGAGTCTTATGCGGCAGAAAGACGGAAAACACATTGGAAAACCGTTGTTTCCCAATGAAAAGGCGCAACTGGTCATAAAGGGAATGGAATCGGATAAGCCCAGTGGTAAGCAGGATACTACTCCAATAAAAATGGTCCCAAAAGATGAAAAACAGCCTGTTGGAACAGGGAAGCAAGGCGCTGTTTCTCCGGGGGTAAAACCAGCGGATTCAACAATTGTTTCCCCAGTGTCTTCCCAAGCGTTAAAAATTTGGGAATATCCGCAAGAATCCCTCCTTTCTGATGGTCCGAACGAAAAAGCGGACCGTGGGGATGTGAGTCAAAATGCCCAAACGATTTATGAAACACTTGATAATTTTGGCATAAAAACACAAGTTGTTGAGGTAAATCGTGGTCCAGCAGTGACGCAATACGCACTCCGAATAGCCTCTGGAGTCAAATTATCCAAAATTACCTCCCTTTCGAGCGATTTAGCACTTGCCCTTGCTGCACCAACTGGACAGGTCCGTATTGAAGCGCCGATTCCAGGAAGGAATTTAGTTGGTATTGAAATTCCAAATAGGGGGCTTGAATTTGTAACACTGAAAAAAATGATGCAATCGCCGGATATGAAACCTGGGAAGAAAAAATTAACGGTTGCTCTTGGTCTTGATGTGTCAGGAAATCCGGTTGTGACGGATATTGCAAAAATGCCCCATTGCTTGGTTGCGGGTACGACAGGATCAGGGAAATCCGTACTTATCAATGCGTTTATTTGTTCTATCTTATTTCGGACGACACCACAAGAAGTCCGACTTATCCTTGTAGACCCGAAGCGTGTTGAGCTTACTGGGTATAACGGTATTCCACACCTGATGACGCCCGTTATCGTTGAACCTGATCAGATATTGTCTTCCCTTCATTGGGCAATTAAGGAAATGGAAGACCGGTACAAGAAATTTGCCGAAGTTGGAGTGCGAAATATTGATGGATTTAATGAGCAGTCTGGATTTCAGGCAATGCCCTATATTGTGATCATTATCGATGAGCTTGCGGACCTGATGGCATATGCACCTGCTGATGTTGAAGATTCAATTTGTCGCCTTGCTCAGATGGCTCGTGCAACGGGAATTCATTTAGTGTTGGCAACACAGCGTCCAAGCGTTGATGTTATTACCGGACTGTTGAAAGCAAATATCCCAACACGCATTGCATTTAATGTATCTTCCATGATCGATTCGCGTGTGATTATCGATATGCCCGGAGCGGAAAAACTCCTTGGACGCGGAGATATGCTCTATATTCCTCCGGATCAAAGCAAACCGAGTCGTATTCAGGGGACATTTGTTTCCGAGCAGGAAGTGAACAAAGTTGTCAGTTTTCTCAAAACTCACAATCAGCCGGTACAATATACGGAAGAAGTCATAACAACACCGGTTCCTTCGGGTAAAAAGGGTGTTGGATTTGCTGGTGATGGCGGGGAAGGAAAGGATGATTTTTTTGATCAGGCGCTTCGGATTGTATGCCAAATGGACAAGGCATCTTCGTCACTCTTACAACGGAAATTAAAAGTTGGGTATGCGCGGGCTGCACGTATTATTGATCAGTTGGAAGAAGCGGGCATTGTGGGTCCTGGTGAAGGGTCAAAGCCGCGTGACGTGTTGGTAAAAAATGCAGATGAATTTTTAGCAAATCAATCCCAACAGGAAGGAAACGGATAACCTTATCCAGTCATGAAAACGGTTGGAACTATGCTTCGTGAAGCGCGGATTGCAAAAGGGATAACCCTAGAGCAGGCGGAATCCGTAACACGCATCAGGAAAAAATTTCTTCTTGCTATGGAATCAGATAATTTTATTTCGTTGCCGTCGGTGACGTATGCAAAGGGATTTGTAAAAAACTACACTACTTATTTATCGCTTGATAGCGCTGTCATGCTGGCATTTTTTCGCCGCCAGATGGAAGATAAAACCAGTGGTTCTGTGATGCCAAAAGGCATGGCTGATCCTCTCAATACACCATTTTTTACTCTTACTCCAGGTAGGTTTGTTTTGTTATTGCTTGCAGGACTGGTAGGATTATTCCTATTTTATTTTTTCTTTCAATATAAGCGACTTGATCGACCGCCTGTTTTGATTCTTGATCAACCGCAAAATGAAAGTATTGCGACGGAAAAAAAGATAGACATTATCGGATCAACGGATAACGACGCAACGGTAACGGTAAACGGTATATCGGTATTGGTCCGTCAGGACGGAAAATTTTTTGATCAGGTGTCCCTTGATCCAGGGGTAAATACCATTACAATTGTGGCGATAAGCCGGTTTGGGAAGTCAACAACCGTCATCCGGAAAATCGGATTTATGCAGTGAAATGCCCAATTGACAGGGCTTCATTTTGACTGTAGTCTTAGGGAACATTGACCTGCCTATGGATCCAATTTCTATTACCATCGTTGTAGTACTTCTGACTCTAACATTTGTTGTTGTTATCCTCTCCATTCAGGTATGGAATATCCTTAAGGAATTTCATGGAACCGTTATCCGTATGAATAAAATCCTTGATGATACCGGGCGCGTGACCGAAACAGTCGGAAATGGCGCGGAAGGATTATCGTCAGCTATTGCAAATATGCGTTCACTATCAGGTATTATCTCGGCGTTTCGTCGGAAAGGAGATTCCCATGTGTGATTCATGCGATCGGGGGAAAGTTAAATTTGCCGCAGGAGCAGTTCTTGGTGGCCTTATTGGAGCCGGCCTTGTCTATCTGTTGGGGACGGAAGGCGGAAAACGGATCCAGAAAGATGTGGCAAAACGCGGAAAGAAATTCATCGGAAACGTAGAGGAAAAAATCGGGGAGTTGGAAGAAAAAGGAAAAGAACTGCTGGAGCGGGGTGAGGAACTCAAGGATCAGATTATTGAGGAATTGGAAGAAAAAAAGGATGATATTTCCGAAGAAGCAACAAAACGGCTTGACACGGCACTTGAAAGTGTCGAAAAAGTCCAGGAAAAGGGGCTTTCATCCACACAACAGCTCCGGAAAAAATTTTTCCGGAATACTCCAAAGAAATAACGCTGTACTGATGGGTTATAATGGAAACCACAGAAAGGCGGGATCGTATGACTATTGCTGTGGTTGCACCAAAGACTTGTTTTACACAAGATCAAATCCGTTCACTTGAACACATAGGTAAAACAGTATTTACTCCTGACTCCAGCGAGTTATCTGTTGAACAATTATGCTCCCACGTTCGCGGTGCTGATATTCTTGTGTTGGACCCCGATAATTTCGGAGGATTTGAAAAGGCTCCCTCAAAGATGATTGCCGTTCTTGATGCGGCTCCCTCATGCACAGGAATTAGTCTAACCACAACATCATTTGGTTGGATTGATCTGGCTTATTGTAAAAAACGGGGGATTTCCGTCTCCAATATTCCCGGATATTCACGGGAAGCGGTTGCAGAGCAGACACTTGCGTACATGATTGGTGCCGCAAAGCGGATTTTCGTAACGGACAGACGTACCCAAAAAGGCCAGTACCGTTTAGAAATGGGAATTGACCTGCGCGGAAAAACACTGGGAATTATCGGTATCGGGAATATCGGAAGCAGGGTGGCAGAGCTTGCAATGGGGATCGGAATGGAAGTTTTGGCTTGTAATCGTACCCAAACGGATGTTCTGCAAGGAGTCCACCTTACGTCAATGGATGAAGTATTGCAGAAATCGGATGTAATTACGTTTCATATTACCCACGAAGAGGCTAATACGGGCCTCATACGTGAAGATGAAATTCGGCGGATGAAGAAGGGAGTCATTTTAATAAATACCGTTGACCGCTCGCTTATTGATGAGGCTGCAATGGCGCGTGCCATACAAAAACGGGATGTTGATACGTATGTATACGAAGGGGAAGATATCAGTGCTTCGCCGCTACGTGACCTTGAATATGCCGTGAGTTTTAAGGGGTTCGGGTGGTATACCGATGGATCGATACAAACATTATGGAATATTGTTATCGATAACGTTCGGGCTATTGCAACAGGGAAACCGATCAATATTGTTCGGATGTAACATATAGCATTATGAAAAATGAGTGGAAAGGAGCATTGTCGCTCGCCTTCTGTGGAATTTTATATTCGTTATATGGCGTGTATTCCCGTTTTATGGGTTCTTCCTTTTCACCCTTTTATCAGGCATGGACACGCAGCTTGATTGTATTTGTGATTTTGGTTGGTTTTGGATTATTATTTCGAGTTTTTAAACCAATTCGGAAGTGTGATTTGATTTGGTTCTTTGCCGTAGGAATAAGTGGGGGAATCATAGATGTATTGTTTTTTATCGGGGTTAATCATTTGGCGATCGGAATGGTTTTGTTTATATATTATGCAATCAATACGATTGGAAATTATATATGGGGATATGTGTTGTTCCACGAAATAATTAACAGGAAAAAGTTATTTTCATTCACTCTAGCGTTGATAGGTCTGATTATTCTTTATGGTGATGCTTTATCAAAACCAAAGATTGAACCATTATATATCATAGTCACGATAGGCGCAGGATTATTTGCGAGTATATATTTGTCATTGAGTAAAAAGATTAGTTCCAAGTATTCTTTCTTGCAGATTGCGGCAACAAATAACATATTTGGATTTATTGCAACTTTTTCCGGGTTTCTTCTTCTTCGTGAGAATATGAATAGCGCTTTTACAAGTTTTCCCTGGATTATAAATTGGATATATGCATTAACGCAGGCAATTATTATGCCGCTTGTTGTATTTGGTTTTAAATATATCGAAGCCCAAAAGGGAGGTTTAATTTTGCTTCTTGAGCTTGTATTCGGGATGATATTTGGGATAGTATTTTTCAACGAATTACCGACAACGCTTGCGTTATTTGCGAGCGGAATAATTTTGGTTGCAATGTCATTACCACTTATACAAGAAAAACAACACAATTAAATTATAGGGTTATTTCTTTGTGGTTTTTCAGAAGTATATATGTTGTTGGTCAGGAAAATGAATATTGAAGGAACGGTTTCTCCAGAGGATTTCCCTGGCAATAGAAAGCATTTACATGGTTGGAATCAAAAATAAACGCGGATGATGTAGGTGGATTTTCTTTGGAATCGCTTCCAAGCATGCAAATAGCAGAGGTTGTATCTGCATTTTTTCTGTCTTTGAGTAGATTCTGAAGATCAGTAAGGGTATTTGCCGATTCAATAAGTGTTTGTGCCCGTTCGAGGCGTTTGGTTGTCCAATTGGCAAACCATGGGTTTTTCATTTGGAGATTGATATAGGGCAAATGGAGAAAATGATTTGTTTTTGCTGTGGGTTTTTGAATCGATTGAATGAATATTTCCTGCGGAGCGGATTCAATCTCATAACATTCGTTTGAATCCGCAACAAAAAAATTCCCCCCGATTCTTGGATAAAACGATTGGATAATGGTAATGGCATCTTTGGCGGATGGCGCATCCAAAATAAGACGAACGTATGGCCTGCGGATATAGGAAATTTGATTTTCGGCAACAGGAAGAAATGTCGCAACGAATGCGACACCCTTATCATTGATACCTCCATAATATCCATCTTCCTTGGGATCAGGATTCTGAATTAATAATTTTTTCTGAGTGTCTGCGGGAGAATCGAATAATTTCATTTCATCATCGAGTCTCATCCAGGGAACAGGATCCCGTGTTTTAAGTAAAAACCATGAATGTTCAAGGCGAGTTGCTGCAATTGTGCACATATGAATAGGTACAGTATAACAAACTATTCCATTATTATGCTTTTTTGTCATGCACAGTATCGGTCCGATGGTATAATCCTTCTATGACCGCAAATGATATTCGAACTTCCTATCTTTCTTTTTTCCAAAACCACGGACATGCTGTGATTCCGTCTGCACCGCTTGTTCCTGAAAATGATCCGACGACGCTGTTTAATAGCGCCGGTATGCAACCCCTGATTCCGTATCTTCTGGGCCAAGCTCATCCGCTCGGAAAGAGACTGGTCAATTCCCAAAAATCTTTTCGGAGTCAGGATATTGATGAAGTTGGGGATAACCGCCATCAGACTTTTTTTGAAATGTTGGGAAACTGGTCTTTAGGTGATTATTTTAAAAAAGAACAGCTTCCCTGGGTTTTTGAGTTTTTTACGGAAGAACTTCACCTTGACGCCTCCCGTTTATACGTCACCGTTTTTGAAGGAAACGATTCAGTTCCAAAAGACGAAGAATCGGTTTCACTCTGGAAAGAATTATTTTCAACAGTAGGGATAGATGCAAAACTCGGTGAGCGGATATTTACGTATCCCGCAAGGAAAAATTGGTGGAGCAGGTCCGGGGAACCGGACCATATGGCACCGGGTGAGCCTGGGGGGCCCGATAGCGAGGTTTTTTATGACTTTGGGGAAGAATTAAAACTTCATGAACAGTCCCCTTGGTCCCAGGAACGATGCCACCCAAATTGTGACTGCGGAAGGTTTCTGGAGATCGGAAATTCTGTTTTTATGCAATATAAAAAAAATGAAGACGGAACGCTTGTTGAATTGCCGCAAAAAAATGTCGATTTCGGAGGGGGGTTGGAACGGTTAAATGCTGCAGTCAACAATCTCCGTGACGTATTCCAAACTGATTCGTTTTCTTCCATCATCCGCGTATTGGAAGAAACATCACGGTCTGAATACGGAAAAGAATCAAAAAGCACTCGCGCCATGCGGATTATTGCCGATCATATGCGCGCATCCGTCATGATGATTGCGGATGGGGTTATTCCATCGAACAAAACCCAGGGGTATGTCTTGCGGCGTCTTGTTCGTCGTGCGCTTTTATATGGACGGGATTTGGGCGTATGGGGGAATTGGGAGTATCTGGGAAGCCTCGTTGCACCAGTTGCACAAATATATGCCGGTGTATATCCAACCGTAAAAAAACAACAGGGAATGATAGAGGACGTTGTAAAGGATGAAGCAAAGCGATTCGGAAAAAGCGTGGAAAAAGGTCTGCGGGAGATAGAAAAACTGCCTACAGTCGATGGAAAACAGGCGTTTATTTTGTATGAAACGTACGGATTTCCCTGGGAGCTGACTGAGGAAATTGCCCGCGGCAGGGGACAAGATGTTAACCGTCAACAATTTGAAGATGAATTTAAGAAGCATCAGGAATTATCCCGAACTGCAGCTGCCGGAATGTTTAAAGGAGGACTTGCAGACCATAGTGTGCAAACGACACGGCTTCATACGGCAACCCATCTGTTACACAAAGCCCTTCGGACGATTCTTGGAACACATGTTTCCCAAAAGGGAAGCAACATTACGGTTGAACGGCTCCGGTTTGATTTTTCCCACCCGGTAAAAATTACCCCTGACGAGTTGAAAAAAATTGAAAGCATGGTCAATGATGCTATTTCGGCAAATTACCCGGTTACCATGGTTACGCTCGGAAAAGAAGAGGCACTCAAAAGCGGCGCCCTAGGATTTTTTGTCGAGAAATATGGGGATCAGGTGAAAGTCTATACGGTCGGTGATCCACAAGGGGCCTGGTTTTCAAGGGAAATTTGTGGCGGACCGCATGTTTCCTTTACAGGCGAACTGGGGCACTTTACAATAATAAAGGAAGAGGCGGTCAGTGCCGGTGTCCGCCGGATATACGCAAACGTTACTAATGAAACTCTTGTCAAAAATCCTTACTCGATTCACGAAAAAAACACCTGAAAAGAAAACGGTGTATCTTTCCCTTGTTTTGACTCCATCTACGGTTCTTGCCGCAGTATGGAATATGGGAAAAGATGGGCATGTTGAAATTGTCGGTACGGCTTCCGATAGTGTTGTTGCAGATACATGGGATGAACGGCTCGTGAGTTCCGACCATGTAATTTCCTCTTGCGAGGGGAAAGTAGGGCCTTCAGAAATTAAGAATGTTATTTTAGGACTATCGGAAGAATATTTAACGCCTGAAGGCGAAGTTGCCCATAATGTTCGTGGGCCGCTAAAGAAGATACTTTCCTCCCTTGGTCTTACGGCACTTGGATACGTTGGGCTGGATAGTGCATTATCATTTTATTGTAAAAGAACGGAAGGGATTCCTCCGAGTTGTATTTTTATACACTGTGGAACATCAACAATAGATGTGACCATATATAGTGTTGGGCAGAAAATCGGAAGGGAACACCTGAAGGTAAGTGGAACCACGGTGTTGGATGTCGAAGCTGCAATGAAAAAGATTGCCAAATCGGAAATTCTTCCCCCCAGGATCATGATTTATGGGATGAACGAACAGGATTTGGAGGAATTTAGACGGAGTCTGATGAAACATCCATGGACGGCCAAGCTTCAGTTTTTGCATTTTCCGAAAATTGAAAGTATCCCGGGAAAAGTCCTTGCAAAATCGGTGGTCATGGCCGGAGCAAGTGAACTTGTCCATGCGGTAAGCGATAAGGAAGAATCCGGTGTGTCAGAACAAAAGAGTGTTGAGGAACAAGACGCGGAATCCCAACAGACCCACATTCAACAAGCTGCCACGGTACGTTTGGAAGTCGTGGAAGATGATGTGCAAAAAGATGAACTTCAGGAAGAAGAGGAAGGAACCGGTACGGATGAAGAAGGTGAAGAGGGGAAAGAAACACCTAAAGAAGAAGATGGAAATACCCAGGATATGGAAGAAGAAACGGTCATTTCCCAGCACACTCCAAAACGGAAAGATTTGGAAAATGTAGAGGTTGTTGATCCGACGGAGCTTGGATTCGGACCGTCAGAAGAAGGGACAGAGGAATTACCCCAAGAAAGCAGTCCGGATGAAGGGGAACAGGAAGAGGAAGAGGAAGGGCGGGTTTCACCATTGGCAAAACTGCGTAGTGTCCTTTCGGGATTATTCCACGCAAAGCCAAACGCATCAGCAGGAAAAAAGAAGATTCTTTTTGCGGTTCTTGGTGGGATAATTCTGGCTGCGGGTATTGCCGGATATAGTGCATGGCAATGGTTTGTCCCCAAGGCAACAGTAACCATATCCGTTCTTCCCAAGATGATCGATAAGTCCACAACGGTGACAATTTTAACTACCGCTACGGGTATAGACAATGAAAAAGCGGTTATTCCGGGGAAGAAAATAGAAAAAACCGTATCCGGGGAAAAAACCGCTACTGTTTCGGGAACGAAGAAAGTTGGGGATCCGGCACGGGGTGCGGTTACGCTTTACAACAAATCGCTTTCCGCAAAGACGCTTGAAAAAGGATCCGTATTTACCTTCGGATCTCTTTCTTTTACCCTTGATTCGGATGTTACGGTTGCATCGGCATCAGAGTCGATCGGATCGATTACGTTTGGAAAGGCAACCGGCGCACTGACCGCTTCGGCAATCGGACCGGAATCAAACATCAGTGCAAACTCCGAATTTATTTCCAAGGAATATGGAGGCAATGTTGTTATTGCCCGCAATGAACAGGCATTATCCGGCGGGACAAGCCGCAGTGTGACTGTCGTTACCAGCGCTGATATGAATACGTTAGTTACGTCGATAACATCGGAATTATCAGCAAAAGCAAAAAAGGAAATTGCGTCCGATT
>CAZERT010000002.1:0-18883 GCA_964515515.1 uncultured Gammaproteobacteria bacterium
CTTATCCGTAATGTTTTTCCAGTGAAAAATGAATTGGTTACGAAGAACGATTTTTTTTACATCTTCAGCAGTATAGGAACTTTTAATTGCTCCCTGTTCGTGCCAGTGATGAATGATGCTTTTGGGTTCAAACACCAGTGTGTATCCGGCCTTCAGGGCACGGTAGGAAAGATCGATATCTTCCCAGTAAAACGGTGCATAAAGTTCATCCATGCCACCAAGTTTGTCCCATATTGACTTGCGGAATGCTCCGGATCCGCCACATACCCATGCGGTATCCGTTTTGTCCACATCCCCTTTGCTATGTACAAAAAACCCCTTTTCCCATTTTGATAGTCCGCGGCCACGAAGCACAATTCCCTCTTTTTCATGACTTTTTTCCAAGGCTCCTACCGCAAATACCTTGGAATCCTGAAAATGAGAAAGCAACGGATCAAGCCATCCTTTTTGGGGTTCTACATCGGTATTGAGAAGGATTATGATATCACCGGATGACTGTTTAACCCCCCGGTTTACATTTGGTGCAAATCCCGTTTGTGCGGGATGATCAATGCAAACAACCTGCGGATACTGTTTGCGCACAAACTCCATAGATCCATCAATGGACCCATCATCCGTGACTACTATTTCACACCCCGGGCTATAGCGGATAACGTTACCAAGATGCTTTTGAAGTAGATGTTTTCCGTTCCAATTGGGAATAACGATTGAAACGCGTTGCTTGTTCATATATGAATTATACCGGTCTACAGCCTATACTCAAAACGAATGGTGTGGATTCCGGGGGGAACCATAATTCCCATAAAAATCGCATTTACCCGTGCAATATCCGTATTCCTCCCATCTATAAATGCACTCCATTTTGGAGCATACATCTCCCCAACCACTAAAACTCCAGCATGGTCTGACTTGGTATGAAGCTGGATAGTTCCCTCTTCCATGTTTTGTTCCAGAATACGGGCTCGCGTAATTCCCGTACCCCTGTCCCAAGGAACATCTCCCACTACGACTGCAGGGTATGCGCTTTGGGAAGATTGTTTCATCAGCTCAATTGCATCCATATGGTCCTTTGCATACACAATGGAATCGGCAAAATAGACAAGCGGAAGCGACGACGTGTTTTTGGAAAGTATTGTTGATCCTTCTTTCATAACTTCGACAAACCCATCACCCGTAATCGGCTCGAAGGAAAGGATATATGTTGGTGATAAATACCGGAAAAGTGAAGACGTATAATTTTTCGGGTTGATGATCCGCAAAAAAGACACTTCCTGGCTATATTTCCCGCTGTCGATACTTGAAAGAAACTGTGCATATTGTTTGGGATAGAGAGGGTCGTATCCTCCGACAGTCCGTATGCCGTAGTACGCAAGAGTATTGGGGGGTGCAATACGATCATCAAGAACAACCGTTCTTCCGTCCTGATGCGATGCAAGGTACGAAATAATTTTTGACGTCGGGAAAAAATATGCAGGATCCGTAAACGGAGTGAACTTCCATCCAAAACGGGTAAGGTCAAAAACATGAAGAACAAGAAGTAAACTCAGAAATATTGTCATAGCTGTCTTCTGTTTATGCCTACCTATGATCCACCTGATACCAAAAAAGATACCTATTGCAGCACATGCTATGGTTGCAGGTAAAAGAGTGTTGCGAAATGCTATTGTCGCCTGATCTTGAGTCATAAAAACGGAAAATTTTGCCTGTACCAGAATCGCAATGTAGAGAGTGACAAGTATCATAGGAACTAAGATACCATTCCTCCTGAATGCAGTATTTTTCCCTACAGCGTACTCCAGACCATATGCCGCAAGGACGGATAATGATAATCCAATAACGGAAAGCAACCGTGTTGGTTGGAGCGATGAAAAAATGGGAATTCCCAAAATATAGGGAAGTTTAGCAACCGGGTTATCCGTGGCAAAAAGAAGGGAAAGAGCTATTAACAAAACCCAAAAAACAGTTTCGGATACACCGGAACATATCCCAAAAAAGGCAAACAGGAGAGCTCCCGCACCGATATATCCAACCATTTCCCCATAATTCCATACACCGCTGTAATTAAGCGTTGATGGATTGCCAAAATAATCGGGAGCAAAAAACCCAATGAGATGAACAAACGGGATAAAGAAGCCCTCCGTGTTCCATAAGGTTGGCGAGGTTGCCCGAAGCGATTGCATCATTGTGTCAAATGCAGACTGAAGAATTGGATAAGCAAGCATACATCCCACACACAAGGAACCCAAAAACCATATAAGGGAATTCCACGTTTTTTGAATTTTGCGTTGCCATAGGGCAAATAATAGCGCTACCCCGATACCATAGAGGGCAATCTGGCTGTGACCGGCGGAGATTATGGCAAATATGGAACATACGGTAATCCCCGCCCAGAGCAATTTTTTTCTTGCTGATACATACTCCCCAAAAACAATGACTCCGGATAAGACAAGCGGTACCCACATAAACGAAGACACCATCGTCCCCCAAGTGAGCCAGGCGATACTAAATCCCATAAATGCAAATGAGACTGCGCCAAAAACGGATGACATGCGGGAAAGTCGAAGCTTTCGTAAAAACAGAAAGCCAAAAAACAGACATCCGAAAGTCTGGGCGATGATAAGTGCGCTCCAGGCAACGGGATAAGGAAACAGAAAAAACAGAAAGTTGAGGGGATAGAATGCTCCAGACTGGATGTTGCCGGCAAGCGGCGATCCGGCAAATGCCGTCGGGTTATATGAAGGAATACTTCCTTTTTTTAGTGCATCAACAGCTAGCTTTCTCCAGGGTATCTGCTGGCGGACAGGATCCGTAATGAGGTAATTTTTGTATGGAATTCCCCTCGGATATTCTTTAGCAAAAATGTCCCTCCATGGATGGTACATTCCAACAAGCGTATCGGTCGGAACCGGATAGAATCCACCAAAAAGTGTCTTTGCATAAAAAAGGATTCCGACACACAGCAAAAATCCGTACGCGATGCTATCTTTGTGCCAATTTTTCATATGGTATTGCCCAAGAGCGCATCCCAGGATTTGCTAAAACGCGCTATAGAGTACTCATGGGCTTTTTCCCGGGCAGTCTTTGTTATTGCCCTGTAGAGTGCTTCATCACGAATCAGCCGTTCGGTTTTATCGACAAGCTCCATGACTGAGTTCCATAAAAATCCGTTCTGTTCATCCGCAAGTATTTCTTGCTGACCGCCAGCCTTATAGGAGAACACCGCACACCCACCAGCCATTGCCTCTACCGTTGAAATCCCAAAATGTTCCATAAGTGAAGGATCCGTTTCACCGAATCCTGCCGCATGCCAATATATTTTTGCACTCCCATACAGGTTAGCCATATCGGAACGGGCAATATTGGGATAAAAGCGAATGGGAAGGCCGTAGGCTTTATCCTGAAGCGAACGGAAAAATTTCTTGTCATTTTCCCCTACCCCTCCCGCAAATACGAGGGTATATCCACCGCATTTCCCTTCCTTGAGTGCTAGGGTAAATGCATCGATTAAAACATCCTGTTTTTTGACGCTATGATATGGGGAAAACCGTCCAACGGACAGGATAATTTTTTCCCTCTTAGTACTGGAGTGGATGTCTAATGTTGAAACCGGCGGATAAATGACTGTTGCTTTCTTCCATACCGACCGATCCGAATGGGTTTTGGTAAATTCGGAATTAAAGACAATGTCAGAATATATTGCCCGTTTCCATATGGGAAATGAAAGATGGCTACATGGCACCTGAATATGAAGAATGTTTCGTTTTGCCAGTGAAAACGGAATACTGCCGTCGGTTAAGAAAATAATACAATCATATTGACGGGTTATTAAGCTTTTTTTGAATATTGAAGTTCCCCGAAATATATTTTGGGTAATTTTTATTTTCGAAATATCAATTCCGAATCGTTTCTGTGCTTCAGAAAGCATATTTGCATCATCCCAAAACACCCGGACATCATGCCTTTTGGAAAAATGGCTAGCCAGTGTTAACATGTACAATTCACCGCCACCGTAGGCATCAAAATACGGATCAACTATTCCTATCTTCATGGATTCCGCCTTTTCCACACAACAAAACTAATACTGCAAAGAAGTGAAACGACGCTTGCTATTACGCCATAGGAAAATACTACCGGACGGTATGAAAATGTGACCGTATGGATTCCTTCGGGAACCGCAACAGCACGAAATGCATAGTCAGCCCGAAGCACTTTTGTTGGCTTTCCATCAATATCTGCACTCCATCCAGCATCATACGCATCGGAAAGTAACAGCAGTTTGGGAACAGACGAAGATGTTTGAATCTGCACGGTATTCCCGCTGTACGCAGTAATTTCTGCACTACCCGAACCTATCTTTGGTTCAACCAGTGGTTTTTCTTCGAGAATCAATGTTTCGCGGCGGTTTGTTGTTTTGGAAAACAGGGTATTGATACTTCCCTGCTCATCCGTTTCTATCCGGTACGACGATGCTAAAAATACCCTTGGATAGGCATTCTTCAGTTCTATAACGGTATAGGCATCATCGTGGTAACGGGCAATACGCTCCTCTTCCGGGTATTCCCAATAGGGATATGCCCACGACGCGCGCGCATCGGAATTTTTATGATAGATATAGCGGACTCCCAACAGCTCAAGCGCTTCACGAATGTATGTGCCGTGTTTATCAAAAACTACAACCGATCGTGGAGGCGCAGAAACAGTTCCTTTTGAAACAGCGTTTGCAAACTCACCATACCGCCTCTTATACATGGCATCGTATCCTTCAATGGAGAAAAATTTAAAGCGAAAGCTTGCTTCTGCTCCAAAATTCCCAAATACCCTGTCATATTTGGAAATTGTAGAAAGGTATTCTGCAGAAGCAATACTAGGATAAAGGTATTGCCTGTCTTCAAACGGCATCCACTTAAGCGCAAACCGAAGCATGTCAAAAGCACTAAGAACAAGAAGTATGAAAACAATACCTGTTCTTACCCACCGGAGCTTTGGCAAAAATGAGGCAAGCACTCCAGTGAAAATTGCACACAGTGCAAGCGCCGTCGGAAGAATAAGATTCCTCTTGGCAACAGAGAGATATTGCTGCGGGACCGGTGTACCAAAAAGAAAGATTACCCATACAAGAAGAAGAAATACCAAAATACTTCCTGCCCATAGCAATATTGGTTTTTTCATGGTTTTCGTATGTTTCATTAAAAATCCTATCGTTCCGGACGAAAGCAGGACCAACAGGAAACTTGCAAGATACACAATGCGTGATGCCGCACTCCCCGATAAAATCGGAATGGAAAATTTGTATAACAGTCCGTTTATTGGTGTTGGTGTTGCCAGTGCAAAAATTAATATAATTGCCGTCCATACGGCATACCGGAATTTTTTTCCGAATACGGAATATGGGTACAACGCAAATACCAAAGGGATTACCCCAATATATGTTGCCCACTCGGCATAATGCCCAAACCAATCGTTCCTCGTAACCGGATTACCGAATACGTCCGGAGCAAATACCGTGAGTAAATACGAAAAAGGAATAATTTCCGACCGAAATGTCTGGAAACCCCGTACAGATTGCAGGAATGCATCTGCGGTCAAAAAAATCTGTGGGGCAGCCAAACCGAATCCAAGTCCAATAGCTACAAGCGAACTTACAATGTTTCCCTGTTTTTTTCTACCAAATCCAAAAAAGAACGTAAAACATACGCTTGCAATAATTGCATATAAACTGATCTGAAAATGTCCGGAAGCAAGCGACCAGCATATCCCAGCGACAATACCAACCCAGGCGTATATACTGTTTTTCTCCATCCAGCCAATAATCCCCCATAGGATAAAAGGCAATACTAATGCAGCCCAACCTAGCGTTCCATACCCCATCCAACAGGTAAGGAAGCCACAAAACATCCAGGAAATCGCCCCAAACAGCGATGCAATATCGGGAACCTTTAAAGCACGAAGGAATAAAAACATAAATATGCCCGCCATCAAAGGCTGCAGAAGTATCTGGAAGCTCCAGGCGATGGGAAATGAAAAAAGAAAAAAGAGAATATTCTGTGGCGCAAAAACCGCAGACTGGTAATTTCCCGCATGGGAAGTTCCCGCAAAACTATACGGGTTCCATAAGGGTACAAATCCATGCTTCCACGAATCGATTGTAAAAAGTTTCCAGGGATATATTTGGGAAAGAATATCCGGCATTGCGGCATTTTTTACCGGTGTACCAACAGACCCTGCCCACGGAGGAAATGCAGAAACAAGATACGTTGTCGGAAACGGAATTTTTCCCTGGCCCCAAAACGGAAAAGTAAATACCAAAAATACTATACCAATCCCAATAAACGGCAGGTATTTCCGCATAAAATCCGCGATCAGCGTTACTGCTTTTTTTGCTGAAGTTCCCATAATTTTGCGTATGTGATAAACATAGAAAATGCCTGAAAGATAGATTCAATAAGTCCTGCCGTGCCCGCTTTGTACCCGCCCTGGCGGACATATGAATTCCAAAACCCCGTTATCATCACGCGGTATAACCGCCACCAGACAACAGGCGGATGATGCGCAACAAAGCGAAGTCTTGCTTCAATTTCCGACCATGCATTGGTTTTTTGTACCATCTCCACAATGGTTCTATGGGTACTATGAAGCAGTTCACCCGGCAAATCCGCAACCGACCCGACAACAACGGGCGTCTCATGGACATCACCAAACCACCCCGAAAGGCGCGTACGCTTAAACATCCGTTCCAATTTCTCCGTTGCCGGCCAGGGCGTACCCAAATAGGTATTCCTGCGGGTAAAACGGTATGCTGCGATATCTTCATCCGTATTTCGTGCTGCATCACAAATTGCGCGCTTTAACCCGTCCGTTACAATTTCATCCGCATCAACATACACGATCCACTCACCAACGCTCGCTTCCATCCCCTGCATCCTGATTTTGGAAAACGACTGTTCGTTTGAGAAAACAACTTTTGCGCTACATTCTTTGGCGATGGCTGCTGTTTTGTCTGTTGATCCGTTATCCACAACAATTATCTCATCGGCAAATCCAAGGGATGCGATACAGGATGCAATCCTTGGAGCTTCATTGCGGGCAATGATAACGGCGCTAATTGTTTTGGTTTTTTGGGACATATTGTTTGTTCCATTTGTGAAACAGCCAGTCCAAAATTGCCTTCCGTTCCACTTCGCTTCTCGACAAGAGTGACAACGCTTCCCTGATGAGGGCAACTTTCGTCCGAAAAGGCGCATACCGCATGCCCACAATCATCCTATTTCGGGTTTGGTAGTATCGCTGAAGCGGATTACCCGGTTTTCCCGATGATCCGGCATTGACATGCCACACAACTGATGATGGATCATAGACAGTCCGAAGCCCGTTTCTTTTAATCCGGATGGAAAGATCCAAGTCTTCATAATAGAGGTAAAACGCATCGTCCAGTTTGCCGACGGTGGCAAGCGTATCGGCACGAACAAAAAATGAACACCCGGTAATAAAATCCGTATCGGTGACGCTGTCATACTGTCCGTGATCAACCTCATCAACACCGCGGTGGGACGCATACATATTTGCCCAATCGATACGGCCACCGGCATACCAAAATACTTTCCCGCGCTCTTTTGGCAAATACCTATCATGATGGTATTCATGGTTTGGGGCAAAATATATTTTGCTTCCCACAGCCCCAATTTCCTGGGAATCAAGTTTTGATATGGCAGAAAGGACATGCGGATCCACAACCGTATCATTGTTGATGAGCCAGATATAAAAAGCGCCTTTTTGGATGGCAGCTTCAATTCCACGGTTGTTCCCTCCGGTAAACCCCAGATTCTCCCCAGTTTCCACAAGAAGTGCTTCCGGATATTTATTTCGGATGGTGGAAACGGAATCATCGGATGATCCGTTATCCACAACAATGGGAAGAAATGCACATCCCGGTGGAATCCGGACTTTCTTAAGGGAATCCAGGCAGTTGGCCGTATCTTGTTTCCCGTTCCAGTTCACGATAATTGCGGCAATAAGGCGCTTCATGATGATTTATCGCTTGCACATATGCATCAGTTTCCCCCACACTTTTTTCCAAATTTTGAGGACTGGATTTTTTGTTTGCGCAATATCCGCCTGGTTCATCCAGAAACGAAGCTCCCCCATACCCTGGGAAAGCTCTTTGTTCACACTCCCCAAAGTTAGTGCATCATTTGCCCCAAACCCGCGGTTCTCCCAAGCTTTTGCAAACGTGACGAAGGAATAAAACGCCTGAAACAGCGCAAGAACCAAACCGTGCAATCCGTCCAGATACCCTTTTTGGGCAAAATAAATTTTCAAAAAATCCGATAACGGGAATTTGATGGCATCGCTCCAGTGCAAGCGGTACCCCGTATCACGAAGCACCAATGCCTCGCTGGTCGTACAGCGGTCCAGAGTCCGAAGGTATTGGGAAACCGAAGTATAGTTGTAATGGTTGTAGGGGTGCGTAAGCTCACCAACGTTTCCGCCGTCAATTTCAATATACTCATGGATATTCATACATGGAAATTTCCCGGAATCTGCACGGAACAACCGAAGTTGGCGGTCGGGCCACCAGATACCATGACGAATCCAAGCGCCAAAGATAATATTCTTCCGTTTGATCCAATATCCGTGGTGTTTGGGACTGGGACCAGTGACAATCGACTGGATTTCGGTTGCAAGATCACCCGGCACTTCCTCATCCGCATCAAGGTTTAATATCCATTTGCCGCATGCTTTTGAAAAACCATAGTTTTTATTGATATTAAGCATAAGTCTGTTGGGTTGGGAATAGACGGTGGCCTTATGGCGTTTGGCAATCTCAACGGTTGTATCACTAGACTCGTTATCCACAACAATAATTTCGTCAGCAAATGCAACCGACTTCAGGCACCGGGCAAGCACAGCCTCTTCATTGAAAGCAGAAATCACAACGGATAGTTTTGGTGTTACTTTTTGTTTTTCCATATGGCGTGTAGTTCAATTATACGGTTCTTTTCCCCTGCGTACAAAATAAAGCCATAGACGCATAATCCCACAAGACAAAGAAGTGCGAGTGAAAACACGGTTGACGGATGAAAAAGTAAAAACCCGGCGTACATGGTGGCCGATTGGACAAGTGCCCCCATCATCGGAATCCTGATTGCACTCCAAAGCGAAAACTGTGCGTGACGCTTCACAAGTGGCAGGACGAACAGTATCGAAAGCGCAAGGACTACTGCCGTTATGGAAACGCCGACAAACCCAAAGAAATGAACAAACGTGACCGTAAATACCCATGTGGCAATCGTCCAACCGACCATAATCGCAAGCGTCGTCCGTATCTTCCCAATCGCATTGAGCGTATTGGTTAGGGGTGTGGTAAATGCCGCAAATCCCGAGGAAATCACAAACAGGTAAAACGGAAGAAGCGCTGGCTCCCACTTGGCATACTTAGGGATAAGGAATACAAGCGGCCGGATGACAAAAAGCATGCAGACTGATATGGGAAATATTGCCGCACCAAGGCCAAAAAACGTACGGGCAAGCGCCTTCCCCAGGAGTTCCTTTGATGTCTGCATCCTGGAAAATGCAGGAAACGTTACCCGGATCATGCTATCCATGATAAGGCGAAGCGGTACCTCTGCCCATTTCTTTGCCCACCCGATGTATCCGATTGCGGCAAACGGTAATATTTTCCCTAAAAATATCGTCATTAAGTCATCTTTCACCAGTGCAAGGATGGAATTAAGCTGAAACGGAATGCCAAATTTCATAAGCCGCTTTGCCAAACTCCAGGTAATGGATATTCGAACCCTCCACGGGGAAACGGCATACATTACGATCAGGCCAACAATCCCCCGGGCAAGTACGGCATAGGTAAATGAGGAAATTGCAAATCCCCGGGAGGCTAACAAGACGGCAACGGCATAAAAGGCGATGGTTTCGGCAATTTGGGGAATAACCAGTTTGGAAAATTCAAGTTTACGCTCAAGAAGGACGGATGGAATTGTCTTAAGTGACGAAAGAAAAAATGATGCAATCAGCGCATATAACAGGACTATTCCATCGTCGGAAAGCGCGTACCAACCCCCAATTAAAGGCACCAACACTACCGCAATCAAGGAAACCGTAAGCACAAGAATCTGCTGGATGGAAAATGTTGTGGACAGGTCATCATCAGTAAGCGCTTCCTTTTTCTGAATAAGGGCAGCGGCAAGACCGACATCGGAAAAATATGCCAGGAAATTCACGAATGCGGATACGACATAATACACGCCAAAAACCGAGGGTGTAAGGTAAATGGTAAGGAGAAACATCGCGACAAACCCGATACCCTGAAGGACAAGAGTACGCGATACCAGAGCGATCACCCCCTGAAGTGAGCGTGATTTTATTGTCTGATTTGTTAATTCCGGCATATTATCTGGGAGGTTGGATTAACTGCCAGGGTTTGGTAATAAATAACCGCCTCAACCCCTCCAAATCCCCCATAGCCGTCTTGTAGACCCGAACGGTAGAGCCGGGATTATCTATCCACGTCACCGCTTCCTCATAAATCCTATATCCGAGTTTTTCCCCGACAATTAAAAGTTCGGAATCAAAAAACCAGGCGTTATCCTCAATATGGGGAATTAGGTTTGTCACGACTTTTCTGGTGACTGCCTTAAACCCGCACTGCGCATCGGAAAACCGGACCTGAAAAAACAATTTAATGAGAGCAATATAGCCTTTTGAGGTTATGGTACGAAGAAGATTCCTGCCATACACATGAGAATTGCTTAAATTCCTTGTGCCGATGGCTATGTCATACCCCCGAAGGAGAGACCGGACCAATGAAGGAAAGTGCTTTAAGTCGCTGGAGAGGTCAACATCCATATAGGCCACAATATCTGCCTTACTTGCCGTCCAAACGGTTTTGACCGCCCGGCCCCGTCCTTTTTGTTCCAGACGGAAATAGGAAACCTCTGGATATTTTTTCTGCAGTTTTTTACCAATGTCCGGTGTTTTATCCGTGGAAGCGTTATCGGCAATGGTTACTTTCCAGGAAAAATCCGGAAGATTGGTCATAAGATACCCGACAAGAGTATTGACCCGTTCCTCCAGTTCAAGCTCTTCATTGTATACCGGAATGACGACGTCAAGCGTTGGTTTTTTTTGCATAAGCAAGAATAATTAGTGATATGGCAGTTGTGAAACTTAATACGTTGGCAAATGCCCGAACCGGTGTATTGCCAAGCACTCCGACGACCTCGGAAGTACCCTCTGATAGTACCATTTCCGGCAGACCGTTGACAATTACGGGCACTATTTTTCTACCGTTTACGAAATAGGTAAATCCCGGAAAATACAGCCTGTTAATGCGGATAGTAGTTTTCGCTGGAGTCGTAAGGGCAAATGAAAACTTGTGTGACTTGTCTTCCCTTACAGTAACAGTCATTCCGGAATCATGAGAAACAAGCGAAGGGGCAGTTTCGGATATGTTTTGTGGTACCATGAAATCTTTTGGAAGGTATTCATCGGAAATTTTTGATACCCTCCAGGAGATATCGGCACGTGACTCAAGATCCGCAACCGATGCAGAAGTGGGATACTGGATCCTGAATTTATCTGCCTGGGAAAGACTAACCACTACCATTATCACTACAGCAATAATCCATGGCCATCGTTTTTCTGGAACCAGTGTTGGGAGTATTCCTGAAGCCAGTGACATTCCAAGCCCCACAATGGGCAAAAGCCTCCAGGGATATTGAACAAATTCGCTTTTGGGAAATATCGTCCATACCCATGCGCTTTGGGGTACTACGAAAAAAAGCGATGCAACAACAGCCACCACAACTCCGATAAGCAATTTTTTCTGGGTCAATTGAATTCTTTTTAGTCCCATTCCAAGAATGAAGGCAGCAAAAAACAGGATGACATGAAGTTTCCCAAGGGAAAATGACATGCCGTCAACACATCCCGGACTTGACCCGCCAAACCCCCACTCCGAATGCCACAATTGCCCCAGGCAGACGAAATGGTCTGCCAAAACTGCAGCATGATCACCCACTACTTTGGCAACAGCTGTTGTCTCCATTTCAAAAACTGCAGGAAGCCAAAAAAACGCAGTAGCATCCAAGGCAAAAAAAAGAACAAGCATCCATAAAAGAACCGGTTTCCATGATTCTTTCTTTATTAAAGCAATACAGGCTTTAATGATACCTACCACGGCCATGATGCCGACCACGAGATATCCATAAATCGTATGGGAAAGAATCACGCCAGATAGTGCTATAACGGATAGCAAAAACCCTTTCTTTTTAGTTTCAGCTTTGTGCGTCAGGGAGAGCCCCAGCACGACAAGGGGCAAAAACGCATATGCATACAATTCCCCTACCGCACCCCGGACGAAAAGCTGTATGGCATGATAGGGAAAATACAGATAGAGTGCAGCTGATACCAGTGCTCCCGGCAGTCCCCAAAAAACAATACCGAGTGCAAACATAAAAAATCCGGCAAGCGCCATTCCCAGCCCCATCATAATCTTGGTTGCAATAATCGCGTCAAAACCTCCTAAATAGGCCCCAGCTCCAACATAGTACGGAAGCGGCGCATAAAATTCAAAGAGCGGATATCCGTATCCATACCCCAAATCCCGTACGACCCGAACGGGAAACTGCCCATCTTGTAGTGCTTTTGCCATTTGGATAACCCGTGCAGGTTGGGTATCATCATGCATTGGGAATAAACCCGGAAGAAAAAGGTCACGGATCGATACCAATGAAATGCCCGCTACTAAACAAAAAACCAACAGTATTTTTTTTCTCTTCATGGTTTATTGCCCCATAATAGCTTTCTGCGTATTCCTATGCCCCATACATAGATAATCCATATAATAACGGCAATCACGCTTAGAATCCCGGCAGTAAAACGGAATACCGTTTCCCGAAATTCCACGAACAAGTGGTGCGTTCCGGTCGGCACAAAAATCCGCATAACTCCGTATTCATTGTCGTATTCAATCGGAACAGGTCGTCCATCAAGTAGTGCTCCCCATCCGGGATAAAATACGGTATTGATCTGGATAATGGAATCCTCTTTGGCATGGACAATTACATCAATCCGCTGGGAAGAAACCGTCTTTTTCTCAAACTGGGCATTTCCCTTAAACACGACATACCGATCAAATGCATGTGTTGAAGAAGGTACCCGTACCCACTTGGGCATATACTCATCTTTTACCGTCGTTGATGCTTCATTGGTGGAATAATACCCTTCATCGCGGACAACAGAATGTGAGTTTACACTATACTGACCGGCAAACAGTACCATCGGAACCAATACTGCAAGACATATACCTACAATTCTTCTTTTTGTTGATCCTACAAGAGTAGTTGCCAAAAGATACGGTACAACAAACCAGGTGACAAAAAGAATCCGAAAGGGAAATTGAATGATGGAACCAAGAAGCGCAATATTCCAAATCGGACCGGACACTTTTGTTGCAACAGAGATAGCAAACAAAAATAAAATCGCAAAATAAAGAATCGGAAATAATGGAACTCGCTTGGCCCGTTCGATAAGAATGGCAAATGGAATCGCCATTCCGGCGTAGGAAGCAACAATAAATGCCGATACGTCAAAATATGCTTTCGGTGATGATATGATGTTCTCATTAAATTTTACAAATCGCTGCTCGAAAATTGCAGGTATCCAAAAAAATGAAGCCATAGCTATTCCAAGGGCAATATCAATAAGAAGCGGAATACGCTTTCGGACAATACAATATCCAACAAGAAACCCAACCCCTAAAAAACCAATGGTATTATGTGATAAGACAGTAAGAAAAATTGCGGGAGCAAGAAGGAACCGTTTTTTCCTGTCTATGGCAACCAGGGCAAGGGCAATCCATGCTCCGGCAAATACTTCCCCTACAGATCCACGACGATAGATGTCATAGATAAGGTATGGGGAAAAAAGATACGTGGCAGCGCCTAAAAACGAAAAAACCGGAGTAAATGATGCAGATAACCACACATAGACAAAAAGTGATGTAGCAATGACGCTTCCTACAATAATCACCTGTACGGCTGTGGAAAACGAGAGTCCAAACAGGTGCAAGATTGATCCCAGATAGAGATACCCAGGATAGAGGAAATTGGCAACCGGATAGCCATACCCATTATTGAGTCTTCCCAAAAACCGGACCGGAAACTGCCCTTCCCGAAGCGACTGGTAGAACGCCGAAAGCCGGATAATCATCCAATCACCGTCATCTGTCACGATCATACCGGGGGCAAAAATCGGAAGCAACACAACAACTCCAAGAATCAAAAGAGCTACCGGAATGAGAATCCACAACCACCCCTGGTGTTTCATGGTGTTTCCTGTGGCAAGATTTTATATAACCGCATCCTGCTTCCCGTATTATTCCCCTGCGCAATCGAGAGAATTTTTTCAACCGGCCAGGACGGATCTTTCTGTGACTGATACATAAGAAGATATACCGGATTTTCCTGTGTTTTTTTTGAAATTGATGTGGGCATGACGGAGGGAAACGGCCAGATCCCGACAATTTCAACATGTTTATTGTCCGTCAGGTAAATCTCCAGTGCATATGGCATAAGCCCGAATGTCCCTTCCGTGTAGACCGTAATTTTTTCCCGCTGGGATGCTGTTTCCAAATAGGAAACGATGTCCGCTACTCCCCACCCCGCAGGCCAATCGCTAATATATTGACCGCGGTCGGATGGATGAATGGGGGCGGTTTTTATGTCACGAAGTATACCAAAACTCATGGTTATTGAGGGAATTAGGCATAATAATACAAGCGTGCTTCCAATCTTTCTTCCAAATATCCGCAAACATTCAATCATCCCCCAACCGATGAGGGGTAAAAGCGGCATAACCATAAACAGGATGTAGCGGGGATAGAGCGTCCTACCAAACAAGGCAAGCGCCGTAAACGGCAGAATAAAATACAGCATCAAAAATAATTTTTCCCGTAGTGCCTTCCCCTTTTCGATCATCGTAAAAACACCAAGGGCAAACAGCGGCACCGTAACATAAAACGTCAACCAATCAAATAAACCATGCCAATTTCCAAAGAAAAATTCAAAAGGGTGACGTACCCACTCCTTTATCGGATACACGAATAATGCATCCTTTTGGGCAATGATGTAAAAATACGGAGAAAGCCGCAAGATCGAATAGATACATACAGACAGTGCAACGGCAACAAGGGATAATCCGATGAACGTAAAAAACCGTTTTGTCCGATTTGCCGGCCTAAAATCAAAAAGCAGAAGCGAAAACGGTAAGAGATATAAACTAAAAAATGCCGACGTTTTATTTAGAAGTCCTACCCCTACACCCAGCCCGAGTAATAGTGCAGTATCAAGACGATTATACCTGGCAAACAAAACAGTCAGGTAGGTATTCCAAATAAAAAATGTTGCAACTAAGCTATCATACAGGGCCATCCTATCGTACAGCAGCGTAAACGGTGAAAGAACATACAAAAGCGAACTTAAAAGTCCGACAGCAACCGATGCAAACAGTTCTTTCCCAAGCAAAAACAAACCGACAACGGAAGCCGCCCCGGCAAGAACAGATACTGCCCGGGATGCCAAAAGCGGATCATCCAACACCCGCATTGCGGCCATTGCTCCCCAAGTAAATAACGGCTGCTTCCCATCAGTTAAGGATATAAACCGCCATGATGCATCACGGGATCCAATCTGGGACCATCGCACATAAATTGCCTCATCGGTAAAAATCGGCATATCGCCAAGGGTCGGAATCCGCATAAAAAAGTACACAGCAAGAAGGATCAGAAGAATTCCGATAGGGTGCAAGAATACGCCAAAAATCCGTTTCATACGACACCACGTATTATACCTGTTTTGCGCGTCCCTATTCAAACTACAATCCCAAAAAGTACGGATTTACTTCCCCTTGGAAAGCTTCATACGCACACTGTAGATGCCTGCCGCCAAGACACTGCAGGAAATCGGGATCCAGGTTACCAACGTCTGGATATATGGAACTGGGGGATCATAATTGCCAAAATAAAAATATGGGCCGTAGCGAAGCAGTAAAGCAAGCGATACTCCTACTGTGATAAACGATAATTCCCTATACCGGGGAAGAAGCGCAACCCATGGTACGATCCATAAAAAATACCACGGAAGGATTTCCCGGGTCAGTGATACTGCAATAAATGCACTCACCATCAACACAAGCAGAAGCACTCTATTCATTTTCAGAAAAAATACCGGAACGATTGCAAGCGTCATGAGCTTTACCGCAATTGAAACGGATAGAAGAAACCACGAAAGCCATGCTTTTCCTTTCTCGTAGAAAACAACTGCCCACACGGCAATCATCATCATGAGGATATCGTTATGCGAACCGACAAGTGATTCCATAATGACAAGCGGATTAAGAGCAAACAACGCAACCATAAACGCCTGAATTTTTGGCGTTTCCTTTTTCCCCAGCTCCCAAATCCCCCAAATTGTCCCAAGATACGAGGCTGCCATGGCAGCTTTGACAATCCACATTGAGGGGAGAAATATATTAAAACTAATAAGGTAGAGCGGTAACGTAAGCAAAATCCAAAGGGGAGTATAGGCGCTGGGAAGATGTGTCCATCGCATGAACGTTAAAAACGGATCAATTCCGGCAAACTGCTGCGGAAGGACGGTATAGGGATTTTTTCCATACAGCAGGACCGTTTTTGCGGTAAAGAGATAATTAAACAGATCATAGGAAACCGCAGGATAGGAAAATGTCAACAGTCCCGCACCCGCAATACTGATGACCCATATATCAGATGCGGTAATCTTCCCTTTGATGGCCATACGAAGGGCCAGAATATAGACAATAGTTAATGCTCCAACGACAATCCCGTACCATGCTGTAGCCAGGGGCCTGTTAAAAAATCCGATATACTGGAACCAATGCTGGACGGAAGAAAAGACGGAAACGTTCGTGAGCGTTAAACTCAAATCAACCTGGGTAAAACTAAAAAGAAACAAGGCAACAAACAAAAAAATATACACAAACCCCAGCCTGTGAAGTGTGCGGATTTTCATACCCACCCCTTAATGGTTAGTATCACGATACAAACCTTTCCAACCGTTAATCCGAATTGCGATAATATCCCGAAGACCTTCCAGTGAATCCTTGATCGGATTGACGCGACGAGTTTCCACATAATGCCATTCGACCGGCACTTCCTTAATTTTGTAGCCGAGTTTTCGGGCAATAAACAGAAGCTCTATATCAAATCCCGCTGTTACCATGGAGCCACTCACCGTTTGGCTGCTGCCGTACAGGGACAAACGGTTGGCAATCTCGGGTACGACGGATTTCTTAAATGCCTTAAACCCACACTGGGTATCTTCAATACCGTGAAGCCCAAGAATCACGGTGCGAAGTATCATAAATCCCCGTGCCATAATACGGCGCAAAAACGGAGCACCTTCACGTTTTTCCTTTCGGGAACCAATGACTATATCAAATCCTTTTCCAAACCAGGGAAACAATTTTTCCGATTCCACAAGCGGTGTTGCCTGATCAAGATCACTAAACAACACAATGTCTCCCCGAGCATCCTTCATACCGGAAAGCACCGTTGCGGCTTTTCCGCGATGGGAATAATTTTTCAGAAAAAATCCGGAATTTGCCCCAACGAATTCTTCCGACAATTTCTTGGTGGCATCACTTGACCCATCATTTGCAATGATGACTTCCCACGAATAGGAAACATGGGACAAATATCTTGCAACCTTATCAAGCGCCCCAAGTCGAATATTGGTTTCTTCGTTATATGCCGGAATAACAATGGTTACGTCAATATGCTTCATGGTATAACTGCGGCCGGTGATGCTTGTTTGTACTGTGTAAGCTTATATATTTTAACAACAGACACATCCCAAACACCAGCAATCTCTGCCCTCCCAAATCCTGCAACTTCCCACAGGGAATTTCCAAGCGGTTCACAGGGTAATTGTTCACACACCACAAACAACTGATCCGTGACCGTTTTTCTTTGGGGATCGACGTCCTTATTTTCAATCGTTACGGGAGATTTCTTCCAGATTTCAAAAAAATATCTATAGGCATGATCGGAATTTCCACCGGAAATGAGTGCAAAATTAAACGGTTTGCCTCCCGTATGGGACACAACCGATGCAGCAATCGATTCTACCTGCGCCAACTGCCTATTTGGTTCGAATTTAAACGGCCGTCCATCCCAGAGAAATATTGCCATTGCAACAACCAAACCCACAGATACATATTTTCCGTATCTTCCCAATTTCCGAATGGAATCTGCCAGAAGAGCAAATAACACAAACGGAAACGCGAATAAAATACCGAAATAATAATCATAAATATTTTTTCTGTACAATCCAAAAAATCCCGTTGTTATGGTTACCCAAAGTAACATCAAACCAAAAGAGCGTTTTTTCCCACAATCAGGTGTTTTCCAAAACACCACAAGCATATAGAGTGCCATACCTATGCTTGCCAGTACCCCGATGCTTTCCCATCCAATCCGTACCTGCTGGGGAAGCTGTGCCAATTGAAGTTCATCCGGAAGACGAAAAAGGAGTCTTGCAAACAACCGTTCATATACGAAAGAAACGGTTGGGAAAAACCGAAACATTTCAAAACCCGTATCTTTCCCTGTAGTAAGAAACGCAATGATTCCCCGTGTATTTGAAAAATCATGACGAAGTTCAAAAAGAATCATTGGCGATAACCCGACCAGACACCCCGCAATAATCCGCAGATATCCGGAAATATCGGTACGAAGCTCTTTATGAAGGACCAGCCAAAGAAACACAACGGGGTATAGGAATAAAAATACATAGTGCATCTGCACGCCGATACCAAGAATGAGTCCTATAAG
>CAZERT010000002.1:18983-44020 GCA_964515515.1 uncultured Gammaproteobacteria bacterium
ACCGGTCCCATGAAAAATCCGCCGACGGATGCGGTAGGCCCCAACAGCGTTAGTTTTCCATCAACTATCATCCGTTTCACGACCAAAACATCGCGTCCTTCATCACCCAAAAACGTCAGATAATCCGCGATACGCCATATCCGCATATATGCCGCAATACAAAGAATGACAAAAAGCAGTAATGTCTTTTTGTGTTGTGTGAAGAATGTTTTCATGTCAGGATTGCTTTTTCCAAATCACCCTGGAATACATCAGATAATTCCAGATAAGTCCGATGCCGACGCCGAAAATATAAAAGAGAAAGTATACTGACAAACCAAAAAATTTTGTTCCTATCCATATGGTGGAACTTTGGATAACAATTGCTCCGACTGAGGTTGCGTTAAATTGAAGAAATTTTAGAATCTTTTTCGTCCCGCTGATTTTCCTCTTCCGAAACGTCCAGGCGTTATTGAGCATAAAATTCGAAATGATTGCACACTCCGCACCGATGGCAGCCGAAATGCTTGGATGTGCCCCCATACGGACTCCCAGAAGCAACAACAGCGTATTAATCGTAAATCCGACCGATCCTACTACACAAAATTTCCCAAATGAACCATGAACAAACCAATCCCATCGTTGAATTACAACATAACGGATAACATGTTTGATGTATTCTGCCGCATATATTTTGGAAATTCCATACTGACGGTCAGTAAAATGAAACGGTACCTCCCCAACACGAGCCCCAAGTTTAATGGATTTATGTAAAAATGCGATCTGGAATACATATCCCGAATACTGCCCCATTTGATCCTCAAGCTCCGTTACATATTTTTTCCGGTATGCACGATACCCGCCTGTCCAATCATGCACAGAAGGAAATCCCAACCCAATACGGACAAAAAGATTTGCGACAATGCTGAAAATTTTCCGATGTAATCCCCAATTTGATGGAATGGATCCACCGGGAATATACCTACTGCCAACAACAAAATCATATCCTTTGTCAATTTTTTCCAAAAACAGGGGTAATTTCGTTGGATCATGGGATAAATCCGCATCCATCTGCATGACGACATCGGCAGTAAGTTCATTTACCGCATATTTCATCCCACGAAGGATTGCTTTTCCCAATCCTTCCTTTTTTCCGACAATGATTTTAACGTTTGTATATTTCTTGGCGTACTCCCGTACGACTTGAGCAGTTCCATCAGGAGACGTATCATCAACGATCAGATATGTCATGGTATGGGAAACCGATTTTGCAGCAACCCGGAGTGCATCCAACAATATTTGGATGTTTTCGCGTTCATTATAGGTGGGAATAACCAAGACGACATTCATAGGGGTTCTCACACTTTTGTACGCCAATAATTGAGCAGATCAACAATTGTCTGTTCAAACGGAATCGTTGTTGACCAACCGGTTTTTTCCCTAAATTTGGTATTATCCCCGATAAGAACCGGCACTTCAGATGGCCGCATCCGCTCGGCATCCTGTTTTGTCGTAACCTGTACTTTGGAATGTTTAATTAAAATATCCAACATATCGGAGATCTTTACTCCAACTCCGGAACAGATGTTATACACTTCTCCAGGATCACATTTGGAAACCGAAAGCAGATACCCCTTTACCATATCCCGGACATCGGTCCAATCCCGAAGCGCCTCGAGATTCCCCACATGGATAATTGGCTCCTGTTTGCCCTTTTCAATCATGGCAATCTGTTTGGCAAAATTTGAAGTCACAAACGTATCCCCGCGGCGTGGTCCGGTATGGTTAAATCCGCGAGTCCTAATAATCTTCATCCCATAGGAACAAAAATATTGATATCCGAGATAATCCATGGCAACTTTGGAGACTCCATACGGGCTTTGGGGACGAAGTGGGTTTGTTTCCTTAATCGGTGTTTCTTCAGGTTTGACAAGTCCGTATTCCTCCGAACTGCAGGCAATTTGAATAACCGGATCTATTTTTGCCTGACGCACTGCTTCAAACAGATTGGACGTACCGATAATATTTACCTCCAGCGTTACGGAAGGAGATACCCAGGATGTTGGAACAAAAGACTGCGCGGCCAAATGGAAAATATATTCCGGTTTGATTTTGGACACTGCAGCATAAATGCTGTGTGCATCCATAAGGTCCGCATCCACCAGATGAAGACTTGATTTGATGGATTCGATATTTTCGTTTTTGGAACGGTTCCGGAAAAGCCCCCAAACTTCAAACCCTTCCGAGAGCAACAATTCCGCCATGTGGCTGCCGACAAATCCCGCAATACCCGTTACCAACACGCGCCGTTTTGCCATACCACCCCTCCTTTATTACATCCTTCCGACACCGTAATACATATACCCCAAATCCTTCATCACCTGCGGATCATACATATTGCGTCCATCGAACAATACCCTGTTCGTTAATTCTTTGGCAAGCCTGACCATATCCAGCTGACGGAACTCATTCCATTCCGTAACGACGGCAACTGCATCAGCATTTTTTGCTGCATCATAAGCTGATTTTGCATACGTTACTCCAGGAGGAAGGACTTTTTTGGCATTTTCCATCGCGACGGGATCGTATGCCGTCACCTGCGCACCGTCTTTCATTAAGGCGGTAATAACCGTTATGGATGGAGCAAACCGCATATCATCGGTATCCGGTTTAAACGATAACCCCAAAACCGCGATCTTTTTGCCCTTTACCGACCCATTGAAATGTTTATTGATCTTTTTAATGAAATGAATTCGTGCTTCATCATTGATTTCATCCGTTGCCTTTAAAAGTTTGAAATCATAGTCATAATCACGTGCGATGGCAATAAGTGCTTTCACATCCTTGGGAAAACAACTACCGCCGTAGCCAACACCGGGATAGAGAAAATTCCTTCCGATTCTGCTATCTAACCCCACACCTTCCAATACTTTTTCCACATCCGCACCGACCTTTTCAGAAAGGAGCGCCATGGCATTGGCAAATGAAATTTTAACCGACAGCATGGAATTGGCCGCATATTTGATCAGCTCTGCCGTTTCCACATTACACAAAACCAGTTTCGTATCGATCGTTTTATGGAGATCGATCAGTAATTTCTGCGCCCGATCCGACGTTGTCCCAATCACCACACGGTGTGGATGCATTGTATCCCCAACCGCCTGACCTTGACGTAAAAATTCCGGACATGAGGCAATGGCAAATGACGATCCGGCCGGCTTTACTTTTTCCAGGATCTCACCAACTTTTTTATTTGTTCCTGGTGGAACCGTGCTTTTTACCGATACAACCTTATACCCAACCAAATTTTTGCCTATTTCCGTTGCGGCATTATACACTTCAGTCAAATCCGCATCACCGGTCGGCTTTGGTGGGGTCCCGACACAGATAAAGATAATCTCCGATGGCGTCACCGCACTCTTGTAGTCAAGAGTGAAAATAAGCCGCCCTGCATCAACATTTCGTTTCACGATTTCGGAAAGTCCGGGTTCATAAAATGTCGCAATGCCTTTTTTGAGTTTTTCTATTTTTTCCTTATTGCGGCCGACTACCCACACGGTGTTTCCCAAATCGGCAAATACCGCAGCCGTTACAAGCCCAACATATCCATGACCGATAAATGAAATTGTCATATGTACTGCTCCTTCCGTACGTTTTATGGCTCACGAAACTCGTTCGTGTTCCTGGTTAAATACTGTATTGATACCTTCCTGAAATGAATGAAGGCTGATGCCTAAGGCATCTATCCGGGAATGGGAAAGAACGCCGTTTTTTGGAACATGCGCCCTCCCGGCATAGAACTGATCGTACATCGTTTTACCTATCCGGTCCAGCGGAAAATTCCATTGTTTTGCAATTTGAAGTGATGCCTCAAAGGGCGATATCCCTTCCTTAGATACGACATGAAATATACCATTGCTCTTATTTTGAACTATTGCCGTAATGGCAGACGCAAGATCATCGATGTATGTTGGGCAAAACAAGGAGTCGGTTGGTGATGCAATAGGAAGGTCGTTTTTTAAACGCTCAATAATCTTATGGACCCAATCCATTTTCCCAATTGGAAAACTCCGGTATGGATTGGAAATTCGAATAATACACCCCATATCGCCTAAAGCCAAAATATGTTTTTCGCCTTCATACTTTGTTGTTGCATACCATCCAATTGGATGCGGAACATCATCTTCGCTGTAGGGGAACAGCTTTGTACCGTCAAATACATAATCCGTCGATAGATACAGTACCCGTTTGCCGATTGCCTTGGCAATATCGGCAATATGTTTGGTTGCCGTTACATTGACGTTCCATGAAACGCTTGTTTCCCCCAATTCACGCTCCTTTTCTGCGCCCTGGACATCGGTATATGCGGCAAAATGAAAAATCCACGGTGCATCACTTGAGGAAATTCTTTCCTGAAGAACCTGATAATCGGTAATGTCTACCCCGGTCGTTTTGGACAGATCGAAAAACTCAAAAGAAGAAGACAAGAGCGCCGTAATCTTAGAACCGATCAATCCCGATAACCCCGTACCCACAACCCTCATGAATGGCTCCCATACTGTTTTTCGTAATACTTTGCGTACGTTCCATCTTTTACCCGATTCCACCATGACTGATTCTCTTTATACCAGGTTACGGTTTCCTCCAGCCATTCGTCGAATGAATGCTCCGGGCTCCATCCTAATTCATCATGGATTTTCGTCCAGTCAACGGCATAGCGTCTGTCATGACCGGGCCTATCTGTAACAAATTCTATGAAGTCTTCGGATTTTCCAAGAAGCGAACAGATTTTATTTGCAATCGTAAGGTTATCGATATCCTCATGTGATCCGCCGACACAATAGGTTTCCCCTATGCGGCCACTTTCAAGTACACGCTCTATTGCACTGCAATGATCCGTCACATAAAGCCAATCACGGACATTTTTTCCGTCCCCATAGACCGGAATTTTCTTCCCTTCCAAAAGATTGGTTATTGCAAGGGGGATGAGTTTTTCCGGAAACTGGAGAGGTCCAAAATTATTGGAGCAGTTGGTAATGGTTACCGGCAACCCATATGTATGAAAATATGCCCGTACCAGATGATCTGATGATGCTTTGCTTGCCGAATACGGACTTCTGGGATCGTATCGCGTTTGTTCGGAAAATTTTTCAGCCGATCCAAGCGCCAGCGAGCCGAATACTTCATCCGTTGATATATGATGGAAGCGCTTGACGCCATGTTTTAAGGCGCTCTCCAGTAAAACCTGGGTACCTAACACATTGGTTGTAATAAACGGTGATGCATCCTGGATTGAACGGTCAACATGGCTTTCCGCGGCAAAATGGACCACCCAATCAACGGATTCCATCGCTTTTTCAACATCATTTCCATTTCGGATATCACCCTTTAGAAAAGAATACTGGGGATTATGTTCCACTTCCGCTACGTTTTCCAAATTCCCGGCATACGTCAGGGCATCAAAATTGATGATTGAGTCTTTGGGATGACGCTTCATCCAATATAGGATAAAGTTAGATCCGATAAATCCCGCCCCGCCGGTAACAAGAATATGCATAGGTATTACGTAATTTTTGTGTTAGAGATCGGTTTCCCCTGTACCCAATCATACCCCACACCGGGATCATCATAGGGAATCCTTCCCTCTTCAGATGGATCGTAGGTTTTACTTGTGACGTATACCAAATCCGCAGGACCATCAATCACCTTAAGTCCATGGGCAACACCCGGGGGGATTTTTACAATGATGGCTTCCCCTTTTTGACCGACAACAAATTCCTGTGTTTGTTTATACGTCGGGGATTGTTCACGCGTATCGTAAAGAGCAACTTTGATCGTTCCCGTTATCACGCACCACCAATCCACCTGCGTTTTATGGACATGCCACGCCTTCACGACGCCATCAACCATATGGGAATGGGAAAGCTGGGCAAATCCTTCCGCAAAAAACTCATCCGAATTCCGAATAAGTTCCGTAAAAGAACCACGTTCATCCGGATGACTCACAAGATTTTTTATCATGACGCCATCGATCATATCTTTTTCTCCTTTACCATTTTGGAAACATCAATATTTGCCCGAAGGAGTTCGTCGTAGGATGTTCCCGCATCTACCCACCAATCAATAGTTCTAGCAGTCAATGATCCGTCTTTTAGATACAGGTTGTTTAGATCCGTTACCTCCAATTCACCCCGAGCTGAAGGTTTTAACTTCCGTATAAAATCAAACACCCGGTGATCATACATATAGATACCGATTTGGGCGATATCGGATTTTGGATGTTCCGGTTTTTCCTCAATGGAAAGAACATTCCCTTTTCCATCCAATTCGATAACACCGTACTGCCGGGCAAGGTTTTCCATCTTGACGCCAAAAATCATTGCTCCTTTTTTCTGCTTTTCAAAATCATGAGCCGCTTTTTTTAAGTCATAGCGGAAAATGTTATCCCCCAATATCACACACAGTGATTCATCATTGGTAAACTCCTCGGCAAGGGCTATAGCATCGGCAATTCCACCTTTTGGATTTTCCTGCACGCCATAATAGAGGCGCATATCAAACTGACTGCCCGATTTTAAAAGATTTGCAAATTGAGCAATGGATTCACCGCTTGTCGTAAGGAGAACTTCCTTGATACCTGCCTGCTGCATTGCTTCAATCGGGTAATAAATCATCGGCCTGTCATAGACGGGAAGAAGATGTTTGTTCGTTACAAGCGTGAGTGGCCGAAGTCGGGTGGCAAGCCCTCCGGCTAGTATGAGTCCCTGCATACGTCGTTCTCCTTTCAACTTCGGGCAGAACAAAAAATAATCATATCACGTCCACAGGACGGTTGCGAAAACAACACACACAATTGCAGCAATAAGAATATATTCAAAGACAACCCTTCTGTGAAGATCACCTTCCATCGCGTGGAAAATAATTCCCCACACTACATAGCAGACGCTCATCGCCGCAATTACCCACATTTGGGCATTGGGGTCTCCAGACGTGGATAAAAATGTGGCAATTCCAACACCCAAAATCAACAGCAAAACGGCAAAATTGATATGTTTGCTGCTCATATAAGTGCCCCCCGTTTAATGGAAATCAGGGCGATAACAAGGGCAGAGAGAAAGATAATATGGGCAATATTATGTCCTGCAAGACGGGGTATTTTCTTTTTGGAAACAACCGCAAAATCAATACCAAGAATTCCAACCAACACCCCAATAAATAAAAATGAAATCTCCCTGGTCAGTGTCGGAATGTTTATTATTGGTGTTTTACTGACTCCGGATACTGCAGGAAGGGAAATGGGAATAGAATTTTGTGCGGTGTTTACCTTTTTCAGTTCGGGAATTTCAACCGGAACCGGCGCCTGCGCAGGGACTTGCACCGGCACTTCCTTTTGTGGCTCCGGAGCCTGTACAAGAGCCTCCCCAGCACCAAACATCTGAACAACCAATGTGGTTTCCTCACCATTAAGTATTCCATTGACGACGGCAAACCCCACATCCCGGTATCCGGGCTTTACGATATTATCCCTATGGGTCGGAGAAGCCATCCATGCATCCACCACCCCTTTGCTTGTGGAAAAATTCTTCGCAAGATTTTCCCCTGCCAGCGTATATTTGTAACCCGAGGCAACAATAAATTCCCACGGAGTCTTCCCTGTCGGACTGGTATGAGACCAATACCCATGTGCAAACATATCCTGAGCTTTGGCATATGCGGCTTGAGACAACTCATCGCGAAGCGACAACGAGCCAAGTCCCAAGCCTGCTCGTTGAGAATTTGTTTGGCTTAACAGATCATACACCCGTATATCCGTTGCATACCCCAAAACATCAGGAAATTGCCGATGAAGCGCCCGTATTCCAAAATTCACCAATGCAAAAACCAATACATACGCAAGAAGCGAATCATGATGAAGTGCTTTTGAACGATGATTATTGTCCGTCGCCGGCATGAAAAACCGCCGGATTTTTTTCCACATATATCCATGATAGCAAACATAGAAAAAAACGCTATGCCCAGCGGTCGTTTTTATATTCCAGTTCGACGGGTTCAAGCGCCACTTTTCCGTTTACCGGGATACCCAATAGCCAACCGATTGTTTGCCCCACAACGGCTCCGACCCGAAGTCCGGTAAATGACTCACCAGTTTGCGAAACGAAGACGCCGGTAAGGGAAGAAAGCGCAATATCTGCCTCTTTACACACCGCAGTAATTTCCTTCAGGAGCTGCTGGGAGGATCCGTGGCGTGAATCCCCATGGCGAGTATAGGTTTTCCCATCCACACAAACAGATACGGTAAGCACTCCGGTTTGTGACGTATCAATGGTAAGTTCCCGCATATCCATATTCATGAAATTGGAACGTGTACGGCTCCCTGCCGAAGTATAACCGGTTGGCTGCTGGAACAATCAATAACTGTTGATACCTGATAACTTTTCCCCACCCCGGGCAATACAAAATCCACACGTTTTACCAGTTCCGGATCTAAATCATTTGATGTATAGGGTGTTTTCCCACCGCTAAAATTGGCTGATGTTCCGATGATCGGTATGCCAAGCACATCAATGATACCAAGGAGTTCCTTGTGGTTTGGCATCCGCAGGCCAACCGTTTCCCCATTGCCTCGAATAGGGGAGTAGACCAATGATTTTTTACATGGCGCAACGATCGTTAACGCACCCGGCCAATAGGTTTTCATAAGATGTCGCACAATATCTGAAGGGGAGTCGTAGTAGGTGATTGCCATCTTGGCTGATGAAACCAACACCGGCGTTGCATGCGTTACTGGGCGTTTCCTTATGGAAAATAACCTATCAACGGATTGTGTATCATCGATCCTGCATCCGATTCCGTACGCCGTATCCGTGGGAAATATGACAATTCCCCCGTTTTTTAGCGTATCAAGGGCTTTTTTAGTATTGATTTCCATACGAGGCAATTTCTATATCATGACTCCCGTCTTGGTTTGAATAAAAATGGCATTCTATCCTGTCTTTTGGAAGTTTAGGCAATTTTTCTGCCCATTCGATACACACCAGGGATTTTGGATCAGAAAGAATTTCTGAAAGTCCAAGCGTGTCCTGACTGTCACCGTTCCCAAACCGATACAAATCAATATGATACAAATATGTAAATTCCTGTGAAATATCATAACGTCGCACAATAATAAACGTAGGGGAGAGGAGTCGAGTCGTGATCCCAAGGCTTTTTCCAATTCCTTGGATGAATGTGGTCTTCCCTGCCCCAAGTTCCCCAAAACAACACACCACGCATGCATGGCTATGCGGGGCATTCCCCCACTGTTTTATGAGTGAAATCCCAAAATTTTTGCCGCATTCAACAGTCTCTGCGGAAGCGCCGGTATGATAATGGACTGTATCCCCCATCCAATACCTCCTCCAAACGTATCGATTATAACATCACGCAACTTCCCTTCCCGCGTTGGAACGAAGGTTTGGTGCAGTTCATCCGATACCCCATACAAAAACACCACACAAAGTGCAAGGATGCGGGTTTTCCGGGAAGGCAAGTGCCAGGCAAGCGAGAAGGATCGATTCACGAACAAAAACAGGATGCTGTATTCGATCAGATGAATTGTCTTGAAAAAGATAAAACTGAGTGCATAAGAGTCCGTGACTGCCAGTTTCTGCCGAGTTGAAAGAAAAAATATGACCGCCATCCACACGACTGTCGGACCCCAAATCCACAAGGTATTTCCAATCCGTTTCATATCGTGTCAGTATAGCGCGCGGTAGCGTTGTTTTGCAAAATCGGATTATTCCCTTGATTTCTGCCAGGCTTCAATCGATTTGGCAATGGATAATACCGCAAGCCCCATACCGATAAATGCAAGTGCTGTGCTTGTCATACGCAGTTTTTCCGTAGACGAATTACTTGCCACAGGCTGATTACGAACATCCATTAAGGGTGATTTTGCTGTAATTCCAAGAACCTCCAAATACGCACTTTGGGATGACGTGGGAGCATTAAGTGGAATGTTACGAATTCCTGTCGAAGAAAGTGTCGGGGAAGATATGGGTATGGACTGAACTTGGGTGTTAGTAGGAACTTGTGTTGGTGGAGGCGATGTGGGTTCTTGGGAAGGTGTTGGCGTTTTGGTGGGAGTCGGTTGGGGCGTATTGGTTGGGATGGATGTGGGCGTAGGATCGGGCACATTAATAATTATTGGCAAAGCATTTGACCATGACACAGAACCGTACGAACCACTTGATGATTTTATATAGTACCCGACTTTCACCCTATACTCCCCTTCCCCGCCAAACCCGCTATCGCCAAAGTCCGAACGGAGAATAAGTTCATTGCTCCACTGGGAAAGATGTACCTCCATTTGATTTGCCGTTGCGTCTCCGCATTTGATCCATACATCTCCATTTTTCGTATATCCGAAGTAGTTGGAAGACCCATCAGCAAAAAACGCGCCTTTGATTTTTATCGTTTCGTCGGAAAGAAAACCGGAAAAGGATGCGCTCACCCTAACTTCATCCTCACCATTTATACTGTCTTTATCAAGCGATATGACAACGGATCGGGCTGCGTAGACAGCCGTAGTGGAGGTCAACCATACCACCACCATACAAATGCACGACAAAACCCGTGGGGCAGGCATAAATGTAGTTTAATATAAATATTATTGTACGTGAAGATAGAAGCTTGTAATCCCGTTTCCATGCTCAATATATTTAATCTTTATGATACTTCCGCTACCGCATGATTCGCTTGAGCTATACAGTGTGCCATCAGCCGGTGCACGAATAACCGTAGATGTATTACTCACCATGTCTATACCCGTATGAATTCCGCCACTATATGCATACCGCCAGGAATACGGTGTTTTTCCGTACCGCTGTGTCACGACAATGTCCCCCTCAAGCGGCCAGTCCCACGAACCACTTCCAATATGACTTGTTCCACCATTTTGATCATCCGAAACATCACGCCCTGATAGATATGATTCCGCATTCACCCATGACCCACTTTGACGAACCTCAAAATGAAGATGTGGTCCCGTTGAACAACCCGGATACCCACTGTTTCCAAAAAGCGCAATCGGATCGCCTTTTTTGACCGGGCCGACTTGAGTTGAATTTATGATCGCTTTTTCAATTGCTTGCCTTTCTGCCATGGCTTGCGCAAGCAGGGTTCTGTAGACTGCTTCACTGTTTTTCGTATCCGTAAGCATCTGTTGTTTTTGCTTTTTTTGTGAATCAAGTTTGAGGTAATCTGCAACAAGTTCATTTTTCAAACTTTCCTGCTGAGTTTTTTTTGATTCCCGAAGATCTTTCTGCTGTGCAAATCCATTTTGTGTTTTTTTCAGCGCAATAAGGTTTTGCGAACTGATTTTCTGCATCCGGGAAAAAAACTGTGCCTTATATATTGCGCTTTCAATATTATCCGTAAGCAACAATACCCCAAATTGCGGTGTCACCTGACTTTTATAGGTATAGGGAATCCGTATTTGATAGTGGGATATTTGAATACGAAGGTTTTCTTCTATCCGCTCAATTTGTTGGGTGATTTCCTGGATTTCCACTTCCAGCTTTGCTATGGTCCCCTTTTTTGCCGAAATTTGGAGATTTGTCAATTCAATTGAATTGTTTAATATTCCGATCTCCTTAGAGAGGGATCCTTCCTGATTCTCCAGTTGCCCGATTTTTTCCTGAAGCTGACGGATTTTATCATCAACCGCTGAAGCACTTTGTGCAGATACGGAAGGTGTGGCGGTACAAAATACCAAACAAGCGATAATAAAAAAAATGAATTGTTTCATGCGTATATCCGTTTTTATGAACGGACATACCGTCCGGAAGCAATCAGGCTTCCGATTGAACCAAGCACTGCACCGCTTACGACCATAGATACAAAAAACGCTGCGGCAAACACAAGAAATGGTTGCCCTGTAGGCGATGACAGGAGTGCCGATATTGACGGTATGACCCCAAGGAAAGACAAAAGGGCGATTCTTCCCCACAATATTCCCCCCATAACGACCAACCATGCAACGAATGATCCAATCCACCCATAGAGTGCACCCTCCAATACAAATGGTCGTTTGATATACCATGGCGATGCGCCGATCAGGCGCAAAATCTCTAGCTCGTCCTTACGAAGCGCTATTTTCATGCCGATGACGGTCATAAGAATTAGAAGCGAATCAAACGCCAACAAGAGTGCAAATACCATACCAATGATTCGGATGGCATTCGTCCATTTAATCAGCGCATCAACGACATCACGCTGAAACACCACCTCTTCGACACCTTGAGCACCCTTGATGATCGGTTCGAGATCCTTCAAAAATGAAGGATCTTTTGCCGTTACTTCCAGTGACGCGGGAAGAACATCAGAATTTACCATTTCCAATAAAAGTGGATCCTTTTTGTTTTGCTCACGGTATATGGCAAGGGCTTCTTCTTTGGAAACGAACTTTGTCGATGCAACCTTTTCCGTTTCATCCAATACCTCTACCAACGCATCCGCTTCCGGTTTTCCCGCTTTTTCCATAAAAAATACCGTCAACTGCGGTTTTCCCTCAAAATAAACAAGAATCATATGGGAAGCAAAAGACGAAATACCGACAATACCTGCCAGCAAAAAAGTCAAAAACATCGTCAGGATTGCGGCAAGCGACTGATACGGTGTTCTTCTGATATGTGCCCAAGGCGAATTAATTGCGGCCATGATCGGTATCCTCCTCTTTTTTATGATTGCCGTGTTTTTCGGGATCATGCGCTTTCCGCTCGTGTTTCACCATGTAGTATTTCCCCTTTTCCTCATCCCTGTGGACTTTCCCATCTTTTATGGTAATCGTGCGTTTTTTCATCTGATTGACGAAGCTATCATTGTGGGTTGCCATGATGATGGTTGTCCCCATGGCATTGATTTCCTTTAAAATTTCCATAATTCCCCAACCTGTTTCGGGATCAAGATTTCCGGTTGGTTCATCCGCAAGCAAAATGGCAGGGCCACCTGCAATGGCACGGGCTATGGAAATACGCTGGAGTTCTCCTGCGGAAAGTTGCAGTGGAAAGTGCTTTGCCTTATCGGAAAGATCCACAAGATTTAATACTTCCTGCACCCGGGAGATGATTTCCGTTTTCGGTTTACCAAGGATTTCCACACTGAGGGCAATATTTTCCTCGACAGTCCGATCCGTAAGCAATTTAAAATCCTGAAACACCATCCCTATTTGACGTCGGAATATATGGATTTTTCCGGATGGAATTTTTGCGGTATTCCAATCATTAACCGTCACTACGCCACTTGTAGGAATAACATCACGAAGGATACAACGAAGAAATGTGCTTTTTCCCGCTCCCGATGGACCGATAAGGAACACAAATTGTCCGTCCCCTATTTCGACAGTAACGTCTTCCAGGGCAGGATGAGCTATACCGCTAAACTGTTTGGTAACGTGATCAAAACAAATCATGCCTTATTGTAATTCCACCCGACCTACATCCATAAACCATGGACACACTTGAGCTGCATTGGTTTTTCCCCAGACTTTCACCTTTTTCCCGATAAATTGGGATAGATCCATTACAGAAGAAACAAGACACGCTGTTTGGCTCGGCCCGCCGTCCCTGATAAGTGAATGGGTTCCTTCCCCATCGATACCGTCTTTTTGGATAACCCCAATCGCACTATCGGAAAACGTTTTCGTATCGCTTGATCCATAGACGGTTTTTCCACCCTCTGTTGTCACTGCTGTTTGTCCGGGTGTTTGATTTGTTGCCTTGGGCGTACTTAATAAATACCCCGTTCCAACGCCCAAACCGATAAGGACTATATACACACCAACAACAATGGGTGTTATGGATATGACTTTTTTTGTACGGGGTTGTGTTTTATTCGGATCGATTTTTTGCATACGTGGTGCCATTATGACAGCTTTATGATATTTTTTTCAAGTATTCCATTATGAAATCCTCAATATCGCCATCCAACACCCGCTGGGTATTGCCTGTTTCATACTGCGTCCGAAGGTCTTTTACCATATGATAGGGGTGCAAGACATATGACCGAATCTGATTTCCCCATCCAGGGGTTTTATATTCGCCTTTTTGACGGGATACTTCCTTTAAACGTTCTTCCTCTTCCATTGCCCATAATTTTGCCCGGAGCATCGAGAGGGCAACTTGACGATTCTGAAATTGATCACGTTCCGCCTGACATTGGACAACAATTCCCGATGGGGTATGCCGAAGACGTACCGCAGAGGATACTTTATTCACATTTTGCCCGCCCTTACCACCTGAGCGATAAAAATCCCATTCCAGGTCTTCATCCCGGATAACAGTTCCACCCGTATCTTCAATAACCGGTAAAACCTCCAGCATAGAAAACGATGTTTGACGCAAATTATCTGCATTAAACGGCGATTGACGGACAAGCCGATGGACCCCAACTTCCGCTTTTAAAAATCCGTAGGCATATCTACCCGTCACCTGTATGGTTATACTTTTAATCCCTGCTTCATCACCGGGAGTATAATCAACCTCCTGGGCTTCCCAGCCTTTGCGTTCGCAGTAACGGGAATACATCCGGTAAAGCATGTCAGTCCAATCCATGGCTTCCGTCCCACCCTGGCCTGCATGAAGGGAAAAAATCGCATCATTTTTATCGTACGGACCTGAAAGATAGAGGGCAAATTCCATTCGTTTTACTTCACGTTGTAATTCTTCCTCTGTCCCATCGGTAATTAACAACTCCAGCATTTCAATGTCTTCAATTTCCTTCTGGAGCGATGCGATCTTTTTCATGACCACTGCTGCATTTTTTGGATCATTCCAGAATCCCTCTTTCATGGATTGGGCTTCCAATTCCCGCATGGTTCTATGCTTTTCATCCTTATCCAATTTCACAACGATTGCACTTGCGCGCTCTTGTATTGTTTGTTCCATAAGAAATTGATAAATCCCTCAGCGGCAGATTTTTTCCTGAATACGGTTCTTTTTATCCTGAGGAAGGGCGTCCCATTGTTTGAGGACTTCATCCAGCGCCTTATTAATGGCCGCATCTTTTGCGCTTTCCCCAACCGATTCTACCAAAGCGGAAGCTGCGGCACCAGCAACGGATCCGAGGTTATCTTTTGTCTGCGGCGGAATAAGTGAGGACACAACACCTTCCGTTTGGGTAATAATAGGTGCATTGCCGACCGCCGAATAAATATTCCCAAGCACATCCGGACGGGGGGAAGAGGTAACATATGGCCAAACTACACTTGCCCCGATAGACAAGATACCCACCAATAAAACTGTTGCAAAAAACCGAAATATCATATAAAAAGAGTCTTCTTTCTTCATTCTAGTATAAACCAGATGATAGTAATACAAAAAGCATTGGCGAAAAACACGAAGGTTTGCTATAACCAGAGGTATGAGAATTATCGGTTTTGACCCGGGAACCGCCCGATGCGGATGGGGAGTTCTTGAAGAAAACGGTTCCTCCATAAAAACCCGCGCATACGGATTAATTGAAACGCCAAAAACCATGGCTATAGAGAAGCGTCTTTTAACCATCCATACCGCACTTCTTTCACTTTTATCCAAATATAAACCCGATTGTGCAAGCATCGAAGAACTCTATTTCCAGACAAACGCAAAAACTGCAATCGCTGTCGGGGAGGCCCGAGGGGTATTACTATTATCCTGCGCACAGCAAAACCTATCTGTGGTATCCTATTCACCACTGACGGTTAAACGCACGGTATGCGGAATAGGATCGGCAGACAAAAAACAGGTGCAATATATGGTAAAAAATATTCTCCGTCTTCCGGAAATTCCCCAACCCGATGATGTTGCCGATGCACTTGCCATCGCCCTAACGCATGCATTTTCCAGAAAAATGAAAGGGGTTGGAGCATGATTGCAGCACTCAAGGGAACAATTGCCAATCACACACAATCCCCCATTACCGTATGGGCAGGGCAGGTCGGATATGCCGTGTATACCCCGCCCTCCTACCAGGTAACCCTTACGGAAGGCGATTCCATTGAACTGTTTATTCATACGCATGTCCGTGATGACGCGTTTGAATTATTCGGATTCCAAACAATTGCGGAAAAACGACTTTTTGAACTGCTCTTAACCGTTGGCGGTGTCGGTCCAAAAACCGCATTATCCGTCATCGACAAAGGAACGGATATCATTCTTTCGGCTATCCGGTCATCAGACATTACTCCGTTTCTTTCCGTTCCCAGGCTTGGACAAAAAAATGCGAAAAAAATCATCATTGAGCTTCAGTCAAAAATCGGTTCTATTGAACAGGACTCTATTCTTATGCTCACGCCCCAGGATGATGAAGTGATCGAAGCGCTCCTCACCATGGGATTTAACAGGCGGGAAATCGAAAAAGTCATACCCAAAATATCCCGAGATTCATCAATTGAACAGCGAATTAAAACAGGACTAAAATTATTGGCAAAATAGTCTATGACAAAAAAACAATCACCTCTGCCAACGGTTGACAAAAGCATCACGGAAACGGTACCTGTTGAAGAGGAACGTCTTATTTCCTCACTGCGGGCTAAATCTTGGAAGGAATTTTTCGGACAACCCGCAGTCAAACGCTCGGTTTCCATTGCCATCCAAGCGGCAAAGAAACGTGATGAAGCGGTTGAACATATTTTGCTATATGGTCCACCGGGTCTTGGAAAAACAACTTTAGCCCACCTTATTGGAACAGAAATGGGTGTCAATGTCCGCATAACAAGCGGACCGGCAATCGAACGCGCAGGTGACCTTGCATCAATACTAACAAATATGCAACCCAAAGATATTCTCTTTATCGATGAAATCCACCGTCTCAATGCTGTTGTCGAAGAAACGCTCTATCCTGCCATGGAGGATTTTGCCCTTGATATCGTCATCGGCAAAGGACCATCCGCACGTACCTTACGCCTTGATCTTCCCCCCATTACGATAATCGGTGCCACAACCCGTGTCGGACTCCTTTCTTCCCCAATGCGTGACCGATTTGGGGTTATCGAACGACTTACCTATTACACACCGGTTGAGTTACGCGAAATCATTACCCATGCAGCAAAAACACTCTCCGTTGATATTACCCCTGAGGCAGTACACGAACTATCTATCCGCAGTAGGGGCACTCCCAGAATCGCACTTCGACTCCTGAAGCGGGCACGTGATGTTGCTCAGGTTGAAGGGTCAGGGATCATTACCCAAGATATTGCCAAACGGTCCCTCTCTATTATGAATATTGATGATTTGGGTCTTGATGCATCTGACCGGCGTATTCTCACAACCATTATCAGTATGTATCAAGGAGGACCTGTTGGAATTGAAACGCTTGCCGCAGCACTTTCAGAGGATATAGGGACAATAGAGGATGTACTGGAACCATACCTCATGCAGACAGGTATGCTCAAACGCACTCCTCGGGGAAGAATTGTGACAAACGCTGCATATTCCCACCTGAACGAAAAACTCCCCAAGAGTCGTCTTGAGGAGCTTCCGTTTTAACTACTGCGTTCTTCTGGTGTTAATTGCAATTGGCAGCTGCACTTGAGCCATCCCCCGCTCCGGTTTCGGAAAATGAGGATGCTACCGAATCCTTGGAAAGATCCGTTTTGCAATATTCCCCCTGTGTCTTGGAGCTGCAGCAGACCAGTTGTTTGATCGCATCTGCTGTCCGACCCCCAAAATCAAATTCCGACACAATTTGTCCGTCATTGCCAAGCATCGTGGGAGATGCGCTGATATTGTATTTATTTGCAATATCAAAATCCTTCTGTGCATATGCAAGCCCACGAGCTGCATCGGTTGTGCATGCCGTTAACTTGGTGTTATCAACACCTGTTTGGGCGATACATTCATCCGTTTTTCCCGCTTTCATGTAACAGGAAACATATGGCCAATACAATGTGGGTTGTTCATCACGAATACAGATCTGACGAAGGTTTTCCTGTGCTTCTTCATCGCCATGCATCGCGGTAATTTTCCCGTTTTCAACACTGCCGATATATTTGATATCAACATTTTTTGCCAACAAGGGTTGTTCCTCTATAGCTTTTGCGACAACCCGCTGCATCTGAAGACCAAACGGACATTGCGAAACGACAAATGCCGTAATCTTTGTATCATCTGCTTTCTTAAGATCTGCACAGGTCATTTTTGGTGTTTCCTGACCACCGGCTGTAGTTGCTTTCACATCAGCAAGAACTGTTCCTGCCGTAAAAAATATTTTGCCGTCTTTTGTGATATATGACGTATACCGTTGTTCCTGACCATTTGCGTCAAAGACGATATCAAAACTTACGACACCACTTTGCTCCGTAACTTTATCGATTGTTTTTACTTTCATGCTGCCGCCGGTAATTTTTTCAATTGCCTGGGGAATCACTGTTGTTTTTAGCTGTACCATCTGATCGCGATTTCGCTTAAACAACCCACCGACAATGAGTAAAACCAGGATTCCTGCCGCAATAAATGCCTTCTTTGCGGAAAACTTCACTTCAGGAATATGAGGTTTTGCCATTTCCGTTTCTTGTATGACAGTATCCTTTTGCGCAGGAATTTTATGTTGTGAGGTCCGTACCCTCGATGGTCGTGTTTGCTTTTTCATAGTATAGAATGTTGTATCGGATATATAGAAGAATGTCAACATATTGACAACAATTAGCAGTCATGATATAAGAGTGCTAGTACTGGATGTACATATTTTTGGAGGAGGTGAAACAGTATGGCTATTGATCTTGTTCCAAGTTCTTTCTTTCGTGTTCCCACTCTCAGGCCGTATTCCATCTTTGATGAAGAGGATGATTTTGCAACTCCCTCACCAACAGGTGGTCTTACCATTGCAGAAGACGAACACTCTGTATTTGTGCAGGCTGCACTGCCGGGAGTTGATCCCAAAGATATTGAAGTAACAGTTGATAAGGGTATTGTCTGGATCAAAGGAGAAACGAAAGAGGAAGAATCCAAGAAAAAATTCTACCGGAAAGCAACCTCCATGTTTTCCTACCGGGTTGGCGTTCCGGGTGACATAGATGAATCAAAAGAGCCGCAGGCTTCATGCAAAAACGGCATTATGACAATTACCTTTACAAAATCGCCAAAATCTCAACCAAAAAAAATTACGGTAAAGTCATAAACGAAGCAATCCGATTTCATACCCCGGGGGGTATTCTCTCGGGGTATGATGTTCTTTCATTTTGGGGTCAAAAAAGATATACTTATCTATTCTGGCTATGAAACAATTATTATCCAAAAAATTCCTTATTTTCGGTATCCTTATTGCCGCCATTGTTGGTGGAGGAATCTTTTTTTTCTCCTGGAAACGTGCATCTGCAGAAAATTCCACAAATAAACAAAAGGAATACGTTATTGGAAAAAAATCCCTACAAAAAACCCTCTCCCTATCCGGTGAAATTGATGCGCGTGAAAAAGTAACGCTACGGTTCCAATCATCGGGAATGCTTTCATGGGTAGGGGTAAAAACCGGCGACAGGGTAAAAAAATACCAAGCAATCGCATCCCTTGATACAAGGGAACTCAAAAAAAGGCTGGAAAAATACCTCTTGAGCTACTCCAAAACACGATGGGATTTTGAAACAAGCAAAGATAGTTATCAACAGCCACCCTATTGGGGACTTTCCCAAATCCAACGACAAAGCGCAGACAGGACATTTGAAAAAGCCCAGTTTGATTTAAACTCCAGTGTCCTTGATGTGGAGCTGCAAGATATCTCCCTGCAATATGCAACCCTGACGACCCCCATAGATGGAATCGTCACGGCAATCGATTCTCCAAATCCCGGCGTTAATATTACGCCTGCTCAAGCAGGGTTTGATATCGTTAATCCCGAAACGCTATATTTATCTGTCCTTGCGGACCAAACGGAAGTTACGTCGATTACTCCCGGTATGAAGGCAACGCTTACCCTTGACCCATACCCCGATAAAACAATTACCGGCACTGTTTCCAGTATTGCCTATACGCCAAAAGCGGGTGAATCTGGAACCGTCTATGAAGTAAAGATTACCATCCCGAAATCAAAATTTTACGATACGCTTCGCCTCGGAATGACCGGCGATGCACTGTTTGTTACCAAGGAAATACAAAATACAATTGCAATTCCGGCTGAATTCCTCAAATCCGACGGTGATACAAAATACGTCATGAAAAAAACCAAATCCGGAATCAAACGACAGGATATAACCATAGGAGAAGAATCAGATACCGAAATACAAATCACTTCCGGTCTTACTGATGGTGATGTGATCTATGATTAAGCTTTCACACGTTTGGAAAGAATATCGCATTGACAATGAAATTGTCTTTACTGCTCTTAAAGACATAACCATAAGCATAAAAAGCGGTGAATACTGTTCCATAACAGGCCCATCAGGAAGCGGCAAATCAACCCTCATGCATCTTGTTGGACTTCTTGACCAACCGTCACGGGGAATAATTTCCGTCAATGATACGCAAATCGAACGGCTATCCGATTCCCAATTATCCCATCTTCGGAATGAATTCGTCGGATTCGTATTTCAACAATTCAACCTGATTCCAAAACTTACCATCCTGGAAAATGTCATGCTCCCAAGCGTATACAGCAGAAAAAATGAAGCGCTCGCACGGAAAAAATCCATGGATCTTCTGGAACGATTCGGTATCGCTTCCAAAGCCCTTTCATATCCCAATAAAATTTCCGGTGGCCAACAACAGCGAGTTGCCATAGCACGAGCTCTCGTAATGGATCCGCAGCTGATCTTAGCAGATGAACCGACCGGTAATTTGGACACAAAAAGCGGCTTGGCTATCCTTTCCCTTTTGGAAGAACTCCATAGCAAAGACAAAAAAACAGTCGTCATTGTCACGCATGATATGGATATCGCACAGAGGGCAAAACGGAAAATAAAAATTGTAGATGGAGCACTTGCATGAATTATTTTTCTTTTATCCTGAAATCGGCAATCGCAGACTTGCTTCGCAACAAAGTCAGGACGATGCTTACTTCGCTGGGAATCCTTATCGGTGTGGCATCTGTCGTCCTTTTAATCGCATTCGGGTTAGGACTGAAAGCCTACATCAAACAACAATTCGAAAGCCTGGGGACAAATGTAATGTATATTTTCCCCGGACAAGTACTCAACAGAACCGGAGGATTTAGCGGTGGTGGTGGTGCCGCAAGTGGTCCAAAATTCGATGATAAGGATATTGTGGCACTAAAAAAAATCGATGGGGCAAAACGGGTTGTGGGTGCCTATACCAGAACAGTAACGATTACAGCCCAACAGGTTACGGAAACAACCTCCCTGTATGCAGTATCCCATGACTTTTTTCCGTTAAGAAACCTGGAGCCGGAATATGGACAGGTATTTACGAAAAATGACGTCGATAAACGGCTCAAAAGCATCGTGTTAGGTCCAAAAATTGCCCGAAAGTTATTTGAAACGGAAGATACTGCCGTCGGAAAATCCGTAAAAATAGAAAATATCGGGTACAGGATAATCGGAGTGCTTGCTTCCAAAGGCGGAGGATTTGGGGGTGGCCCAGACACGGATTCCTTTGTGTATATGCCGTACAAGACCGCCTATGTCCTTAATCCCGAAAAAAAATTCCTTTCAATATTTATCGAGACACAATCTGAAGACATCATCCCGCAGGTAAAACAACAAACATCGCAGACAATGCTCAAACGCTATAAAGAAGATGACTTCTCCGTTGTGGAACAGACGGAAATCCTCAATACGGTGACAAGCATTTTTTCCATGCTTAATAGTGTCCTTATTGCAATCGGTGCGGTTTCTTTAATCGTTGGTGGGGTTGGGATTATGAATATTATGTACGTATCCGTTTCGGAACGGACAAAGGAAATCGGTGTTCGCCGCGCAATCGGTGCAACAAAAAAAGATATCCTCCTTCAGTTTCTTTCGGAATCTGTTGTGCTTTCAATTATCGGCGGGCTTTTAGGACTTGGCTTTTCCTTCCTTGTTGTTCTTATCATACAGAATTTCTTTCCGGCCTATATCGACACAACGTCAATAGCCATATCCCTTGGCGTGTCATCACTGGTTGGAATAGTGTTTGGTGTATTTCCTGCAAAAAAAGCAGCTGACCTCTCACCAATTGAAGCTATCCGATACGAATAACTATTCCTGCACAAGGACACCAATTGCGTATTCTTCCCTTTTTATCCGCGCTTTATCCGAATGGGATGAACCATCCGGACGGGTTTCAAAAAGTGCCGTTGCGTCTTTTCCGCATCCATTCCAAATGCCATCACCCCCCGGGTGTGTTTTGTATGAGGTCATGTCATACACAACGGAATCCATGACCATCCAACAATCATCTTTTGTTGCATGCTTTACAACATCAACCATCGAATATGTTGGTGTATTACTAGCTTGACTGGCTGGTTTTGTTGGAATTTCCTGCATTTGGCTTGTCATGTCTTTTTGTGTCGCGGGAGAAGAAGGCGTATTTTTGGAAAAGATCATCCATGCTCCTGCACCGATAGCGAGAATGGCAATTGATACGATAAAAAACTTTTGTGTATTCATATATACTGATAGTAGCAAAGGATACTATTAAATATCAATAGTTATCTATATTTAAACATCATGCATCCACTTCCATGAAAAGCATTCGAACTATTACTCGCTTTATTTCCCATATTGTCATCCTTCTTATTCTCGTTCCCTTCTTGCCAGTTTTTTTACCGATATGGTTTTTTACCGACACCAGATGGAAAAAGAAAGGAACAAAAAACCTTCTTTCCTTCGCATTTTACATGCTGTGTAGTTTTTTCCTTATTACTCTCCCATATTCTTTCGTCTATGGTACAAGCGTATACTTTGTTGCATTTACCCTTGGATATGTTCCTCAGACCATAAAAATTTCCGGTACCGGGTCCATGTATCCTACATTTCCGAAAGGCCATGGGTCAGATAAAAAGCAACTTGCAAATGAAGTCGTCAGCGTTCCTCCCATGTACCCCTATCCCGGCGGAATAATTCTGCAATCAAAACGGTATCTGGGAAAAACGCTTTCGCGCGGGGATATTGTTGTTGCACAAAATAATACGATCGAACGAATCGGAGAAAAACTATACGGCGAAAAATCCGGTATCGTCAAGCGCATCATCGCACTTCCCGGCGATACGATCCAACTGCGAGATGGTATTGTCTACATAAATTCCGTTCCCCAAAAAGAACCATACACCGCAAAACCGCAATCAACGTTCGGCGGCACCTTCCTTCCCGATTGCACACAAATGACCATTCCACCGGGAAAATTTTTCCTGATGGGTGACAACAGAAAAGCAAGCAGTGACAGCAGGCATGACATCGGTCTTGTAGATGAAACGGATATTACGTATGTTATTCCACTTGCCAAGCAAAAAGGACTCTACGATACATATTGGCGCAATACCGCACACGATTTTTCACCAAATGCAAAACTCTCCATAGATCCAGAAAAAGTGCTGGCGCGGATTAATCAATACCGTAAAGACGCGGGAGTATCCCCCTTAAAAAATGAACCGAAACTCGCTGCGTCGGCAAAAAAACGCGGGGAAGTGGTTCTTCAAACCAACGATTTTTCCTTTGATGCAACACGCAGCGGATATACAATACAAAAATCATTTTCCGACGTTGGATATTCCAATATAACTTGGGGTGAATGGATCCATCAGGGATATTACGATACAGAAGAACTTCTGGAGGCAATGTTTGAATTTTCCCAAACGAAAAAATTTGCGCTTGATGGTGATTTTGATGATTTCGGTGTCGCTCAGGTTGATGGCATGATTAATAATTGTCCCACCCGCATCATCATTGAACATTATGCCGGATATATTCCTCCCAATTATTCCCAAAACGACATCAACGGGTGGAAAAAAGTATTAGAAAATCTTACCGATATATCTCCCGGTTGGAATGCACTGAAAAACTCCGGTGGATTTTATGATAAAAACCGCGGTGATGTTGACCGGATCAATGAAATTATTTCCCAAAGAATATCGCATATTCAGGCAATTATTACCCGTATGGAAAAAAACCAATGGCTCACCAACGAAGAACGCTCTTTTATCACGCAAGACCAAATCCTTTTTTCCCAACAGGAAGACCTTGCAAAAAAACTTAATGCACAATAACCCATATGATATGTTGCGGTCTTGATGAAGCAGGACGAGGACCACTTGCCGGACCGATCGTCGGTTGCGGTGTAATCCTGTATACATCCAGCTCTATATTAGAAACACTCTGTGGTGTAAAAATTCGGGACGGGAAACTCCTCACTTCCATCCAACGGGATAAGATTTTCCAAGTACTTACCAACTCACGCGCATACCTCATTTCGGCATCAATTTCAGCAAGAAGCATTAATCGTAATGGAATCGGTTGGGCAAATAAGGAAATTTTCCGTCGTCTTATCCGAACAATACCGGCTGAGCAGTATATTATCGACGGAAATCTCCGTATTGGAATACGAAATAAATCAAAAAATATCCAAAGTATTGTTGATGCGGATGCAACAATACTGGAAGTCATTCTTGCCGGAATTTGCGCAAAAGTTATCCGCGATAAAATGATGAGACGTCTTTCCCTCCGGTATCCACACTATGGTTGGGAAAGAAATGCGGGATATGGAACAAGAGCTCATATTGATGCAATAAGACAAAACGGAATAACACCCCACCATAGAGCACAATTTGTCCGAACGGCGTTATCAAAAAACCTCATTACCCGATAATATCGAATTTGGAAAGCGCTTGCATCCGTTCTTCCGGAGTTGCAGTGAGAAGCGTCTGTTGCAGATTTACCATTTGAGCATAGTATCCCGTTTTGTCTTTGAGCAAGTCCGATGGTTTCCCATATTGGGCAATTGTCCCGTTTGCAAACACCAACACTGCGTCTGCATCAGCAATTGTTGAGAGTCTGTGGGCAATAATGATTGATGTCCTATTCTTCATTAACCGTTCCAATCCCTGCTGGACGAGAATTTCCGCCCTACTATCCAGGGATGATGTTGCTTCATCCAGAATAATAATCGGTGCATCCTTTA
>CAZERT010000002.1:44120-70164 GCA_964515515.1 uncultured Gammaproteobacteria bacterium
CTACTATCCAGGGATGATGTTGCTTCATCCAGAATAATAATCGGTGCATCCTTTAACATTGCCCGAGCGATTGCAATCCGTTGTTTCTGGCCTCCTGAAAGCTTCATACCCCGCTCACCGATTACCGTATCAAGGCCATCCGGAAACTCACAGATAAACTCATACGCATTTGCAGCCTTGGCAACACGAACAATATCTTTTTCCGATGATTTCAACGATCCATAGGAAATATTTTCCCTAATTGTTCCGGAAAACAATAATGAATCCTGAAATACTACGGCAATAGCGCTCCGAAGAGATTCTTGGGTAATTTTTGCAATGTCTTTCCCTGCAAGAGTAATGCTTCCGGATTTTGGATCATAAAACCGAAGGAGCAAATTCACGATTGTTGACTTCCCCTGCCCGGATTCGCCGACAAGGGCTAATGTTTTTCCCTTTTCTATAGAAAAAGATATATCGTGGAGAACGGTTTTTTCCTTTTCATAGGAAAAAGAAATATTGTTAAATGATACCATCGGAACACTCGTATCACGTACCGGAGGAATGATGAAGTGACGTGCTGATGAAGATTCCATAATGGTACTTTTTGTGACAAGAATATCAAAAAAATCCTTTGACCCCGCATCTGCCCTCTGGATCTGCCCCAAGATAAACGACATGGCAAAAAGCGGAAACCGCGCCTGGTTTACCAGCTGAATCAGAAGCGTCATTTCCCCAATCGTATATCTGCCAGTAAAGGTAAAGTAGACGATGTAGGAAAGAATACAAAATAATATTACATTTAATGCGGCACGCCGTAAAAAATCATATCCGTGCCACATCTTTGATTGAGATACGGTAAGATTTTCTACGGTAGTGCGTTTCTTCGTATACGATTGAAGTTCCAGATTCTGTGCTAAAAACGACTTGACCACACGGATTCCCGACAGACTTTCAAAAACCCTCCCCTGGGAAACATCGATAATCGCATTCTTTTCATTTTCGATTTTTCCCCACCGGACCGTTGACTCATGAGAGATAAGAATATAGGCAGGAAAAAGAAGCGCAAGAAGTATGGCAATCACAGGAGAATAAAATGCCAGGATAATGATGGTAATCGTTGCGGAAAGAAAAAAGGGCAGAAAATTATTCACTGAATTCTGAATAAAGTTGGAAATGCTTTCAATTCCCCGATACATTTTATTCACAATATTGCCGACAACCCGGTTATCAAAATACCCAACATCCAACGATAATACGTGTTGGTAAAATTTTCGTGTGAGATATGACTGGAGTTTTGCCGCAAGGTTATCCCCTATCCACCCGCTAAATGAATTGAAAATCGTCGCAAAGACATCCAAAAGAAAAAAAAGGGTAAGGAAAACAATAATTCCATGCAGATCATTTCCCACTCCTGAAGTTCTTGCGACTATGCGATCCACAATCTGCTTTAAGATAAAAGGGTGCAGAATAGATGTTACGGAGGAAATTACGACTGCTATCCCCATAAACGTATACCACTTCCAGAAGTTGTGCGTAAAGGAAAAAATACGGAAAATATTTCTCATGTCCTCCAATTATACCGCTTAATAGATACTTTCATGTATAATCACGCTAAAATTGATTCATTCATCAATATCATAGACACTATGGTTCATCATGAGTTATTCCCATCAACCAGATTTCCTGAAGTATTACAATTAGCTAATCTTGCACGACTTATTAACAAGGCCGAAATCCCTCATGAAAGTTTGAGTCGCTTGGATAAAACTAGAAAAATACTACAGGAAAATTGTGACATGAACGTAGTAGCGTACGCAAATCATCCTTCATATAACGACCCTGTGCATGCTGTACCTGTTATTCTTTCGCTTGACCCCGATAGGATGCGCCACTGGGTTATTCTTGTATCATACAGTCATACAGATGAAAAAGATCCCAAAAACCGTCCATTTAAACTCATGACGGATATAGCACAAGCGCATTACGGAATTGAACCAATCAGGGTTGTTCAAACATACCAAATAGGAAACCCTGATTATCCCGAAATTTCCCCAAAATTAGCATATGATGTAAATATTGCATTTAAAAGACGCATGCAGGAATTATCGAAAAAAAAGCAACGTGTTGGAGTGATAATTTTTATGGAGGGAACCAGAAGTTTAATCAATGGAATACTTAATAATGAAATGGAAAAGGGTGGTATTTCTCTTGTAGGAAAGTTATTCCAACCAACACTCTACCAACCATTCGGAATTTACGGAAATATGAACCGGGGTATAAATATTGGAAGGCAATATTGTATTCAAGTCGGGGAACCATATATTCAGCAAAACAGAGATGATGAACCAATTTTTACGACACTTGTGCACAATCTAGCGGATACTCTTCCAGAGGAAAAACGTGGTAAATGGTAACCGAGTTATAATTTTTTCGTACGCGCTTTGTAATAATCAAGAATTTTTTGTTTCCTCTCCTGCTCAGAGAGCGTACTTTTTAATCCAGGACCGCTGATGCATCCGCCCGGACAATTGAGGATATCCAATAATCTGATTTTTGGATTTGCATCAAACTCCTTAATGGCTTCAATGTTATCCTTACAGGAAACAATCTTAACTTCTTCCGTGGATGCCAACTGATCGGTTAATCCGCTACTATGGGACAATCCCCCATCCAATGGATACATCAGCGTCATATCCGGATCAGTCAGATCAAATTCATCAGTGGAATTTTCCTCATGTTGTATATTGAAATGATCAAATAATGATTGAAGTTCAATAAACGTCAGAACTAATATCTCTAGTTCCGGAACGTCTTCTATAGCTTCCAATTTTTTCATGACACACGGCCCGATAAAAACCGGTCTGTACCCGGGATATTTTTCCCTCACGATTTTTGCCGTTGCCACCATCGGGGAATCCACATCATAGGTAAAATACTTTGCATACTGCGGCATGGTTTTTTTAATCATCCGTACAACCGTCGGACAGGGACTGGTTATAAACCGAGCGTTTGGATCTTTCTTTAACAGCGCGTGCAATTCTTCATTTGTTTTTTGGGCACCAATTGCCACTTCCACAACATGGGAAAACCCAAGCTTTTTGAGCATCGTGATTATGGAAGGATAAGAAAACATGATCGGAAACGACGGGGCCAGCATTGCCACCAATTTTTCCTTTTTCTCCAATAATTCTATGAGGGTTTTATCTTCGTTCATAGGAAATAATTTTTCCGACACTATAGGCAAGCGCTCCGCCAACAAGTGCAGTTATGAGCTGAATGTATCCCATGGATACAAGAAATACCGGTGGCACTATACCACTGTTGTAATACAGCTGTGCACATGCCTGAAGCAGGAGATATTTTGCCGCCGAGGATAGTGCAATACGGAACCAATATGGCTTTGATCCGGATGAAACAAATACATGGACAAGTGCATAATTTCCCAGCCAGACAAAGGGAAGGAAATAGAATAAAAATACTGTCTGTGGTCCGAAAAGCACTCCATGAAGGAGTGTTGCAATACTGGGAAGTGCCACAATCGGAAGCAGCTCCCTTTTTGATAACCGGGTGGCAGAAAGAAATAGCAAACAATTAATAATCGTTCCGGTGATGAGTTGCTGCGCGGAAAAGAAAAACGGAATACAAAACGCAATCGCATAGAGCGTTATGGAAAATATTGAAATACTTTTTCGTATGGATGTAGTTTGCATAAATATACTTTACCATATTTGCCTGAAATAGGTAAAGTTATCTAAATAATTAGGGATTACATGAAGGATTACCCAAGTTGTGGGTAATGGTATTTTTTCCATTCTTCTATTCTGTTCAGGATGTCAACGTTAAATTATCCTATTTGTGGATAATGACAGCGTTTCCACTTCTTCCCGCTACCACACCAGCATGGATCATTGCGACCAAGTGTTTTCTTCTTTTGCACCGGTTGTGGGATGACTTCGGACGATTCGTTCGTCCTTGCAATTTTAGCAATTTTTGTTAACTCCGTTTCCTTATGTAAATCCGGTGTTTGTGGGGTATTTGTTTGGGGAGCAAGCTGTACCTGTACCTTAAATATTCGATGGATAATACCGCTATCGATGGCATTGACTAACCGATCAAACATGGTAAATGCTTCATTTTTATACTCCACTAAAGGATCCCGCTGTCCGTATCCACGAAGCCCGATCCCTTCACGAAGATCATCAATTGCTTCCAGATGTTCCATCCAAAGATTATCGATAATCCCAAGACTTACCCAACGCTCAATTTGGCGCATCAATTCTTCACTAAGCTGTTTTTCCCTATTTTCATAGGTATCTCTCACCAATGTTTCCAGCAGTGACTTAAGCCCGTCTTGCCTGGGATCCTGTTCCAATTGTTTTGTTAAATCCTGCTGAGAACGCGGATCAAAGGGAATGATGGACACCAGTTCCGTAATGATTTTGGAAATATCGGGAGAACCTGTTTCAAGCGAAGAAACGGTCACGATCTGGTCTATTTCCTTTTTCAGCGCTTCAATAATCCGCTCTTTTTGTGACTCCCCTTCAAGAACCTTCCGACGAAGCCGATAAATAATTTCCCTATGTTTGTTAAGCACGTCATCATATTCAACAAGATGTTTCCGGCTGTCAAAATGGAATCCCTCTACTTTTGTCTGTGCCTGTTCGATGGAACGGGATACCATCGGATGCTCAAGCGGCACATCCTCGGGAAGTTTAAAGATCGTCATGAGTTTTGACACCTGATCACCGCCAAAAAGCCGCATAATATCATCTTCAAGCGATACGTAAAATCTGCTTGACCCGGGATCCCCCTGACGCCCCGACCGTCCTCGAAGTTGATTATCAATACGCCGACTTTCGTGGCGCTCCGAACCGATAACATGCAGACCACCGGAGGATATTACTTTCTCGTGATTTTTTTGCCACTCCGCTTTTGCCTTTTGGTATTCACCCTTAGTCAAGGTTGATTCTTCCGGCTGGGACCCACCAAGAATAATATCCACTCCCCGGCCTGCCATATTGGTAGCAATCGTTACGGCACCGGGTTTTCCGGCTTCAGCAATGATGAGAGCTTCCCGCAAATGATTTTTTGCATTGAGCAGATTATGGGGAATCCCGCGGCGCTTGAGTAAATCGCCCAGGATTTCATTTTTGTCTATCGATGTTGTTCCGACTAGAACCGGTTGTCCACGTTTGTAGCACTCTTCCACGTCGTTTGCTATCGCCGTAAATTTTGCACGCGTTGTTTTATACACACTATCGGCATTATCAATTCTTGCCATCGGACGGTGCGTTGGAATAACCAACACATCAAGGTTATAAATCTTTTTGAATTCTTCCGCTTCCGTTGCCGCCGTTCCCGTCATACCGGCAAGCTTTTCATACATGCGGAAGTAATTTTGGAGCGAAACGGTAGCAAGCGTCTTACTTTCCTGTTGGATTGCAACGCCTTCCTTTGCCTCTATCGCCTGATGAATCCCTTCAGAAAACCGCCTCCCCATCAAAAGCCGTCCGGTAAATTCGTCAACAATGATAACCTGATTATCCTTGACGATATACTCGCGATCACGGATAAAAAGCGTTTTTGCTTTCAGTGCCGCTTCCAAATGATGCACCGTTTCAAAATCCTCTTCATAAATATTACCCAAACCAAGCATCTTTTCCACTTTGGCAATACCGTGATCGTTTAAGTGCGCGGTTTTTAATTTTTCATCAATCACATAATCCGTTGTCTTCTGCAGTTTCTCCACAAGCGCTGCATACTCAAAATATTTATGCGTTGCCTCGGTATCCGGTGCGGAAATAATATGCGGCGTACGTGCTTCATCAATAAGCACGGAATCAACCTCATCAACAACAGCAAAATGAAACCCCCGCTGGACAAGTTGAGATTGATCCGACACCATATTGTCCCGAAGGTAATCAAATCCAAATTCACTATTGATGCCATACGTAACATCTGCCTCATAGGCTTCCTTACGCGTGACCGGTTTTAAATGTTTTAACCGGAAATCACCGGCAGATTCATCGGTAAAATCCGGATCGTAGAGAAATGACTGATCGCTGATGATTGCCGAAACACGAAGCCCAAGAAGGTGAAATACCGGTCCCATCCATCCAGCGTCACGGCGGGCAAGATAATCGTTGACCGTAACCAAATGCGCACCTCTGCCGGTAAGGGCATTAAGAAACAAAGCTGGAATGGCAGATAGTGTTTTCCCTTCACCGGTTTTTTGCTCGGCAACTTTGCCTTTGTGAAGTGCAATTGATGCAACAAGTTGTACGTCAAAATGGCGCTGGCCAATTGTGCGCACTGCGGCTTCGCGGACAAGCGCAAATGCCTGGGGAAGCACCGAGTCAAGCGATGCCCCATCCTGGATTTTCTGGCGGATTTGGGAGGAATAGAGGGAAAAATCCTTTTCCTTGAGCGCCTGCATCTCCCCTTCCAATCCATTGATCGTATCCACAATCAAGCGGTACTGGGCAACATCTTGGGCATTTGAATCAAGTATCTTTTTTAGGAAAGAAAACATGGTGAAATCATACCATACTAACCGGAAAAAAACAGACCCTCCGAAACTTTTTTACGCCCGTGCGTGAAACAGAATATTATGCTCTATTTTTATATAAGAAACATCCCGAAACTGCATTGTAAGAAAGGAATGGAGCTTTACCCACTTTTCCTCGTACCCTGCATCCACATCGTAATTGATAAAAAGTTCCCCTGTGGGACCCAGTAACCCGGAAATACCACGTATAAAATCAGAGGAAAGCACAAAATCCGGAACATCACGTCCGATGTAAAGATCAATCTGGATAAGATCATACCGTTTCCCATTCCTTTGACCGGAACGGACAAATGTCCGGGCGTCATCACAAATAATCCTCGTATGGGGGAGCACATCCAAATCAAAATATTTCCGGGCAATCCGTATTATTTCCGGATCGATTTCCACGATTGTCGTGTGCATATCCGGATATCTGTCCAAAAGCAATTTCGGCGTTGTTGCACCCCCAAGACCAAGCATCAGAAACGACGAAAGAGTTTTCCTTTCCAGGATTTTGAATTTCTTCATTGCACGCAAGAGCATGTTGGTGATAAATGGGCCTGCCTGAATGGATCCTTTTACCAAAAGCCGCGCAGAACCCATATACCGGATGACTTTGGCATCAGGATTATAGGAAGAATGCAAAATCTCCAATGTTTGCGGCCAAAAATATGAAGCAATATCCTTCATGAAGCCTTATCCTTACCCTATTTTTGATTTTCCCATAAAGGGCACCAGCACATCGGGAATCCTAATGGATCCATCTTCCTGCTGGTAATTTTCCAAAATCGGAATAAGAATCCGAGGTGAGGCAATCGCCGTATTGTTTAATGTGTGAACAAATTTGACCGTTCCATCTGACGCTCGATACCGGATATTTAAACGCCGTGACTGGAAATCGCCCATAAAGGAATCCGACATTGTTTCCCCATAGGTATTTCTCCCCGGCATCCAGGTTTCGATATCATACTTTTTCACCTGCGGTTCCCCCATATCTCCGGTACACATCAACAGCACACGGTACGGCAATCCAAGTGCCTGGAGGATTTCTTCGGAATTTCCCAGGAGTTCTTCAAGTAGTGACAGGGATGTATCCGTAGCATTCTTTGCCAATATAACCTGCTCGATTTTGTTGAACTGATGGATTCTGTAGATACCTTTCGTATCTTTCCCATAACTTCCCGCTTCCCTGCGGAAACAGGGAGAAAATGCAACAAATTTCTTCGGCAAGTCCTTTTCACTAAGAATTTCGCCGCTATGGTATGCCGTTACAGGAACTTCGGCGGTACCAGCCAGATACTGGTCGTCTTTAGGAAGCACGTAAACTTCATCTTTTCCCCAAGGAAATTGGCCATTGCCAAACAACGTAAACTCCCGCACCAAAGCCGGGGCGATAAGCGGTGTATACCCCTTTTTGATCAAATGCGAGAAGGTGAAAAACAAAACGGCAAGCTCTAGGTGAGCTGCTTCGTTTTTCAGGAAATATCCCCGAAACCCACTCACTTTTGCTCCCCGTTCAAAATCGATAAGATCATGTTTTTTGGCAAGCTCGATATGATCCTTGGGGGGGAAAGAAAATTCCGTTGGCTTACCCCACTTCCTAAGCTCAACATTATCATGCTCGTCTTTTCCGACAGGAACACTTTCATGGGGAACGTTTGGAATCGTAAGAAGAATTGTCTGGAGTTTTTCTTCAACATCACGAAGCTCATCTTCAATGATTTTAAGCTTTTCCTTTATTTCCTTCCCCTCTTTTTTTGACTCTTCCGTGATCGTTTTGCTCACAATATTGCGCCGTGCCCGAAGCGTTTCCGACTGCCCAATCAACTGTCTGCGGGCGGAATCAAGCGAAATAAATCCATCCCAGTCAACTACCCTATTTTTGTTTTTCGCTGCCTGTTTGCAAAGGTCCAGGTTTTCCCGGATAAATGTACTATCTAGCATACAACCTCATTTCATCGGTAAGTATAGCAGTTTTTCAGTATTTTTTTGCAAAATATGTCCGTATTTCCGGTATAAGTTGTTCGACTGCTTTTTTTCTATGATTGAGCTTACTATTTAAATCTGCTGGAAGCTCATTATCGATATAAAATACCCGGTACTCGGGTAAATACAAGAGCGATCGGAACGGAAACCCAGGATGCCGAAACGGCGCCGGTTTTTCCGGGACAATGCCATCTACACTCCCGTGTCCATATTGGAATTTCCCATCCGGTGTTAAAAACACAACACTCACACGCAGACTTGCGGTCCGGTTTTCTTTTGGAACATCCTTCATACGGGCAATCGTATAATCAATGATTTCCTCATCCGAATCTTCCCTATCCTGGTGAATCCATCTGTGTGATTTTATTCCCGGTTGCCCGCCTAGTGCATCGATTTCAAAACCACCGTCATCGGAAATTGTCGCAAGCCCAGAACGTTCCATATAGAACCGTGCCTTAATGAGGGCATTTTCTTCGTACGTCTTCCCATTTTCCTCCGGTTTATCGGTAATACCTACGTCAGATAAGGAACAAATCCATACCGGTATATCACGTAAAAAATCACGAAATTCCTGTAGTTTTCCGGGGTTTGTGGTTGCAATAAGAAGGCAATCCTTACAGTCCGAGTTTTTCATGGTTTGCCTTCATTGCGGAAAGGGAAAGTGTAATTAATTCCTCCAAAGAAATACCAAGTTTCCCTGCTGCCAATTCCGAATGCGTTCTATCTACCCCTGCGGCAAATGAAGGAACATTCCATTTTTTCATAACAGAGGAAACTTCCACATCGGCAATCTTCTTATCAGGCCGGACCAGCGCGCACGCTGTAATAAGGCCGGAGAGTTCATCACAACCAAAAAGCGCCCATTCCATACGGGTTGACGGCTCAGGAAGGTCTTCCCTCCATCCCCACGCATGGGATGCAACCGCTTGGGTAATGTCTTCCCCCGCTCCCAAAGCTTTAAGTTTTTCAAAAATAAGGGAAGGATGTTTTTTGGGATCTTCCTTATACATTTCATAATCGGCGTCATGCACGAGTCCGGCAATTGCCCACAGCTCTTCATCTTCTCCCCATTGTTTTGCAAGCGCGCGCATAATACACGCAACCGCCTCCATATGCTTTGTAAGACCCGGACTTTTCGTAAGCTCCTTAACCAGTGTTTCTGCCTGTTCATACGACATGGCTCGCGATGTTTTGGATGATGACGTTGCTTTGGGCTCCTTCTTCCCGCTCTCTTTTGGTTTGGATGCTCCCGAAGAACGCTCCGGACGAAGCGTCGGAAATGCAATAACTTCCCGGATTGCCCAGGTATTGGTAAGAAACATGACAAGCCTGTCTATCCCAATGCCGATTCCCCCAAGTGGCGGACATCCGTGTTCCAGCGCCGTAATGAAATCCTCATCAAGCGGATGGGCGTCGGCGTCCCCAGCCTTTAAATTCTTCTGCTCGCTTTCAAACCTATTCCTTTGTTCAAGACCGGATACGATCTCGCTCCATCCGTCACAGATTTCCTTTCCGCCAATGTATCCCTCAAACCGCTCTACCCGTCCTTCTTTTGACCTATGCTCCTTTGCAAGAGGGCTGACATCACGCGGATAATCGATAACCCACGTAGGGTCGATAAGTTTGGGTGTTACTTCGTGATCGTAGAGGGCAAACAGTGCCTTATTTTTCGTCCATGAACCGGTTACTTCCACGCCGTATTGCACAAGGAGTTTTTTCACTTCCTCCTCCGGTACCGCTTCCCAATCGATACCAAGATATTCCTTGAGCGCATCATCAACTGTCATGCGTCTCCACGACCCGGAAAGATCGATTTGATGCTCCCCAACTTGTATCTTATGGTTTCCGGTTGCTTCCTTGGCAACAGTGCGGATAAGGGATTCCGTCAGATCCATAATCCGGATGTAATCCGCATACGCTTCGTAAAACTCCATCATGGTAAATTCCGGTTGATGCGTCAGGTCTATTCCTTCGTTACGGAAATTTCTGGCAATTTCAAATATCCGTTCATACCCCCCAACCATCAGGCGCTTCAAATACAATTCGGGAGCGACGCGAAGATAGAAATCACTATCAAGCGCATTCATATGTGTGGTAAAGGGTTTGGCATTGGTGCCGCCATAGAGCGGTTGTAGCACGGGTGTTTCCACTTCCTTATACCCTTCATTCCAGAGAAATGTTCGGATTGCACGTTCGATATTCCATCTGGTATCCAAAATCCGTTTGACATCAGGATTTAAAAGCATATCCAGATACCTCTTCCGATACCGTTCCTCTGTATCCTTTAACCCATACCAGGCATCGGGAAGAGGACGGAGTGTTTTATGAACAACAGTCAGGTTTGTGGCAAAAACGGAACATTCCCCTGCTTCCGTTTTACCGACCGTTCCTGAGACAGCAAGAAAATCGGCGATATCAAGAAATTCAAGAACAGCAAAATCTTGTTGAGGCAGTGAATCTTTCTTGCAGACAACCTGAATTTTTCCACTTTCGTCAGCCAAATCCATAAACTGTATTTTTCCGTGTCCGCGGACTGCAAGAATCCGGCCAACTACGGAAACAGACGACCCCTCCATTGACCGGGCAAGCGCGACGGTTTGGGCACGCGTAACCGTTGCAGGATAGGGCGTGATACCCTTTTTTTGCATAGCATCAAGCTTTTTTATCCGTTCATTTCGAAGATCCGTTAATGTTGGCATATATACTCCATTCTACCAAAATTCCCCGCAAAGCGGGGAATTTTACTTCTGTATTAATAATGCTTTACGAAATTTCCAAAACTTTATAAACGATCTTCCCCGCTGGCGCCTCTACTTCCGCTTTTTCCCCAACTTTCTTACCAATGAGTGCTTGTCCAAGCGGAGAGGAGTGGGAAATCTTTTTGTTCATCGGATCCGCTTCCCATTCACCTACCAACGTATACATTTCCTGTTTCCCGTTTAAATGAAGCGTAACTTTCGAGCCAACATCAATGGAATCCTTCTTTTTGGGTGATATGACTTTTGCTGTATGAAGGATTTCTTCCAGCTCTATAATCCGACCGTCAATAAAGGAAAGATCCTGTTTTGCTGCCGCATATTCGCTGTTTTCCGACAAATCACCAAGTTCACGTGCATCCGCAAGCCGTTGTACCGCTTCCGGTCGTTTTACCGCTGTGAGTTCTTCGTGTTCCTTCGTAAGCTCGGCCAATCCTTCTTTCGTCAGGATTTGTTTTATTGTTGTATCCATAAGTATCCTCCAAAAATCTCCCGGGTGGCATACCACGCTCGGGAGCCTTTCAGACAATAGGCAAAAGTGTACCTGAATCTTTATTGAGATGTCAAGTCGAAACTGATACAATTTTTAAACTTATCATGTTGATGATACGGCGCGTTCGTCTAGCGGCCTAGGACAGTTGGTTCTCATCCAACAAATCATCGGTTCAAATCCGATACGCGCTACAGTGTAATCGTTTCCTCTATCCTCGTTATTTATCGTGATACAATCCGCTCATGAGTAGTAAAACCCTCCGATTTATTCCATTTTTCCTTGGAATACTATCCTTAACCGGTGGACTATTCTTTCTTCTTGAAAAAAATCCCATATCATCAACCACCGTTTCACCACTTCCCGACGAGGTTTCCCCCAACATCCTGTCACGGTTATTTCGGAAAAAAAAGGATATGAACATTCTCAAAACACGATTAATGCAACAAATCGGCACAACGGAACCTAATTATTCCATTTTTGTGTATGACATTAAAAACTCCAGCTCTCTGGGAATACATGAAACAGCACTACATACGGGAGCATCCATCAATAAGCTCCCGATCCTGGCAGTACTGTACTATCTTGCACAAAAAGGCACTATTGATCTTGACCGCATCGTGACGCTCCAAGAAGACGATATCCAGGATTATGGAACGGGCTCCATACGATACCAAAAACCCGGAACCCAATATTCAATAAAAACACTCGCTACACTCATGATCAAACAAAGCGACAATACCGCCGCCTATATTCTGGCAAACCATATCATCGGAGTCTCCATGCTCCAGACAATTCTTACCGGATGGGGGTTAACCCAAACCGATATGGCAAACAATAAAATCTCTGCTTACGACCTATTTTTGCTTATGAAAAAAATGTATGAGGAACGTGTCGCCAATCATGCATTGACACTTGATATGTTTTCCACTATGAAGGATACGGACTTTGAAGACCGTATTCCGTCAAACCTTCCTTCTGAGGCTGTTGTGTATCACAAAATCGGAACCGGGGTAGGGGTGGTTCACGATGCTGGAATTGTTGTTTCCCCAACGAGTACCTATTTTGTGGCATTCCTGTTTAGCAACGTGGTAAATGAACAGAAAACGGTAGCACGTATTGGGGATCTTTCAAAAACCGTGTATGACTTCTTACAATAACTCCACCATTACCGTTTCACGTTCGTAATCGACTTAGTAAGGACAATCGGCAACACCTCATCAATGTGTTCTACAAAACGGAAATCCAAATCCTTCTTGACCGTTTGGGGAATGTCTTCCAAATCCTTTTCGTTATTTTTGGGAAGAATAACCGTTTTAATACCAGCCCTGTGTGCCGCAATGACTTTTTCCTTTACTCCACCGATTTCCATGACCCGTCCGCGGAGCGTAATTTCACCAGTCATTGACACACTTCGTTTCACCGGAATTTTCGTTAATGCAGACACAAGCGCTGTTGCCATAGCAGCACCTGCAGATGGTCCGTCTTTTGGTACCGCACCCTCCGGAACATGGATATGAACATCCATTTTTTGGAAAAATCCGTCTTTAAGTCCAAACATAGAATGTTTGCTTCGCACATAGGAAAGTGCTGCCTGTGCCGATTCCTTCATCACATCACCCAGTTGACCAGTGAGGATAATGTTCCCGCGTCCAGGCATAAGTGCAACCTCGATGAATAAAATCTCCCCCCCTGCCTCTGTCCATGCCATACCGGTTGACATACCGATTTCATCTTGCTTCTCGGCATTGGATTCGCTGAATTTATATGGCCCCAAATACTTGGGAACATCAGGTGCATCTATCAAATATTTCTCCGACGTAATATCACTTTGATCGGCAATTTTCCGGGCAATCTTGCGAAGCAACGTTGATGCTTGCCGTTCGAGGTTTCTCACTCCTGCCTCCCTCGTATACCGCCTAATAATTTCCCTGATCGCACTATCGGAAACCGTTATGACACTATCGGGAATACCATTGAACTTCCGTTGTTTTTCCAAAAGAAAATCACGGATAATATGGAATTTTTCATCTTCCGTATATCCTGAAAAATGAATAACCTCGAGACGGTCCCGAAGCGCCGGAGGAATCGTATCGAGCACATTGCAGGTGGTAATAAAAAATACATCGGAGAGATCAAACGGTACTTCCAGATAATGATCGGAAAACGCAAAATTCTGCTCCGGATCAAGTGCTTCAAGCAGTGCCGACGACGGATCACCACGAAAATCCGTTCCAACCTTGTCTATTTCATCCAACATAAATACAGGGTTTTTTGTTCCAGCCTGTTTGATTCCCTGAATAATGCGTCCCGGCAGGGCACCAACATACGTTCTCCTGTGGCCGCGAATCTCCGCTTCATCCCTGATGCCACCAAGGGACATTTTAACAAATTTGCGTCCAAGTGACCGGGCAATGGAACGACCAATGGACGTTTTACCGACACCGGGAGGACCAACAAAACACAAAATCGTAGGTGATGCCGTCCGTTTTGGAACACCTTTATCATCTTCTTTTTTCTTTGTCTTTCCGTCGCCTTCACTTTGCTCATTTTTTTGTTGATCCACTTCATCCTGGCGCATCCGAAGCTTTAAAACCGCAAGATATTCCAAAATCCTCTCCTTAATTTTTTCCAGACCATAATGGTCTTCATCAAGAATTTTTTGTGCATCCTGAATGTTGACCTCACTACTGCTTTGTTTAGACCATGGAAGCTCAATAAGCGTATCCAAATATGTTCGAATATAGGATGTTTCCGGATTGTATGGGGACATCTGTGCAAGACGGGATAATTCCTTTTCCGCCTTCTGACGGACATCCATCGGCATCCCGGCTTTTTTTATCTTATCGGCAAGCTCCTTGACATCCTTATTATCGCTGTCTTCCCCAAGTTCCTTCTCAATCGTTTTAATCCGCTCCCGTAGTACCTGTTCCTTAATATTTTTATCGAACTTTTCCTGTGTTTTACTGGCGATATTCTGTTCTATTTCCAAAACCTTCAATTCTTTTGCCAAATATTGTGCCTCTTTTGCCAAGCGTTCTTTCACCGAAATCATTTCCAATAATTCCTGTCTCTCGGATGGTTTTGTATCCAAAATACCGGCAAGTTGATATGAAAGGACGAGCGGCATCGATGAAGACACGATATTCATAAACGTGAGGAAATCCACCGATTTCCCCAGTTTCACAGCTTGGCGTAATTGACCGGTACAATGATTGACGAGTGCTTTTATTTCATCATCATCGACAAGAATATCGTTGATTTCCGATGCCCGTGCAACAAAAAACGGATCGACAGCTTCATACGAACTGATATCTACTTTATATAATCCGCGAACAAGTGCATTTACCTCGCCTTCGTTTTTCATCTGTTGAACAACTTCCGCAACAGTTCCGATGGTATAAAGATCCGATGCAACAGGGTCACTGATATTTGCGTTTTTCTGCATGACAAGAATGACCCGTTTATTGGAAGATTGACTTGCTTCGATTGCGGCAACGGACCGGGCTCGTCCAAACGTCAGGATCATTTCCGTTCCGGGAAACACAATCCCGTCACGAATCGGAACTACCGGAAGAATTTGTTCATTTGGCATATACAGATCACTCATATCGTATATTCCCCCACAATTAGCACTCTATATATTTGTTTGCTAAAGTATAGATGAAGAACAATCAATTTGTCAACGATCATCTGTATGATGCAAGCACGCTGTCTCGATCGGGAATTCCCGACGTTTGTACGAGTAAATTTTTCCCGTCCAAGGCGGCTTCAAGATCTTCGCTTGTTACCCTATCCTGGGACCAAAATATTCCTGTGGGAATCCTGTCTCCCCACTCCATTGCCTTTGAAAGCGCATCAGAAATCGATTGAACAGGTCCTTCCATACGATACACACGCTTTCTATACCAATCGTACGTATGCACTTTGTCAAAGGTGACGCACGGCTGGAGGACATCAACAAGGGAAAATCCCTTATGTGTAATGGCACTGATAAACACATCCGTCAGGTTTGCCATATCACCGGCAAATCCCCGGGCAATAAACGACGCCCCCGTTACGAGAGCAAGGGAGATCGGATTCACCGGCTCATCGGCAACACCCTCCGGAGTCGATTTTGTCACAAATCCCTTCTTTGCCGTCGGTGATGCCTGACCTGTCGTTAACCCATACACATTATTATCATGAAGGATAACGGTTATATCGGGATTACGCTTGGCTGCATGAATAAAATGATTTCCACCTTCACCCAAACAATCCCCGTCACCCGCAACGGCAATAACGGTTAAATTTGGATTGACGAGTTTTATGCCTTGTGCAACTGGAATCGAGCGTCCATGCAACCCTTCGACGCCGTAGACATGCATCCAATCGCGCATGTTTGCATGACACCCGACACCATAGACGATCACGATGTTTTCATGCGCAATACCAAGCCTTACAAGCGCGTTCTTGAGCGCCATCCAAATACCAAAATTTCCGCACCCCGGACACCAGGTCGGTTTTACCGGTGTTGCAAGCTGCTCAAGTGTAACTGCAATTGACTGGTCCATAGGCGTTAAAAACATTTCTCCACAATATCTTCCGGATACCATTGTCTGCCATTGTATTGCAAAAAAGTTGTGGGAATTGTGATTCCGGTTTCTTCCCGAATAACCTGCGCAAATTGGCCTGTTGCATTATTTTCCACACAGATAAGCCGTGTAGCTCCCGTAAGAAGCGGGGTAACGACTTCTGTGGAAAGCGGATACACCCAGGGAAAATGGATAAGTTTTGCCGTTTTTCCTTTCGCGCGAAGCATGTCCATTGCGGATACAATTGCTCCTTTTGTCGATCCCCAGGAGACAAACGTAATATCAGGATTTTCATCTCCAATGATAGTGGGATGTTGCATGCGTTGCAGAATTGCCGTGTGTTTCTTCATCCGTTTATTGACCATATCGGTTCTCATTTTGGCATCTTCCGTCGTTAGTCCTACCTCATCGTGTTCATAGGAATTTGCAAGGAAATGCCCGCTCTTTACCCCCGGGACACTCCGTACAGATACGCCATCATCCGTTGCCAGTGCATACCGGGCAAATACGGAGCCTTCCGGAACTGTATCCAGACATAATTTCCCGCGGGAAAACGGACTACGCTTGGCAAGATCATTTTCTGCCACACACCACTGGCTTTCATTTAAGTACTTATCCGTCAGGACAAATACCGGAATATGGAACCGATCGGCAAGTTCAAATGCTTCAATCGTTTGGCTATATGCTTCTGCTGCATCTCCAGGGGCCAATACAATCCGGCTAAATTCCCCGTGTCCTGCATGAATTGCCATCCATAACTCCGCCTGTTCCGTCCATGTTGGCATACCCGTTGCAGGTCCTGGCCGCATCCCCAAATCAATCACAAGAGGCGTTTCCGTAATGCCGGCAAGCGATACGCCTTCCACCATCAGGGCAAATCCCCCACCAGATGAGGCGACCATACTGCGTGCTCCGGCGATGGATGCACCGATGGCCATATTGATAGCTGCAATTTCATCTTCCGGTTGTTTATAGACAATACCAAATTTCTTCGCGTTGTCGGCAAAGAACGTAATAAGTGCGTTAATCGGGGTCATGGGATAAATTGCGGCAAACTTCATGCCGGATTCTATCGCCCCAAGCCCTACTGCTTCGGATGCATTCATAATGTATTTGGTCGTTATTTCCTTGGGTGTATCCAAACGAAGTGCTATCTGATTTTGACCGGCAACCATGTCATATCCTGCTTGGGCTGCCTGAACATTTTCATCCACAACCGACTGACCTTTTTTGGCAAACTGATCCGAAATAACCTGTTTAAGATAGGAAAAATCCATTCCCACAAGTGCCATAACAGCACCGATTGCAATAGTGTTTCTCACAATCGTATCTTTGCCCATTCCCAGAGCAATATCGGTAAGTGCAACCGGCAAGAGAGTTATTCCTTCTTTTTGCTCAAGCGTCTTTCCGTCCGTATTTTTTGGATCAAACAGAATGCATCCCGGGGATACAATTGATTCTTTTCCTTTTGTGACTGCCTCGGTGTTAAGCGCTACGATAATATGGACCGCTTTTGTCAGTGACGAAAACGGATGATCGGCAATCCGGATGGTTACCGTATTCTGGCCGCCGCGGATAAGGGAAGGATATTCATTTGTTGCAAGGATATGAAATCCCGCACGGATGCATGCTTTTGCCAGCATTGTGCCGGCAGACATGATGCCAAAACCCGCTTCTCCACCGATTTGAATTGTTACATCATTCATATATTTGTCAGGGGAAGAGTTGTTTCCCTGTTGCGGTATCCGTAATCGTAATTGCAGCAACAGGACAACCTTTTGCCGCATCCATGAGCGCCTGATCGGATTCTTCGGATGAAGTATCCAAGATTATGGCTTTTGCCTCGGAATCAAGTGCCCAAGCTTTGGGTGCAAGCGCAACACAGGTTCCCGCGCCGATACAAAGATTTCTGTCTATTCTCATTGAATATCCACGAATTGTCCTAACAACAGAAGAGTTGTCTGTATCCATATACACCACTATACAGGAGAGTGTTTTTTGTTGGCAAGGTTTATTTTCCGGATATAGATTTTTGCAGTACTTCCAGTGGTAAAAGCGCACACTTGATCCGCGACGGGGTAAGCGGGGTTCCTAAAAGGTCATAGATAAATTCCGGCTTCAGGGATTCAATCCACGAACGATCCTTTCCACGAACCGCATCGGTAAGCAGGGATGCGGATGCGATCGATATGGCACACCCTATACCGGAAAATTTAATGGTATCGATAATTTCCTTATCCCCAACTTTTTTTATGTTTACATCCATTTGGATCCTATCACCGCAAGAGGTATTGGCAAGTGCTGCGGAACAGATAGCATGATCGATCGTTCCGAAATTATGCGGATGTTTGAAGTGTTCCAATATTTCCTGCCTGTACATGTCCATAGTTATTCCCCGAACATTTTTTTTGTGCGTTTGAGTGATTCAACGAGCGCATCGACATCATCCGTATCCGAATATATGTAAAATGATGCCCGTGCCGTAGGTCCAATTCCCATATACTCATGAAGCGGCATGGCACAGTGGTATCCGACACGGATACAAACATTGTCCTCATCAAGCACCTGCGCGATATCATGGGGATGGATTGAGCCCATCCGAAACGCAATGACGCCGCCGCGGATCGCAGGATCCTTCGGACCGTAGATACTCACGCCGGGAATTTTCCCAAGTTCGGCAAGTGCATACGAAACAACTGCCTGTTCGTGTTTACGCACGTCCTGCATTCCAAGAGCCAAAAGGTATTCCGCCGCCGCACCAAAGGCAATAGTCCCTTCAATATTTGGTGTACCTGCCTCGAATTTATGGGGAATATCGTTAAAAATGGTTTCCTTTTCATGAACTTCGCGTATCATATCGCCGCCATAGAGAAACGGCGGAAGGTCTACCAACATCTCTTCCCGTACCCATAACGCACCGATTCCCGATGGACCAAGCATTTTATGGCCGGAAAACGCAACAACATCAGCACCCCACAATGAAACATCAACGGACATATGGGGAACTGCCTGTGCAGCGTCTACGCAAATACATATCGTGGGGTTTATTTCCCGTGCACGCCGGACAATTGTTGCAACATCCACAAGAGTACCCAAAACATTTGATGCTGCGGTAAACGTAAGAAGTTTTGTTTTTTTCGTAATCAACGTATCCAATTTCCTTATATCCAGACATCCATTTTCATCGGTATACCAAATAGCCAGTTCATACCCGGTCTTTTTTGCAAACTGCTGCCAGGGAACAAAATTACTGTGATGTTCCATGATCGTCGTTATAACACGATCGCCCGCATTCACATGACCGGGAAGCCAGGAATACGCAAAAAGATTCAGTGACTCTGATGTATTCCTGGTAAAAACGATTTCCGTCGGTTTTGCACCGATCAGTTTTGCAACAGACACACGGGCTTGTTCATACAATCCCGTTGCTTCTTCTGACATCGTATAGATTCCCCGGAATACATTGGCTGTATGGTTGGTATAGAAGGAAGACACTGCATCAATCACCGATTGCGGTTTAAGCGATGTTGCCGTTGAATCCAAATAGACGATCCGTTTCCCGTTGATTTTCCGGGATAGTATCGGAAAATCATTCCGAATTTCAGTAACGGTTTTCATACGCGTAGATTCCTTTATGAAAAGTATACCACTGAGCCATCATGATGTTAGGGGGTATTTTGTGCAATCCACATGATTCCTTCCTGCCAATCTTTCCGGTTATAAAGCGGAATATGCTTCATATCGCCAAATAACCCATGAAGTATTAATCCGATCCCATGCTTTCTTGATACTCCCCTGGTTTGCAGATACCATAACTGATCCTGTGAAAGCGTGTTCGTGACCGATCCATGACTGCATGCAACATCGTCCGTTTGGATTTCCAATATCGGCTTGCTTACCGCTTCCGAATGGTCTCCTAAAAGAAGCGATGTATTGTGTTCGTATGCATCGGCACCATGAGCATGTTTGGAAATCGCAATCGCTCCTTCGTAGGAAACCGATGCATGATCCCCAACTGCACCAACAACCGTCATTCTGCTTTTTGTATGTGTGCCCATATGGATTTGCCGTGTCCGAAGCGTCATCCGTATTCCGGGCAGGGCAAGGATATACACAGTAATGGAAACATCCGACCCATGGGCATCAAGCAGATACGTCATGTCACACGTCATATCCTGTTTACCCAATATATAGATCCGGTAGACAGAAATATTGTTTTGTCCAACTTTATAGGAATGGTGAAACGATTTCCCTATGAATATGTTTTTTTTCATATGCCTTCATCCCACAGATCCTTCCATCCGAAGTCCGATCAAACGGTTAAGTTCAACCGCATACTCCAACGGGAGTTGCCCTGCTACCGGCTCGATAAACCCGTTGACGATGAGCGATTTTGCACTTGACTCCCCAATCCCCCTGGACTGAAGGTAAAACAGTTGATCTGCCTCTATTTTTGAAACACTTGCCTCGTGTGTTACCCTGCTTTGACGCTCCAATATTTCCATAGAAGGATAGGTATCCGAACGCGAAATTGGATCAAGAATCAGTGCGTCGCACACAACGTCGCTTTTGGCACCAATTGCCCCTTTGGAAACATACACGCGGCCACGGTATGACGTACGACCGCCACCAACACACACCGATTTTGAAATGATCCGCGATGACGTTTCGGGGGCACGGTGCATGGCTTTTGCTCCCGCATCCAATATCTGTCCCGACCCGGCAAATGCAATGGATAAAATATCCCCCTTTGCCTTTCTTCCTACCAGATAAACGCTCGGATATTTCATCGTCACTTTGCTTCCTAAATTCCCATCTACCCATTCCATAACGCCCTCTTCCCCTACAAGCGCACGTTTCGTAACGAGGTTATAGACATTCGTAGACCAATTTTGGACCGTAGTGTAGCGCACTCTGGCACCCTTTTTAACGACAATTTCAACAACCGCGCTATGGAGTGAATCGGTTGAGTAGATCGGTGCCGTACACCCTTCGGTATAATAAACACTGGATCCCTCATCAGCAATGATAAGCGTCCGTTCAAATTGCCCCATATTTGCCGCATTGATCCGAAAATATGCCTGAAGGGGAAGGTCTACCTTCACGCCTTTGGGAACATACAAAAATGTTCCACCGGACCAGACACAGCTGTTGAGTGCAGCAAACATATTATCCCGCGGGGGAACAATCTTCCCAAAATATTCCTTCACCAGATCCGGATACCGCAAAAGTCCTTCATCCATGGAAAGAAAAATTACGCCCTTTTTGGAAAGCGTATCGACGACGCTTTTATAGACGACTTCGCTTTCATACTGTGCCGAAACTCCCGCAAGATACTCCCGTTCCATCTTGGGCATACCGATTTTTTCGTATGTATCAAGAATTTCCTTTGGAAGGTCCTTCCATGTTTTTGCCTGACGGTCTATGGGGCGCAGGTAATAATACATATCGGAAAAATCAATTCCGGAAAGGTCCGAACCCCACCCCGGAAGGGAAAATTTTTGGTATGCATGAAAACTTTCGATACGAAATTCCCGCATCCACAAAGGCTCGTGTTTAATTGCTGAAACCGTTTTAACCAGTGTTTCGTCTAACCCCTTTTTTGGTTTATAGACCGCCGTTTCATCCATATGAAATCCATACTCATACGGGAGTTTAGTCGGATGTGTTGTTTTCATGAATGTGCCTGTTTTGCTTTAAATTGCACAAAGCCGTTGGTTTCTATGGCATCAATAAGGGAAGCATCACCGGTTTTTACAATCATGCCACGGGAAAATACCAACACTTTGTTAATCGGAAGATAGCGAAGGATCCTCGTGTTATGGGAAATTAACATGACACTAGTCCCCTGCGTAGAAAGGTCCAGAAGTGACTGGGAAATGATGCGAAGCGCATCGACATCAACACCCGTATCAATTTCATCAAATACCGCAAATTTCGGACGCAACAGCATTGCCTGGAGCATTTCAATTTTTTTCCGTTCCCCGCCGGAAAACCCGTCATGAATCCCGCGCATCAATAGTGAATCCGTAATTTCCAGGGATGATGCCATACGGACAATGTCTGAATAGGAAATTCCCGTCTTATTGAGTTTTCCCGACCGGTTTTTGGAACCCAACACTTCATGGAGAATATTTGCCACACTGACACCCGGTATTGCAATCGGTGATTGGAACCCCAAAAACATTCCCAAATGTGCCCGTTTTTCTGTGGTAAGGGAAACAATATTCTTTCCGCTAAACAGGATTTTTCCGGTAATAGTGTAAGAGGGATTACCCATGAGTGCATGTGCCAGTGTTGATTTTCCGCTCCCATTTTGCCCCATAACGGCAATGATTTCCCCTTTTTGAAGCGAAAAATTCACATTGGTAAGAATCTTCGTTGATCCGACAAGAACACAGAGATGGGATACATCCAAAATGGGTTTTTCAGGTTTCATATATACTCCTTTTGGGAAAGGACCTGTGAAATTGTAATACGTGATAATGCCTTCGTCACCACGCGATTTATACAACGGCGTATTTCAAACGGCAGACAATCTTTTTTCAACGGGCAGGAGGAAATATCATCCGGTTTTGACATGATGGGTGCTACCCCGGAAACACTATGGAGAATATCGACAAGAGTAATTTGACGTGGTGATCGGGCAAGATAATAACCTCCCCCCACTCCTTCTTTCGCCCCAATAATACCAGAAACCCTAAGCATCCTGGCTATCTTTTTCATAAATGGTTGCGATACGCCATGACGGACGGAAATTCCGGATAGGCTTACCGGTAAAGACGTGCCCGCAAGGGACGAAACGATGAGAACGGCGACTTCCTCCGTACGGGTAAGTTTCATAACTGATACTATTATAGTATCAGTTAGATTTATAAAACAAGGCTTATTTGTAATATAATTAAAGAATGCCATCGGAAGAATCCACTTATACATCCATTTCAACCGTTCAAGATATTATTCGTTCAAGAGAGTTATTAAGAAGTATTAACGCGCCTATTCATATCTTCTGGACAAGTGATGTCCCATCTCATGAAGCAGATATGGCAATAGAGGGTGTACAACAGGCGGTTGATGCACTTGGCGGAAAACGTCAAGTTAAAATTATTGGTTCAAAACTCATTACAAGTGAACCTTTTGGAAGTCCTGATTGGTATCGAGATGCCGCATTACATAACCAAGATTTCCAAAATAATGGCCATTATGGACCACAGATTGATGTTGGCGAAATAATGAACTTATTTGCAATAGATCCTTGGCAACGAAATCCATCTGTAGGACCACATATTAATGTGTTTATTGTTAATCATGACCTTACTGATTACACAGATAGACAAACACCACTTTGGAGACTTGTTCCCCCAAATCATCCACTACGTACACAAGCTGGACCACATAACAGACTAAATTTTGTTTATGGTTCAAGCTATCAAGATTTTGCATCAATTCAGTCAGTACGCCGTTTATTAACTGAAGAACCGGTGGGGGTTATTAGAGATGAAATGCTTCGGCGCTTATTCCGGCATGAATTAGGACATGTATTTGGAGTTCCCATTTCGACAAGAACAGCACATGTTGAATCAAGGTTGGGTTTACATTGCACTAATATGTGCTCCATGAGACAAGGAGAGTCGTTTCAAGACTGGAAACAAGATACCATACAAGAAATGGAAAATGGAATCACTTATTGTAGCGATTGCTTACATGATTTTGCAATTCGCAAAACAAGCTATAAATAATATTCATAATGCATCTGAAACACTGTCCGTTTTCCCCATGAATATTTCGTATATTCCCTGCATACGCAACCGGTAATATTCCTTCATAAGAAATGGGTTTGCGCTGTCCGGTTCGATAAACGAACGGACGTCGGCTTCCTGAGATGCGTGGCATAATAGCGCTGATTTTTTTATTTCCCTGACAGCGGAAATATCAATCACTGTTGTTATTGCTCCATCTTCAGTACCATTCCACGGTTTCCCATACATGTGACTTGGATATGCCCCAACCTTTTTCATATATGCAGCAAGGGACTCGGGAACACATGCGTAATACAGCCGCGGCTGGGGATCTACTTTTACCTGGGAAAATGACCGCATCTGGTCATGCTCTTTCCACACCTTGCCCCTGCCGATTGGTGCTTCCATGGATGAAAGATCGTCAAGATGGGCAGCATATTTTTGGAACGCGTATGTTGTGGCAAAACTCGTTTTTATGCAATCGGGATTGTTGGAAAATCCATCCGTATCAAACGTCAACACGATATCGGGAAGAACACGTGACATAATCCGATGGAGTGCGTCTTCATATTCACCGGGATTAAGGGCAGAAAGGGATCCATCCTCATAATCCAAAAATTCAACCGTATTCATTCCCAAGATATGTGCCGCTTTTTTTGTTTCCTTCTCTCTCATTTCATAAAAATCCCGGATTCCCCCCTCACGCCCCGGACCGTGTGTTGCACACACTGCCGTTATATGCCATCCCATTTTGGCATAATGGGCAATCGTGCCCCCAAAAATAAACGATTCGTCATCCGGATGGGACAAGGATACAAGGATATGGTTCATAGCGGTATTATACGATGATACAATAGGGCTATGCACTCCCTACAGATTCTTTCCCCTGATTCGTGGACAACGTATGAACTTATCGATACCGGAAACGGCGAAAAACTAGAATCGTTTGCCGGATACCGGATTATCCGTCCTGATCCACGGATTTTATGGAATAAGCAAAAACCCAACGAATGGAATACGTTTGACGCCCGATTTATCCGTGATGACCAACAGGCTACCCGTTGGGACATACGAACACCCGTCCCGAACCCCTGGATCCTTCCGTATGGTGATATGACATTTTATTTGCAGCCAACCGATTTTAAACATGTCGGACTATTTCCGGAACAGGCCGCAAACTGGAACTGGCTACGGAAACAATGTACCGGTCAATCCCGGCAATTATCGGTCCTGAACCTTTTCGGCTACACCGGTGCGGCAACGGTGGCGTGCGCAAAAGAGGGTGTACACGTCACCCACGTAGACAGCTCCAAACCTGCTCTTTCCTGGGCGCATGACAATTGCGCGCGCAACGGAATTTCCGAAAGCCTTATCCGGTGGATTCCGGAAGATGCCGGGACATTCGTGACACGGGAAATCAAACGCGACAACACGTACGACGGCATTATTCTTGATCCACCACGATTCGGCAGGGGTTCCAAAGGTCAGGTATTTAAGATAGAAGATGATCTTCCGCGTCTTCTTGACGGGTGTTTCCGGTTATTATCCGATCACCCCGTGTTCTTTCTGATCAACGCCTATACTGCCGATCTTTCTTCCATTGTCATCACCCATCTTTTATCCCCCCTTACTACACGATTTTCCCGAGAAATTACTGCAGGAGAACTAACCATTACCGAAACGGGGCCAATTGGAAGACATATTCCCCATGGAATTTTTGGACGTATCGGTATACGCGAATAGAAACTACCGCTTCCCCGAACAAGCTGACGGACTCCATAATCCACGCATATGAACCCGGGCATCATCCTGCACCCGGATAAATTCATCCCTACTGTCGTAGGGAATATCATACGTATATTCAAACGCATAGCCATCGGCAATCATGATTTTATTTACCGACTCCCCTTCCGGTGTAAAGACGTACCGAAGCAACCGGTTATATGTATCCCTATTTGCCGACGTACTAT
>CAZERT010000002.1:70264-88258 GCA_964515515.1 uncultured Gammaproteobacteria bacterium
GTAAAGACGTACCGAAGCAACCGGTTATATGTATCCCTATTTGCCGACGTACTATCACGCTTCAAATACAGTAATGAAGCTTTAAGCAGAGATGAAAGATGTGCGGAAGATTCTTTTCCGAAACACTGCACATTGCGGCGTGGATCGACGGATTCAGGTGCATCAATACCCATAAGCCGAACCTTTTCCCGAACACCATCAACCGACACTTCAATGGTATCTCCGTCGACGACGCGCATAAGGGTCGCGCTTTGGGAAGCCGTACCTCTCTGGTTCTCACCGGACCAAGAGCGCTGGGTAATATCTGCTGGCGGTGTAGAACCAAAACGCAACGAAAAAACGGATATAAGAAGCGAAATGATACCTATAACCAGAAGCTTTGCTATGTGAATTTTTCCCATGGATATATATCCACTATACTATGGATATGGGAAGAAAAAGACAAACAAAACACCGATCATTTCTCCTCTGGTATGGAGGAATATTTACCGTTCTTTTAGCATGCACACTATATGTCATACTTCCCTTTTTCACCCCACCGGTAACGCTAACAAGACTCCCTAATTTACCCATTCCTAGCCAGTATGCATCCTTGTATTTGCCTGAACCACTGACCCTTACCCACCCGCTTGCCAATGTATTGGGATCGGAACCCATCGATCCCCGTGATGTCATTACCTACGTCAATGCTGAACGGATGAAACGAGACATCGCACCGCTTAAAACCAACGAAACCCTTTCAAAAGCGGCCCTCATGCGGGCACAAACCATTATCCGCTACCAAAATTTTTCCCATCAGGATCCTTATGAACATATTGAACTTGGTACCGTTCTTCCTACATTAGGATACGGATATTCCTGGGCATCGGAGAATATCGGTATGGGGGGAACTTCAGGAAAAGATTTTGTTTTGGGATTTATGAACAGTACGGCACACAGAAATAACCTTTTGAATCCGCAGTTACAAGAAACCGGTGTTGCGGTACTTTCCGGACCATATATGAACTATTACGTAAATATTGCCGTCCAACTCTTTGCTATACCAACCGCCATCAAAACACTCGGATATACAAATGATGATATTCAACAGTACTCCAAATACCTTTGGGACATCGGACGGCAAATAATTGAAGCAAAAAAACTGATCGGTACGAATACCGAAAAGAAAGAATATGGACAGCGCTGGGAAACATTGTTGCTTAGGCAACAGGAGTTGCTGACACTCCTTCTTACTGAAATGAAACAAGGAAGACCCTTTACCAAAGATATTCTATCTTTGATCGAGGAATATAACGCGAATTGGCTCACTATTCCCAAAGGATAATTTAGGGATAATGGGTAACTTCCACCAGATTTGCCTCAACAATTTTCCGGAAAAAATCAGTTCCTGGCGGCCAACACGTCATGAGCGTTAAACGGGGATCCGAACCTACATCACCCATCTTAAGATATGAAATCTGATCCGGTTTTACCGTAGAAATTTTCTGAACCTGAAATGTATACCGCCTTCCATCACGGAAAATATAGATAAGATCGCCGGGAATTAGTTTTCCCAAAAGGTAAAAAATCGAGTTATACCGTGTCGCAAGAAAAAAATCCGCGGAAGAGTGGGAAAAAAGGAATGCATTCCCCCCATCTCCAGGAAGTGCACTTCCTTTTGCATGAGCAACACCTTTAGTAAGGGCATATTGATATTGTTTAGGATCTGTTGCATCCACATGAACAACAACAGGGGCATTGGCATTTATTTTGGGAATAACGATAGAAAATTCAGCTTGAATGGGTGTCGGAAACGAGCGTAAACTGGGGGGGAGTTTTTGCTGTTCTTCCACTTTTCGAAGATGGTTTTGATAGGAAAATTCCTGCACAATTATCGGCCAATAGGTTGCAAGAGCGATAGTAATTCCCACAAAAAGAAGCAATGTACCAAGTCTGCCAAATATCCGGTCCATGATCTTATTGTACAGAAGAATCGTTTTGTTTTCTTGTTTTGGACCACAGGAGCCAAGCCCCAAATGCGACCAATAGACCACCGAGAATAAACCGGAAAACTGTACCGGATAAAGAGGTTTTCTGCTCCCCTGCTTCTTCACCTTTTACTGCACCTGCTCCGGATGCTTCACCCAGGATTGAACCCTCTGGGGTGCTTTCGGTTGCTTTCCCAAGAATTGATCCTTCCTGTGAGATTGCAATAGCACCAGTTCCTGTCGTGCCTGATGAGCCCATGGTTGAGCTTTGCGTTGTTGTACTTTTTGTCGTTATGCGTGTTTCACTGTCTCCCACAATTGCGGAACCGTTCCCTGCGGTCGTAAAAGCCCGGACTCCGTAATAATACGTTTTATTACAATCCGGAATGGAATCAACGTAATCGTATTCCGTATTTGACCCAATCGTGATTGTGGCAACACGGGATCCGGAATCAGCCGTAAAACTGGTTTCGGAAGAACGGTATACTTCCACTTTTGCCGTTTTTCCGCTGTCATCTGCCGTTTTGAAGTGAATTTTATAAAGACACGGATCTGTTTTTGTTTTCCCGTAATCACGTGGATCGCCGGGATATTCATCGGAATAGATAAACGTCGTTGTATCGGTTGATGAATCCGAGCCTGCTGTTGCAGTAACACGGACGTGGTATGTCCCTTTTTTGGAAATTACCGAAGAATCAAAGGTGCATACTCCCGTGTTTCCTCCGGCACTAATGGGCTGAACTGCCCCAAGTTGGGAAAATGCACCATCAGTTTCAAACCGTTTTTCACAGACAACGGAAATCGGACGACCTCCGACAATATCAAGCACGACAAACGTAACCGGAAGATCCGTCCGATTAAGCGGTGATTTTGGTTCCTCCAACCGTATTGTGAGGTTGGGGACACCCGCAACAACAACACCCGTTAAAAACAATAAACCAACAAAACCTGATACCATCATTGCAATCATTTTACGCATGGAGCCTCCGATTTCTTTTATCCACATACAGACACCCAATTCCGGAAAGAATGCTCATTGCCGCAATCATGAGCCATATGGAGCGTGCTCCTGTTGCCGGAAGTTCCGTTGATGCGCCAAGCACTTCCCCTTCGCGGGTTTCTTCATGAATGACATTTAAGCTGACGGAATTGTGCCGTGACGTATCCAATTGAACTTTCGTTCCGACAAATGTGTCCGTTACGACACCCGGATCAACATTCTTATCCGTTGCCTGGGAACTTGCAAGCACCATATCGGAATCCGTTGAAATTTCTGCAGTTCCTGCCGCCCATGCAATATCCTTATACACTCCGGGGTCCAAGCTTGCATCCGTATTGGCTTTAAAACGAAGGGTAATCACTTCGCCAGATTGCATATATGGATAGATATTGGATCCTAAGTCAGATGTCACTGTCCAAGTACCTGGAGATGCATAGGTCGGCTCCGGAAGGGAAAGTGCGCCATGAACACTTGATACCGCGCTCCAGGAACCCTTTTGATAGACGAATCCTTTGGGCAACAAATCTTTGACCTTTACGTTATAGACCTTATTGTTCTTTGCGGTTATGACGATGGTATAGGATACGTCAGATCCAGTTCCGATGGCATTTGGCCAACGGTTATTGTATTTTTCAATCGTTAGTTCCGGCGGAACGTATTGATTTCCGATTTCGCACACCATTGTATCTCCGGCACTAAGGGTTACCGGATATCCTGATGGACCTTCCTGAGCAATAACTTTTTCTACGGTAAATACCTTTTCCAATGACGTCAATGGGCTTTCCGTTGGTGTTGGCGTTGGTGTTGGCGACGTTCCATTGGAGCAGACAATATCCGTTACCCCCATCACATCACACCAATTTCCCCAGTTCATCTGGACGCTTCCACGGTAATTAAACAAGTTACAGTTGTTAAATTGCGTACATGGCCGTGAATCACCGTAGGAAACAAGCGTCGAATATCCCTTCACTTCACATGCCCACTGGGCACACGTCTGTGCATTCCCACATCCATTCCACCCCTGACACCATCCATGATGACCATATGCCTCACCCTGAGCAGTAATTTTTACTCCGATGCTGCTTTTACAGGATATTCCTGTCTGTTCCCAACCGCTTTGCATTGTTTCGGATAAGGAATAGGTATCGGGCACAAGTTTTGAAAAACGCACTTTTCCCGTTTCATTATCACCTGACCCCGTCAGTTGTGATGGCTGGCCTTCCAGATTGATTTCCCAATCATTTAGAAGCGGTTCATTGTCATCCCGTTTTCCATCTCCATCCAAATCATTATATTTAGAAACAATGATCGTTCCAAAGTGGACGTTGCCGAAATTCCCAATAAATGTCTGTCCTGATCCTGTTACGGTAAAGAAATTACAATTTGGAGCTTCCGAATCACTCCCGCCGGAGGTTCCTGCCGGATACGTCTGATTCCATCCATCCTGTTTCACTTCGCAGACTTTATAGTCGCCTAGGGATAATCCCGAAAACCCGTATGCGCCTGTTGCTCCTGTTGATCCCGTAAGGGCATCCCCAACGAAATTCCATTCATCTGCCACAAGCGCTTTTTTATACAACCGGATTGTCCAATCATTCAAATAGGGTTCCGCATCATCATACGCTCCGTTATTGTTTGCATCTTCAAATTTATTTCCGGTCACCTGTGCATAATGGAAATTCCCAAATTCTATCTGATTGTTGGAATGAAGATCATCATGAATGGTATATCCTTGACAGTTAGGTGTTGTCAGAACCCAATCGGGAGTCTGCTCTATTTCCTTTACCCAATATGTACTCCCTTGATATACATCGTTAAACCGAACTGTTCCAGGTAGTATATCGGAAGAAGTCGTTGCGCTTTGCACAGGCTCACCTGAACAGGAAGCATTCGTAAAGAGCTCCATTGTCCACCCGTCAAGCGCCAACTCCCCATCCCCGCGAATACCATCCGCATTTCCATCCTCATATTTCGTGACATACAAAGGCAATGATTTTCTTGTGTTGGTAAAAGTACAAACAATAGCATGATCCTTTGCCACCTGAATGGAATTATTCTCTCCCGGAGTCACTGGAGTTTGATTATCCGTACATTCAAGTGACGAAGTGAAATCTGTCAAATCCCCCGCTTCGGAAACATAGTATGTTCCCGTATTGACCGTTTGGGCACCGGTGGATAGTGGATCAGTGCCATTTTCCCCTGTCTGTACTGATGCAATTTGACCACCTGAGGCGCTTGTTCCGATGTTGAGGGTTACCTGTTTTCCAGGACCTGTCCATATTTTATTTAGCGTAATCGTTCCCGTATCGCGGGTATTGGTAAACACACAGGAAAGATGTTCGCCCGGACGAAGCGCAACCGACATTGTGCCATACCAGAAATTATTTTGTGGATTGGGAGTATCAATATTAGATTTGCATTCAACTATGCCCACTGTCCAATCGTCGACTGCTTTTTCGGCAATATCATAAAATGTTGGTGTCAGATCTGAAAATACAATGGAGTCATCATGCGTTGCATCCTGGTTGCTATCATCATCCAGGGTAAACGATGAGCTTTGGGCACCCATCTTCTGGAAGGTGAATGAAAAATCGGTACCACTGTTTTGGGAATCGACTTTCGTAACCGTTATAGAGCCAAGCGGCATATTACCAAAATCCACATTCTGGACATTTTGGCCACTTGTGAGTGTAATATCGGACGGATCAACCGATGTCTGGCTATACCCTGATTGTGCTACTTCGCGAACTTTATAGATCGCTAGGTCAAGACCTGTAAATGAATACTTCCCATCTGCATCTGTTACCGTACTATGATCAATAGCACCATCCACATTTTTATCCAACGTAATTGTCCAACCAGAAAGACCTTGTTCTGTAACATCTTTAATGCCATTCCCATTGATGTCTTCATATTTTTGACCGGAAATTGATCCAAGCATTTGTTTGTTGATAACGGTAATCGTAATAATCTGCCCAGGAAGTGTAATAAATTGAACCCCTTCCGTTAGCAGATCCAAATCCGTCACACCCCATATACCGGCATAGACATATGCGTTATCGGGTAATTCCGTCAGTGTATGAAGTCCGGAATCAAGTAAAATATCTTTTGGCTTTGATTCTGAAATTTTATATTGGACACCATCAATTGTAATAATAAATGGATAATCATCTGACACATCCGTTTTCCCATCTGGAGCTACCACATCTTTATATAAATGAATTGTCCCCTGTTTGTCGTCATTGGTAATCGTACAAGTGGCTTCATCCCCTATGGCTAATGTTATTGTTGAACCTAAAACCGCAGGATTGTCATTTAACACACAATTCCATTGACTTGGAGTATATCCTCCAGATCCTGCAGATTCGAAAAGTGTATAGGTATCTGCCAGAAATAATATATTGCTATCTACTGGACTAGTTCCAAGAAGAGAGGAAACCATTTGCGATGAACCAGTTGCGGATAAAATCCAATCTGTTGCATTTGAAGACCCGCCATTATCGTTAATAACGGATTTTCGAAGGTGAAGCTTAGGAGCAATATCGTCATTGGTAATCGTACAAGTTGCCGATCCACCGTTGGAAACGGTGACCCGGGTACAATTGTCGTAGGTTGTGGCATAGCCGGAAACAGCTGGTTCTGTGATGGAATAGACACCGGCGTTAACTGTCAGGTCATTTTGTCCATCTGTTTCAAACGGTGTGGCTGCTCCACCATTGACAGAGAACGTAAAATCATCGGCGGTGAGCGTTCCTCCATTGTCGTTTTTAACAACTTTTTTCACGATGAGGGTGCCTGTCTGATCATCATTGGTAATGGAACAGGTAACCTGTTCACCTGGCTGGGCCGTAATGCTGGTAACCGGTGCTGCCCCGGTTGTCGAACAGATCCAACTGCCGGCGGTATATCCTGATGGCCCCTGCTCAGCAAGGGTGTATGCGGTATTGGCACGGATCTGACCGGAGACGGTCGGACCATATCCTTTGACATATGGGTATGCCTGGTTATCTGCAACAGCAGAGAGGGTGAATTGATCCGGTGTAGCGGTTCCCCCATTGTCGTTGGTGACTGATTTGACTAGCGTTAAGGTTGGAGCAATATCGTCATTTGTGATCGTGCAAGTCGCCGATTCCCCAGGGAGCAATGTTCCCGAACAGCCAGATGAATATGTAGCTTTATATCCCGTAAGTTCTTTTTCCGTTACAGAATATGCTCCAGGATCAATTATTACTGACTGACCGGGGGATTCCAAACCTGTAAATGACGATGGATTTGCATTTGTTGCAGATACGGAAATAGAAAAATCCCCTGCGTTTTTTGTCCCGCCATCATCATTCACGACGTGTTTTATAACTTTTAAGGTCGATTGTTTTCTGGTATTCGTGAACGTACAAACCACTGAATCTGCGGTATCTGCAGGTTTTGTAATAGTAATTCCAGTTATTGATACCCCCGTACCACTTTGATATTCTTGGCCATTTTTTGTACAGTTCCACGTTGAGATATAATCTGATGCTTGTGTTCCGATCCCCGCAGATTCAGAAATCGTATATGTACCCAATGGGGCATACAGATTTCCTGTTGTTGCATCACCAATAAGTTCATTTGTATATGTTGCAGGACCGGTTACCGTCATATTCCAATGCGTTGATGCATTATCCGGTACGACATCTTTTTTCACTTCTATCGAGCCGGCTTTCCTGGTATTTGTCGCCGTGCAGAGGATGTCGTCGTTTTTATCGACGGGAATCGTGAGCGGTCCCATTCCGGAAATGGTAAGTGGTGCTTGGCCATTAAATGTCTGCAATCCACGATCAACACAGGATATGGCACTTATGTAATCGCTTGATACTGTTGCCCCGTAAGCGGATTCCGAAACCGTATGTGATGCCCCTGGTTGAACGCTTGTTCCCGCTCCGACTGTAACAATTCCTGTTGATCCACCATTTCCTATTCCCGTTGCCTTTTGTACGCCGTCAATCTGTAGTGAAAAACGTCCTGTATCATCTGTTGGAACTAATGATTTTTTTACTTCAATCTTTGCCGCAAATGGTACAGTGATAGGAACTTGAAACCCATGTTCACAATTACACTTTGACGGAGATCCTGGAATCGTATCAAGTGGACCGGTACAGGATCCCGAATTTTGCTGCCAACTTGTACAATAGGGAACATTGAGAATGTTATTCCCATCAGGATCTGCACATTTAACAGTCATCGTAATTTCCGGATGGACAGTTGTTTTTTCAATATCACCGCAGACGTTATTGTCGAAATCAAACCATGGGGGTACTGGGACATACGGCAATGTCGAAATGGAACAAGAACCGTTCACTGCGCTCGTTTGACCACCTGAGGCAAAATACAAACCAACGTTATACCGTTGATTTGCTGTTGATTGAACATCCCAAACTGCCTTGAAAGTTACGCTGTCTTCCGGGGAAGCACAACCATCATCAAGAATAGACACTGCAGAAACGCTGGCTATTGATACGTCATTTGCCGTACAGTTAAGGCTGCTTCCATAGAGATCTCCCATACATTTATCATCGATGGTTACCACGGAAGAAACCGGAGAATATCCGGAGATAAATACTTTATTTTCAATACCGCTCGGGGCTGATGTAGGTGTAGCAGTGGGTGTTGGGGTAGTCGGAGGTGATTTATCCGGACTTTCAAGCCATTTCATTTCATCATCGGAAAGCGTGACTGCATCCGTTGGGCCTTCCGAAATGACCTGCAAGGTTCCATTTTCTATAATGAAAAATTGCCTATATATCCAGGAATCCTGGGCTGAAGCATATTTAGCAATACCCTTTTCAGGACGCTGATTGACACACGTTTCCGTTGTGCAGGTTCCGATAAAAATAGATTTTGTAAATTCCGGATTCTGTTTATCCTGCCCTTGAGCCCCATCAACTTTTCCCGATGCAATCCGATAGGACAAAAGATACTGCACCGTATTTTTTGTTGAAACTGAAAGGTGAATTTCGTTGGATTCTTTCGTATACGAAATATTTGCAACAGGAACGTTCGGAGTAGCAGCAAGCAGAATTCCAACCCATGGGGAAAATAACGACTGAACAAGAAGTAGAACACTATTTCCTACCGCAATGCATTTGTTTCGGATGGATCGCTTCATAGTATGAATAAATATATTTCGGGCAGCGATCAACGAAAGTATATCACATGTGTATTAATAATCGCAATACAATGCAATAATTCCGTTTTTTCAAATATACAATTTCTTTTATACGTTATAATGCGAAGGACTATACCAGATGAAAAAAAATATATAAGTGATCTATATCACCAATAATTTCTGGGGGGTTCCATCACACAATCCCATCCGGTGATCGTTTCCCATCAAGCGCTTCCCGTTCTTCATGAGAAAGAATTCCTTCTTCTTCTTTTCCGATGGTACGCAGGTACTCTCGGATAATATGAATCCATGATGTTTTATTAATCCACAACAAACCATCGGCCCCAAGTGTTCCGCCTTCGTTGATAAACCCAAATCCACGAACCGATTTCCCGTTCCACATCCCCTGCAACGCACCGATCATCGGCTCCGGCCTGGTATGGCACACTACAAATACAAATGAAGATTGTGGTGCAAGAATAGATGAACGGATTGCATCAGGCGCCAAATGATCTTGCTCTCCACTATTTCGAGGTGACCGAAACCTCCCCGGTTCGAAAATATAGGAAAGGGCAACCGGTACATCATGTTCTTTGAGCCTCTTTGCGGCACGCAAACACTCCCGAAGCTGATAACTTCCGATAGCACACAGTGTAATGTGCGCTTCCTCCGATTTATGTTCCGCCCAAGGAATCCTAACCGCACCATTTAATACCGCACTGCGGGATTCATCTGGAGTAAACAGATCCGGAAAAATGCGTTTTGATGCAACAACTGTCCACAGCTGTCCATGCGTCTGATACAGATGAAGCATCATCGCAAGGGACATATTGTAATCTGCCGGAAATACGACACGGGATACATCAGATGATTCACCAAGCATCACTTCAGACAATGATGAATCCTGATGAGACTGTTCGTTCTTTCCGTTTTCCCAGGTGTGGGATGCAACTACAAGCGGGATGGAAAGCCATTTCGGACTTCTACCGGCATCTTTAAGATGTTTGGCAAAAATTATTTCCTGGCGGAGTTCTCCTGCCATTTTCATGCCAAATGCTTCATAGGTAACAATAATATTAATACCGCCTTTATTACCGTACGCCGCACCGGCTACAGCCTCTTCGTTAAGTGCCGTCACGACTTTCCCCAAAATTGACTCCTCATTTCCCTCTTCGGTATTCACTACCCGGAATTTTAATTTTTCCAACGTCGTCACCATTCTATTGGAACGGAGCTCATCGGGATTTCCTACGCGGGGACGAAGATGACTATTTTGCTCGACGATTGTACTAAACCCTTCATCAATTGCACTCATCGGGGAGGATGTTGTCCACGATGAAAAATCTTCCCTTTGTGTTGAAATTTCCCGAAAATTTATGGATGGAACTACTTCCAGCGATACATCGCGATTTGCAATTGGGTTATCCCGCTCTTGAACCCGAGTCGAACCTTCATGGTGCCGGAGAATTTCTATTGCGGAAAGTAACTCTTCCTGAGGTACCCATAATTTTTTTGCGTGATGGTTGAATAAATCACGCATGACATCATCAACAAATGGTGACGTATCGATAGGCAGATCATGGGCAGCATTGGTTCCTTCGTTGTAAAATCCGGCACCTTTAGGAGCAATGGCAACGGCATACGGAATACGGACAGGATACCTGTCTTGGGCAAATCCCATCTGACCACGGCGTTCCAACTTGTCTTCCGAATCCAATATCGCCCACACAAACGCACTGGGATCACGGCCATCAATAATAAACGGATCAAAATGAGCAAGACGCAAATATTCCATAAACCAGGGTATTCCCCCCTGCTGGAACATTGTGGAGCGCTGATCAATACGCCGGCCGTTTGCAATCATTATGGGAGTAATCAGACCGGAGTCTTCGCTGCGCCACCAAAGCGGCACCCAATCATCCCCACGCTGCTCATCAAACGCACCGTCTGATAAAAAGGACACCAGCCGTTCGCCCGGAAGAGGCATATGGGCATATTGAACAGAGGTAAACCCAAGATACCCGCCTTCCATAATTCCGCCGGCCGTATTGTGATTCACATGGGATCCCCGAGGTGAATCCTGCACACCATGTTCATTTAATGCATAGGAATAAAAATCAGACGTGAACCGGGATAATCCTTCTTCCGTTAGGGAATACCGCTTAGAGTGTTCTTCTGAAAGATTGTTAAAAAGCAGATTAACGCTATCGATTGCCGATACCGTATGCCCCTGGGACATAAGCCACCCTCGGGTGAACCCGCTGAGTGCGTTTGCCACCATATAGCCCACATATGCGGGAACCATGTTGAGCGATCCGCCGACATGACCTTCGGGAGCCTTTTTAAAATCATCTTTTTCAAAATCACGACCATCCAGATGGACTTTCTTTACATAACTGGAAAGGACGACAAGCCACATGGCAGCATTGGTGATCCGGTCTGCAGCCGCCAAAACGGCATACGGATCCTGACCGTCGCCTTTTACTGCATTTTTTTGGAGTTTTACAACAAGCGCTTCAACACGCTCTATTGTTTCCTTGGTATGGCGAATCATGCCATACCCGTTTTGCCACTGAATGTGAAAATCTGTCATAGGCAGGTACTATTTGATAAATCCTTGGTATTACTATATCGGTTTTTTTGCCTCCTGGGCAAGAGGAAAACACCCTTACACCATCGAAACGGTTTCGGTAAAAATTATTTCCGATTCGTCAACCGGAACACAATACAGCTGGATCGCTGACTGTGACTCGGAAATACAGGATTCCTTCCCGATACACTCGGCATTCTTTTCTTTTGAGAGGATGATTCCAAGCGGAGATACCAGTGTGGCAATCCGTTCACGGATAAATGGACTGAGTTCACCAATTCCGCCGCCAAAAATAATTGCCTTTGGGATGCCAATAGCAGGAATATAGGAGGTAATATATTTGGCAACCCGGTAACAAAACACATCAATTGCAAGTTTTGATCGCGTGTCACTTCCGTAGCGGGCAATAAGCGTTCGCATATCCCCATCGGTTCCCGATAATCCGGCAAGACCTGATTTTTCATTTAATATGTGCTCTATTTGGAACCCATCCAACCTCTCCTGACGGGCAATATACGATACGAGTCCCGCATCAATATCGCCTGTTCGAGTCCGCATCATCAATCCTTCAAGCGGCGTAAATCCCATAGAAGTATCAACCGAGTATCCATTTTTTATTGCGCACACGGAGCACCCCGATCCAAGCTGAACTGTTATAAGCGTTGCCTCTTCCAAAGAAATTCCGCTCATACGAATATATCTGTCTCGCATAAACCGATGTGCAAGCCCGTGAAATCCATACCTTCTGATCCCATATTTTTGGGTAAGTGTATACGGGAGTCCATATGTCCGTGCCACAACAGGCAGGTGTTTATGAAACTGCGTATCAAATACGCCGGCAAATACGACACTGGGATGGAACAATTTCTGCGCTGCCCGGATACTTGCAAGGGCTGGCGGGTTATGAAGCGGAGCAGGATGTCCAAGATGTTCAAGGGCTGTCAGGGAAACATCACTAAGCCGTACGGTTTCGGTAAAGAGCTCACCACCGTGGACAATTCTAAATCCGATCCGATCAGTTTGAGAAACCGTTTCCTCTGAAATAAAATAGTGAAGTGCCCGGAGAGATTCTTTAAGCGCTTCCTCATGATTGTAAATTTTCGCCGTATGGGAATACTCTGCCCCACTATCAAAAAATTTCCCATGAATAATCCCATGTGATCCAATCCCCTCCACTTTTCCGCTTACCCGTTTTTGGAATTGGGACTGATCACCTTCGTACCAGTCAAATTTAACGCTCGAGCTTCCGCTGTTTATGGACAGAACACGCATACTCGCTTACAACCACTCAACATACGTACATCCGGTTGCCGATCTGGTTGCAGGATCCCACCCGGCGGTTGAACATTTTTTCATTTTTTTGCCTTTTGCGGTCGTATAGAGCACAAGTTTTTCACCGCATGCAGGACATACTTCGTCCAACTGTTCTGTTGTTCCATTCACCCATTCTACATAATCGCATCCAGTTGCTTTCTTTTCTTTGGCATCCCAACCTCCGGTTGAACATTTTTTCATCTTTTTTCCAAATCTGGTTGTTACAAGCTGCAGCTTTGCACCACATTTAGGACATACTTCATCAAGCGGTTCCGGCTCAACCGGGAACCAATAGACGAAGTCACATCCTTCGGTTTTCTTTGTTTCGGGATTCCAGGACCCCTTGCTGCATCGCATCAGTTTTCTTCCCGATGCCGTTGATACTGGTTCTGTAAGTTCGCTGCCACATTTCGGACAGACTGTAGGTTCGTTTGCCATATGGTGTATAGAGTATACGATATAGACAATTTTTGAAATGGGAGAGTTTCTATATTATAGTGGAGGTATGGAAAAAATTACCGGGTATATCCTTATTGTATTGGGACTTTGCATTGTCTGTATGGCTGGATGGAATGGACTAATGGTCTTTACTGGAAAAGCAGACCCCATCAGAATATTTATATCCTCGCCTCTCCCCACAAATACTCCCAGTATTCCGCAATTTTCCGGACCATCAAACGAAGTTATTGCATCGCTGCAACCCATGTTATCTTCGCTTGTGGGGCAAACCATGGGGCCAAACATGGAGAAACCGATCAATATTACGATCCATTTTTTGATCCTGGGCTTTTTTGTGACCATCGGGTTTCGGATCGCAAGTATCGGGGCAATGCTTGTTCGAAGCATTACCTACAAAATCAAGGAAGTCGTATCGGAACAAACGATAAAACAATAGTTACTTCAGGAAAAGAAGCACAAAGGTTCCGGCAGTAATGAGCCCTCCGCCAACGAGCGTCCCAAGGGTAAGTTTTTCCCCCAAAAATATCGCCGCAAAAAACAAGGTAAACACAATACTGAGTTTATCAACGGGTGCGACTTTGGATGCCTCCCCAAGTTGGAGTGCACGAAAATAAAATAACCAGGAAAGTCCCGTTGCAATACCTGAAAGGACAAGAAAAAGAAGAGTCCGTATTGGAATTGCGTGAATATCACGAACTTTCCCCTGTGCCAACACGATCCCCCAAGCAAATACCAAGATGACCACTGTCCGGATTGCGGTTGCAAGATTGGAATCAACGGACTTTACACCGATTTTTCCCAAAATGGCAACAACGCCGGCAAAAACTGCGGAAAGAAACGCAAATGGAATCCATGATGGTTGGTTCATACCTTCCTATTATACCCTACGGTGCCTGGTTACCTTGGAGGGCATCTTCATAAACCGTTCCTTTTCATGTTTTGGAAGCCGTTCAATGGCATATCGGAGCATTGTGCGGGGCATAACCGGAGCAGTTTCTATCAAGAAAGTAATGAGTTCCTCTTCGCTAACCCGTTTCCCGGCCTCCCGGAGCATCCATCCGACGGCTTTATGCATAAGATCATGCGTGTCTCCCAGTAATATGCGGGCGCATTCATAGACAAGTTTGCTCTCCCCATGGGTAATTAGGTAGAGTGTTGCAATCATTCCTATCCGGCGCTCCCACAACAACGGGGAACGGACAAATTTCCGAATATCATCAAAATACTTTTTTCTGTAGGCATATTCCCCGACAATATGGGAAGCAGTTAAATCAACCAAATCCCAATTATTTATCCTGTCCGTTCTTGCGCAATACATTCTGTAATACCGCTGCTTTACGGTATCCGATCCGTGTTCGTATTTATATACCATCAATAAAAGTCCCAGTAACCGTTCTTCGTGATAGTGGGAATTCATACAGGCAAGCATCGTTGTATCAGAACATTCACGATACTTTGCTACAAGCCTTCGAATAGCAGGTACGACGATTCCCAAAAACATATCCCCTTCTCCATATTCCCCTTTTCCCGTTTTGAAAAACCGGGAAAGAACCGCCGCTTTGTCTTTGGAAGCAACACGAAGGGAATCTCTGTGAATATCCGCATATGACATATTGGGTATTCGGTTTCCCTGATCCATGTTTCTCCCTTATTCCATCGTGTATACTCATAGGAAGGGAAAAACACAAGAACGGATTTATTTTCATCTGCCCATATGGCCCAAAGTATCCTATCCGATAACGATATTCTTTTTATTTTTGCTTCCGCACCTGCGGGGCTCGGACACCTACGCGTGACAAAAGCCCTTTCCGGAGGACTCCCTGAAGATGTAACACCAATTCTTCTTGGTGCACATGATCCAACCCTTACTTTTTCACACCGGATCATGTCCATACACCCAATCCTTCGATCCGTTATGGAATGGGCACAAAACGGAAAACAGGAAGATTTCTTCACGAACATCTACAGAAAATTACTGCGTTCCCAAACAAACGAACTTCTTACCCAAACAAAGGAACTTGTGTCCCAACGGATTACAATTCCAAAAACCATCTGTATCATCGCAACGCATTTCGGGTTGGCTCACCAATATACCGTCATAAAAAAAGCGCTGGAAGAAGCAACCGGCGCACACGTCTATCTGTTCGTCCAGGTTACCGATGACAGTCCGCAACACATGTGGTTTGTACCGGGTACTGATATGACGTTTGTCCCAAGTCACAAAACTCAATGGGAACTGGAACAATACGGGAAAACAGCCGGATTCCCACCGATGAAATTCCATGTTTCTCCTTATCCGGTAAGCCCTATTCTTACAACAAAAAATCCCCTTTTCTTTGAGCATAAGGAAAAACAGGTGCGACCACACTCCACCTCAACATGCCATATTGCAGTTCCTATCTCCGGTGCGGCTGTCGGACTTACATTTACCGATACCATTATCCGGCTTCTTCATGGCAGCAACGGAAATTGCTCGTTCCACATTGTTGCCAATACGACACCGTTTACCTCACTATTCCTTTCAAAAATGGAACACACGCCCCATGTCCATGTGTATTCGTCACACCACAACCGCCAAACCGTTGAAGCATACGAAGAACTCTACGAACGCATTCCCATTGCGATTGAAATTACAAAGCCGAGTGAGCAGGCGTTTAAAGCGCTTATCACGCCAAACCTCATCGGCGGACCAATCCTTCTGTTTACCACTCCTGTTGGCAGACAAGAATGGGACAATGTCGAATTTTTAACACGCCATGAACTACTCCCAACCAAAAACCAGCAGGATATTTTGTATCATGCGGCTAAAAACAATTTATCGTCGGTTCCCATTGATACAGCAACTATTTCCCATTGGCGTTCCCTTCGGCTTACTGACGATCCGACATTTTCCGCCACCTTCATCCTATGGCTGAAAAAATCCGGTATCTTCCAGACAATGATACGCTATAAAGAACATCGGCAAACACCGTTTGCCAATGAAGAAGTATCACCATATGGTGTTGCCCTTTTTTGGAAAACAATCGAACAATTCCTGGAAAAGAAAATGCAGAAATAAATGTGACCTGGAAGAATAGCACCCCCGTACGGTATAATTGGCTACGCTTCCTTTTGCGGGATGGTGAAACGGTATCACGGCTGACTCTGGATCAGTTATTCTAGGTTCAAATCCTAGTCCCGCAGCAGTATAAAAAATGTACCTTTTGGTACATTTTTTATACCTGTCGAGGTTCCGGATGAGAACCTTCAACGACCCTTTTTATTCGTTGAGGGTTTGAGCTTTTCGTAGCACTATTGAACCAACGAGTTTGAATAGTAGCGAAGAAATGTACGGATTTATAAGAAACATTTGTTATTAGGTGAATTTAAAAGTAGAAATAATTTGATCTCCCCATTTTAAAGATGGAGAATTTTCACCTTCAATTAACCATAAATTTCCTTTATATATGAAAAATATTCCAGTAATGGAATTAACATCTTCACTAAATGTTGATTTTGATTCAATTGCCGGTAAGCCATGAAAAATTATTGGTCTTATTTTATAACCTCTTGTTGTATGTCTATCAGGTTTTGAATTTGTCCCGATGCTTTTATCTGATCTCATTTGATATTCTTTAAAACAAGAATCTAAATCAGCACAGACTCCTACTAATACAACTCTAAAACCTAACCCATTATTTCTCCAATACATGCTGGCTAATTCTTGCAATTCTTTATCAGTATAAAAACCACTAGGATTTCCCCTTTCAGCTTCCCATCCTGGTGGTATTTTTACCAAATATTTGTATTTTGTATTTACGTATGTAATCCAATTGTCCATAGGAATAGGAGTGATAACGGGTAATAAAGTAATTGTATTATTGAAAGAAGTTTTTATTAACTGTTCTTGTTGATATTTTTGCCAAAAATAATAACAACTGATACTAAGAGTTAATATTGAAATACTTAATAAAATATACAGACTTTTATTGTAATATTTATACATAAATAAATAATAACATAATATACAAGTATCTCTATATTATAAAGGTAATATTTCTTAATAATGTGAATATCAATAATTTAATTAAATGGATTATATGAACTCGTCTATCTTATAGATGACGCTATTCCAAAGAAATCACAAATCCTTAACCCGTACATTTTATAGATTAATGAATAAATTCTATTATCAACTACGATCTACTATAATTCTATTGCTTCCGTTTTCTTATAATATTAACTAACGCTTACTAACAAATTTATTGACTATTGTACGTTTGGAAATTACTTATGCTGAAGTATAATTCCAATATACTTAATATGTAAAAAATTCCTATATGAAAAACGCACTCATTCTCCATGGCGGTCCATCAAAAGAAGAATACTATAATCCGGAAAATCCAAGCCCAAGCAATTCCTATTGGATCCCATGGCTTCAGGGAAAATTGATCCAGGCAGGCATACCAACTGCCACACCAGAAGTCCCTTGTGCGTATGATAGGAATTGGAATGTTTGGGCAAAAGAGGTCGAACGATTTGA
>CAZERT010000003.1:0-4451 GCA_964515515.1 uncultured Gammaproteobacteria bacterium
CATCGGTGTTGGGAAGCGTGTCCCAAAGTCCGGCAATTGCCCAGGTTGCACAAAGTGCCGAAGATACGGTTAAAACTGTGATTCATGCTGCAGCTGGGGTCGGCGCACTCAAACCCATAAAAATAAAATTGTATTCAACCACAACGTGTCCATATTGCAAAATGGAAGCTGCATGGCTTACGGAAAAGAAGGTTGCCTACGAAGAAGTCCATGTGGATCAAAATCAGCAGGAAGCGGAAAAAATGGTTGAAAAAACCGGTCAGATGGGTGTTCCTGTCACGGCTATCGAATATGAAGGCGGTGAAGAGGAATTCATTGTCGGGTTTAATAAACCGCAATTATCAAAAATTTTGGAGGTAAACCAATGAACGGATCATGTCCATTAATCAAACAAAACGTCGGGAAAACGGATCGTATTATTCGGATATTGGTTGGTGTCATTGCACTCTTGTTTGCCCAAAGTCAGGGCGAAGGGGTGGTGCGGACACTTCTCTCTATCGTCGGTTTTGTCGGACTACTGACGGCAATGGTCGGCTACTGCGGCCTCTATTCCATTCTTGGCATCACAACGGATAAAAAGAAATAATAGGCCTGGGTAGCATGGTGTTTAAAATTTTTGAGCTCGCAAGGGGACGCCTTGTGAGGTCAAATTTTTAACACGCTTGCACTCCGTAGTCTTTGATGAAGGACGGGTCTGCCCCACGAAACTCTCTTGAGTATAGTGGGGTCATCCTCGCGTAAGCGGGGATCCAACTTTCAGTCTTGCAATCATTCATTCCTGCAATCTTACGAACTCTTATTACAGAATATCCGCCGATACGGTTGCCCCGGGTGCCAGACGAAGAAGGGCATCTAGATTTCCTGGAAGTTTTTCTACCGTTTGAAACTGCAGCCCCACAATGGAATTACGCAGCGTTTCAATGACTGTTGGTGCCATTTTTCCACGGAGAAGAATTGCCGATTGGGTAGCTGGTGTATCGATATAGGTAATCTCGGGAACGGGAATACCTTGGGTGGAAAGTACTTTCTGAAAAAATGCCAATGCAACAGCCTGACTTCGTGATCCTTCGATAGCGGTTATGGGGGATTTTTTGGGTCTTTCCGGATGGATACTGTCCCAAATAAACGTTTTAATGAGGGACGTTTTCAGTGTTCCATCAAGGGGTGCAAGCGCCATCTGTCCGTCACTCATCGTCACTTGGGAAAGGATATTGGCATCGGAGAGTCCGACAGTCGTGATAGGGTAGGAACTCCATTGGGAAATGGTCGGCACAAGTCCTGCAACATCGGAAACGGAAATATCCGTATGGATGTAGGTTGTATATGTCCTAAAAAGATCGGGTAACTTCGTCATTGATCCAAGCGATAACACTTTTTCCTTTACGGCAAGAAGGAGCGCCCGTTGACGTTGGCTTCGGGAAAAATCGGATCCATACTGTGTCGAATGGCGGCTCCGTACGTATTTGAGCGCTTCGGTTCCTGTCATATGAATCGTGCCTTTTTCAAATGAAATCGTTTCATAACGGCAGGGGAATATGATTGCGGCACTTGTTGCGGTTTTTAACTCTTCCAGACTTTGGGCTTCATCCTTGCTACAGAGATCCTTTTCCTTTCCCTCAATGGGGTATTCCGTATCGTCAAAGGTAATCGGGTTATAGATGTCAACGCCGCCTAACTGGTCAATCGCCCGGGAAAATCCGGAAAAATCAACCGCGACCGTGTGGTCAATGCGCAGTCCCGTTGTGTTGGTGATGACGTCTTTCACAAGCGTGAGTGCACCGGTTTGTCCTTTGTAGACATTATCGCGGGAAGTAAATTGCTCTTCATCAAGTCCATATGCATAGGCTGCATTAATTTTTGCCTCTTTCCCTCCAGGAGTAATGGGGATGGAAACCCATAAATCCCGCGGAATGGAAAGCAGATACGTCTGTTTCGTTTCCGGATCAACACGCAAAATCATGATAGTGTCGGTTAAATACGTACCGTCGTGTTTTCCTCCGGCATACCCAAGAAGGAGTGTATTGATGCCATTATCGGGTTCAGGTGTTGGCGTTGGGGTAGTGAAAGGTTTCTGTGAAGAGACAATAGGCATGTTGGTGGATAGAAACCATACGGCGGCTCCCAATACACAGGCGGCAAGGATAACTCCCGCAATAATTGCCATGCCGATTGATCGTTTTTTCATACGAAGTATCCTATTGTAGCCGATTTTGCTGTTTTTTTCCTTACGGTGTACCATTCCCTTTATAATAAGGTATATGAAACAGATCGTGTGGGGCGCAGGGATTGTTGGAATTCTTCTTCTTCTGGTAGGAAGCCTTTCTGTTTTTGGAAACCGTCCATTACCAGATAATCATGGGTCGATTTCCCCGGTAGTGGAATCGGTTCGGAACATATTTCCGACTTCTTTTCCAACTGCATTGCCCGTATCTGCCGCAACAGTAGAATCCATTTCCATTGCCCAATCAGTGCCTTCCCGCGGGAGATTTCCTGATGAATGGAGTATTATCGCAACAGGCGATATTATTCCTGCCCGTTCGGTAAATGCCCAAACAGTTGCCAGAAACGATTTTACCTGGAGCTGGAAACATATTGCACCACTTACCAGCCAGGCAGATATAACGCTTATAAACCTCGAATCGCCGCTTCTTGCAAATTGCCCAGTTACCCAGGAAGGGATGGTTTTTTGCGGGGACGCCCGTCATGTTGATGGATTAGTGTTTGCAGGCGTAGACATTGCAAATCTTGCCAATAACCACAGCGCAAATTATGGCCAAAAGGGGATTGAAGAAACGGTTGCAAATTTATCATCGCACTCAATCCAAACAATCGGAATGGGAAACGCTGCGGTACGGACAATCAACACGACGCGTGTTGCGTTTCTTGGATTCAACGATATTTATGGTTCTACGCCGCCCATATCCTGGGCAGAGAATGCGAATATGAAAAACCAAATTCAACAGGTAAAACAAAATGCAGATATCGTCGTTGTGTCGCTTCATTTCGGGGAAGAATACACCGCTACCCCATCTGTCCGGCAGATGGAACTGGCCCACGCTGCAGTGGATGCAGGAGCAGACCTTGTGATCGGTAATCACCCGCATTGGATTCAGACCGTGGAAGTCTATAACAACAAATGGATTACCTATGCCCATGGGAATACGATATTTGATCAGATGTGGAGCAGGGAAACAACACTCGGGGTGCTTGGGGTGTATACGTTTTCGGGGAAAATACTTGCAGATGTTGCCTTTATTCCCACGCAAATTGCCTCTTATGGCCAGCCATCAATCATTACGGATTCGGGGCAAAAGGAGGCTATCCGGTCCTCGCTTTTTGGTAAAAAATAGGCGTTCCCCTTGCGGGAGGGAAAATTTTCAGAGTAGGATAGTAAGTAATGGGTAAATTTTTCCGCACAGGACTCAAAACGCTGGCGATTTTCGGTATTGCCCTCATAGCGGGTATCGGTATATTCCTCTCGATTTTGTTCCAAACAACCCCTCAAGGAAACAGTAAACTTCAGCAATCGGCATTTTCCCAAATCAAACAGGCGGTATCAGGAGTTCTGGGTTGGGATGCCAGACGATATACGCGGGGAAGTATCATCCTTCGTCCGACGGATAGTGCGTGGGGAAGGGGTGGCTTGATTCCCATACCGGTAACGGATGAACCCTCTATTGATGTTGATGTTTACAACATAAAAGAATCAATCGATGTTGTGTTTGATATCTACAAAGCGACAAAAGAGGATGTTTTTGCCTATCTTACCCATGATGATAATGGCAATCAGTCATCGCCCGATGTGGATGTTTCAGGGAAGGAAAAAATTGGATCGGTGACGCAGACATTTTCATCCGGATCATCGGATAATATTCGTGTCCGGCTTCCTATAGGGGAAAAGGATGTTGGTATTTGGTATGTCCGTGCAACCCGCGGATCATCGCTTGGCGATGCATTCGTGGTCCGCAGCGATTTTGGAGTCACGGCAGCGGAAGAAAATAATGCGATTCTGTTTTGGGGGCAGGATTTTGTTTCCAAACGCTCCATAGATTCCGGATCGGTTGCGCTCTATTCGCTTTCGGGATCAGCAAAAAAACTTGCGGATGTACAATTTTCCGGGCAGGGTATTGCAAAACTTCCCGTGTATTCGGAGGCAGATATTGCCCTTGTCACAAGACAAAATGGCATCGCCATCGTCCCGATAAACCTCCGGTATCTGAATGAAAATTACAGGTATTCATCCTATGCCCCTAAACAGAAACAGTATAAATATTTTGTCTTTACCGACCGGCCGATTTATAAACCCGGCGACAAGGTATATTTTAAGGCAGTAATCAGGGATGATGATGATGCCCAATATACCATTCCCACAGGATTGGCATCGGTAACGGTCGTGAAGGATTGGGATGAAAAAAATCCCATCCTTTCAACCTCAATGCCAATTTCCCAGG
>CAZERT010000003.1:4551-5816 GCA_964515515.1 uncultured Gammaproteobacteria bacterium
AAGGATTGGGATGAAAAAAATCCCATCCTTTCAACCTCAATGCCAATTTCCCAGGATGGTACCATCGCCGGAGATTTTATTCTCCCCAAAGACAAGGGTGTCGGGTATTATCAACTGTCGGTTCGGATTGGGGAGAAGAAAAAAGACTATTATTGGGATGGTTCCTGGGAAAACAACAGCGTGGGATTTCGTGTGGAGCAGTACCGGAAACCCGAATATCATATAGACACACAGACGGAAAAAACGCAGTTGATCGCCGGTGATATCCTTAATTTTACCGTTACGGGATCGTATTTTTCCGGTCAGCCAATAACTGGTCCTGTTAAATACAAGATCGTATCGTCAGATACCTATGAACCGGTGTATCAAAGCGATATCCATGAAAATGACGAGTGGTTTGCCTATGGCGGATGGTACGGTCAGCAGATTTCTTCTGGAACACTTTCGTTTACGGGTGGTGGAGTTGCACAGGGATCCTTCACACTTCCCGTATCCAATAACGGGAAAAACCGCATTATAACGATTGAAAATGAATATTCCGATGGTACCGGCAACCCCGTGTTTGCAGCCAAAAGTGTGCTGGTTCGTCCTGCGGAATTTTCCCTCTACAGGACAGATCATTATGGAAGCGGTGCGGTGGGCAAGGAAATGTCTATTCCCGTCACGCTTGTGCCAAACCGTGAAACCAATATTTCCGGGAAAAAACTATCCGTTTCCCTTGTGAGAAAGTATTGGGAAAAACCATCAGGATCCGAAGAAAAATATCCGCAATATGTGGAAAAAACGGAAACCGTAAAGGAATATTCCATCACCACAAAAAAAGATGGATCGGCAGTCCTTTCCTTTACTCCCCAAAAAACCGGTTCTTATGAATGGGAAATTACGGCAGAAGATGATAAGGGGAACCGAATCCTTCGTACGTTGTATTCCTGGGTTTCCTCTGTTCCAAATGAAGGGGACGTCATTGAAAATAACCAGTTTATGAAGGTGTCAACCGATAAAGACAGATATGTGCCTGGTGATACGGCCCGCGTCACGATTGAGTCATCGTTCGGGAATCGGGATGTGCTGCTTTTGGTTGAACGTGGTCGGGTGCGGAGGTTTCAGATTGTGTCCCTTAAGGGTACACAATCGGAGGTTACCTTGCCGCTTCAAACCACTGATATGCCTAATGTGTTTGTAACGGTCCGTTCATTTTCTCCAACTGGGTTGGATGAAAATTCCGTTGATGTGGAAGTATCTCCCAACCAGCAAAAAACAACGCT
>CAZERT010000003.1:5916-30258 GCA_964515515.1 uncultured Gammaproteobacteria bacterium
TCAAAAAAGGTAACGGCAGTATCCAAACAGGAAGATATCGGTACGATCATCATCAATACAACACTCTTTGTAACCCCTGATCATTATCTGTTCGTCAACAGCGGGTGGATACAAGCAGGGAGTGTGCAGGTTGGAGACACACTTATGGATGTAGGTGGGAAATCCGTTCCGGTTACATCTATCGAATGGGTATTGGGGAAAATTTCCGTGTATAACTTGGAAATTGAAGGAACACATACGTATTTTGTGGATGATTATTATGTCCATAATCAAAAAGGGGATGGAAGCGGCCGGTCAAAATTTGAAGATACGGCTTATTGGAATCCATCGGTAAAAACCGACAGTCAGGGGAAAGCAACCGTACGGTTTACATTACCGGACAATCTTACAACATGGGTGGTATCTGCTGTTTCGGCAAATGCCAATACGGAGGTTGGGGACGGGAAAGCGGACATTCTTGTTACAAAACAGGTCATTGTCCGGCCGATTATTCCCAATCTTTTGCGGGTTGGGGATAAGGGGATGGTTGGCGCCCTTATCCAGAATTACTCCGGGGCAACCAAAGAGTTTACCGTATCCCTTGCAGCAACCGGACTTTCGGTTATGGACGGGCCCCGGACAAAATCTATTCCTACAGGGGGTGTGGAAGAGGTGTGGTGGAACGTTGAAACAACAACTCCTTCCGATGTCAATACGCTTACGTTTAAAGCGGTTGATAGTGGCAATGATGGAGACAGTATCACCATACCACTTCCTGTTGTTGCCCCTGTGTTTTTCCAGAAGCAGGGATTTGTTGGAATAGGATCAAAAGAGTTTTCACTCAACAGGTTTTCCGATACCGATTCAAAAAATTCCGAGTTGACCCTTTCCCTTTCGCCGACCATTATTGGCACCCTTCCACAGTCACTTTCATCGCTCATGCTCTATCCCTATGAATGTTCCGAACAGACGGCAACAAAGGTCCTTGCGGCACTTCTATCAAAAGCATTGCCTTCAAGTGACGCAAAAAATAAAGAACAACTTGATGCGGTGATTACAAAGGGGATAAAACGGCTTCGGATGCTTCAGAATTCCGATGGTGGATGGGGTTGGTGGGGAGAAGGGAATTCCCTGCCCTTTGTCAGTGCATATGTTGGGGAAGTGCTGGTGGAGGCAAAAAAACAGGGGATAGATATTGCCGATAGCCTGACAAAATTGGCACCCTATGCCCAGGGACTTCTTCTTCCACAAAAATTTGATGGGGAAAAGGAAAAAAAGATGCAGATGGTTTTGTTTGGATCCATGATTCGGGGCATGATAAGCGGCGATAATAACGATAGCCTCTATGCCTTTGCAGACAAGGATATTCCCGATGATCTTCTGGCCCGCGTATCATATTGGCGAATCCAGGCAGGGGATATGGATACTAAAACCAACGGTGTTGATGCACTTCTTTCCCGTGCGACTCGTCAGGGTGATTCCGCATGGTGGAAAGAAGGTCCTAGGTCGAGATTTGGATCACAGGATTTAACGACGGCGCTTGTTGTCCGCGCACTTTTGGCGGGAAAGCAAACTCCCGAAGTTGTTCTGCCTGCCGTCCGGTATCTTGTGTCATCGCGAAAGAGTGAGTTTTGGACACATACGCTTGCAACGGTTGAATCGGTACGTGCCCTTTTTTCCTATTACCAATCAAGCGGCGAAGGGGTACCCAATGAAACGTACCGTGTTCTTTTGGATGGGGCGACGCTATCAAATGGTGCCATTACGTCCGTTTCCATGTGGCCCACAGTATCAATCCCTGTTGAAAAAATTTCCCAAAAAGGATCAACGGTGGAAGTAAAACAGGAAGGATCGGGTCAGCTCTACTCGTCTGGTCTATACATTCAAAAACGGGATGCCTCAAAGGTTACTGCACAGTCAAATGGTGGCGTTCGTCTAACGCGACAATATATCGGGGAAGATGGGTCAAATGGCCCATTTTCACTGGGTGAAATCGTCACTGTCCGGTTAACGGTTGAAGGTTTGGAGGGAGCACGGGAATATGGTGTGTTGGAAGATCATCTTCCGGCGGGTATGGTTGCGGTCAATACAACACTGAACAATGATCGGATGGTGGAAAATGAATTTTCCGACGGATTGGGAATGTATTCCATGGAAATTGGAACAGATGCGGTCTATTTATCCCTGTATTCACTTTCATCCGGTATGCGGACGTATGAATATCATGCACGGGTGGTCACAAGCGGGAAATACCTTGCCCCTCCTGCACAGTTTAGCCTGATGTACGAACCTTCCGTATCTGCACATACCGGTGGTGATATCGTCACGATAAAAAATTCCAAGTATTCTCCTCAGGCTTCCATACAACAAGGGAGTGTCACAAGTTGGGTAAAGAGCAATGAACGCCTGTTATTTTATGTGGCAGTATTTCTTCTATTGATTCTTGCTTCAACGACTATCTTTCTTTTTTCCAGACTGTATGGAAAAAAGTAACTATGTATATTGGATTATCCTGGGTATCTGCGCAGTGGCTCTATGTGTTGCTTTGGTATGGCATTATGGTATTTTTACCACTCAGGTCAAATATCCAAAAATGGTCATAACGGATCATTTTGACAAGACGTTGTTTGTCCGGGGACAGCAGCATCCGGTGAAATTATTTGGCGACACATCCCCTGTTGTTGGCATGGTGATTCCCCATCATACTGTTGCCGCACCGATTCTTGCGGCTGCATGGAATCGCATGGGAGAAACTTCTCCGTCGTGTGTTGTGTTGTTTGGCCCAAATCATATGGAGGTTGGAAGATATCCGTTTATCACAGTCGAACGGGTGTGGGAAACGCCCTTTGGAAGCGTACTGCCGGTTATCCTTTTAAAGCAATTTCCCCTATTGGGTATGGAAGATGCCCAGGGGATTGCCAATGATCAGTCTTTTGCCGCACAGATGCCTTACCTCAAACATTTCCTGCCCCATGCCTTAATACTTCCAGTTCTTGTGTCTCGCAAAGCCGGAATTGATGATCTGGAAGCATTTGCGCAATTTTTGGCTGAACAAAACATACTCAATGGATGTGTGGCTATTGCTTCTGTTGATTTTTCCCATGAAACACCGGAGCGGGAAAGAAATAGTCTGGACGAGGAAACCATATCGTTTCTTAAACACGGCAGGTATGGGGAGCTTTTATCCTTCCCGGGAACCCGTGTTGATTCCCCTGCATCGTTGGTTCTTTTGGATATGTATATAAGGAAGCGTCATCAAAATACGCAATCAGGTACATTATACCGTTCTTCGTCGGTTCTGATGTTGGGGCAGCCTCAGCAGTATCCCTCCGTTGGATATGTCGTGTATGGGTATTGGAAATAATATACAGTGGTGGCAGGAATGTTGTGGTATTTTTTTCTCTGTGTATGGGCCGTAGCACGAGGAAACAAGAGTGATATAGACAAGCGATAGAAATATTTTGTACAATAGAGTACTCATAAAGAACCATGAAACTGCGCACATGAGCAGTTTTTTTATGTCAGGAGCATATGTATGGCAACCCAAAACACAACAGTAACCCTTAATCGTGAAGTTCCGTTGGACAAAGTCCGTAACATCGGCATTATTGCCCATATTGATGCAGGCAAAACCACGACAACGGAACGGATTCTCTACTACACCGGCCGTTCATACAAAATCGGCGATATCGATGAAGGTACAACCGTCATGGACTGGATGGCCCAGGAACGGGAACGGGGTATCACCATCGTATCTGCCGCAACAACCGCTTTTTGGAAAGATTACAGATTCAATATTATCGATACCCCGGGACACGTCGATTTTACGGCGGAAGTGGAACGGTCACTCCGGGTGCTTGATGGCGGCATTACCGTGCTTGACGGGGAAGAAGGGGTACAGTCCCAATCGGAAACCGTTTGGCGTCAGGCAGATAAATACAAGGTTCCGCGTATCTGTTTTGTCAATAAAATGGATAAACTTGGGGCAGATTTGGATAACACCGTCAAATCGATTGAAGAGCGGTTAGGATGTCAGACTGCGGTGATGGTACTTCCAATTGGCCGGGAAAATCTCTACAAAGGCAACGTCGATCTTCTTACAAGGAAATCCCTCATCTGGCACTCCGATGATCTTGGCGCGACCTTTGATGAGGGGGACGTTCCGGAAGAGCTCAGGGATGAAGTGGAAAAACGCCGTCATATACTGGTTGAAAAGATCTCTGAAACCGATGATGCGCTTCTGGAAAAATATCTCAACGGGGAAGAACCCACAGTGGAAGAGCTTAAAGCAGCTCTTCGGAAAGCAACAATTTCCTATAAACTTGTGCCGATCTACGCGGGAACCAGTCTTCGCAATAAAGGGGTTCAGCCGCTTCTGGATGCGGTTGTTGACTATTTACCCTCTCCGCTTGATCTTCCGGAAGTTCCGGGAACGGATCCAAAAACTGGGGAAGTTATCACCCGAAAGCGGACCAATGACGAGAAGTTTTGTGGATTGGCATTTAAGGTGCAAATTGACCCTCACGTCGGAAAACTGACGTATGTACGTATCTATTCCGGAAAAATTGAATCCGGTTCCTATGCCTATAACTCCTCCAAAGGGGTGCAGGAACGCATCGGCCGGTTACTTCTTATGCATGCAAACCAGCGCGAAGAGATCAAGGAAGCCTATGCTGGGGAAATCGTTGCGGTTGTCGGATTTAAGGAAACCATTACCGGCGATACAGTAAGTGATCAGGCAAGTCCGATCGTCCTGGAGCAGATTACGTTTCCGGATCCGGTTATTTCCCTTGCTATTGAACCGAAAACCAAAAATGATCAGGAAAAGATGGCCCTTGCCCTCCAGCGTCTTGCGGAAGAAGATCCCACGTTTAAGATCAAAAGCAACCATGAAACCAATCAGACGATCATTTGGGGTATGGGAGAGCTTCATTTGGATATTTTGGTAGACCGCATGAAGCGGGAATTTAAGGTGGAAGCAACGGTTGGAGCGCCCCAGGTCGCATACAAGGAAACGATTACCAAATTGACGGAAGCGGAAGGAAAATACATTAAACAAACCGGAGGACATGGGCAATACGGTCACTGTTGGATCCGCATTGAACCCAAAAATCGTGGAGAAGGATTTGAATTCGTCGATGCCATCAAGGGTGGCGCAATCCCACGGGAATTTATCGGTCCGATTGAAAAGGGTATCAAGGAAGCTATGGAAAATGGCGTTCTTGCAGGATACCCGCTCGTGGATATGAAGGTAACGCTCTATGACGGAACCTATCATGATGTTGATTCATCCGAACTTGCATTTAAAATTGCCGGTTCCATGGCACTGCAAAATGGGGTAAAAAATGCATCGGCAACACTTCTTGAACCGATCATGAAAGTGGAAGTCACAACACCTGAAGAATACATGGGGGATGTCATCGGTGATCTGTCGTCAAAACGCGCACAGATCGTCGGTACGCAAAAACGGGGGCTTGCAACGATTATTTTGGCTCAGGTTCCGCTTGCGGAATTATCCGGATATGCAACAACACTCCGGAGCCTTTCTAAAGGCCGCGCATCCTATTATATGGAACCGTCCCATTACGAAGAAGTACCGAAAAATATTCAGGAAAAGATCATTGCAAAGAAAATATAACTCTGTTACAATGGCCGTTACTCACATCATGAGACGGTCATGTATTGGCCGTTTGTTTGTTTGTACAAAACAGTAAAAATATTTTTGAAGGAGGAATCATGGCTGACCAGCAAAAATTTGTACGCAATAAAACACATTTGAATATCGGAACCATCGGTCACGTTGATCACGGAAAAACAACGTTGACGTCCGCTATTACCCATGTTCTGTCCAAAGCTGGACTGGCAAAGGCCCTCAAATACGAAGAAATCGATTCCGCTCCGGAAGAAAAAGCACGTGGCGTTACCATTAACATCCATCACAGCGAATACGAAACAGCAAAACGCCATTATGCTCACATTGATGCTCCGGGACACGCAGATTATGTCAAAAACATGATTACAGGCGCCGCCCAAATGGATGGCGCAATCCTTGTGGTATCCGCACCGGATGGTCCGATGCCTCAAACTCGGGAACACATCCTTCTTGCCAAGCAGGTGAACGTTCCGGCAATTATCGTGTTCATGAACAAATGCGATATGGTGGCTGATGCGGAACTTCTTGATCTTGTCGAAATGGAAGTGCGTGAACTCTTGACGAAATACGGCTTCCCGGGCGACAAAATTCCGGTTATCCGTGGATCGGCACTCAAAGCCCTCCAGGGTGATGCGGAAGCGGAAAAACAGATTCAAAAACTTATGGATACGGTTGACGAATACGTGCCGGATCCGGTTCGCGAAACAGACAAGCCCTTCCTTATGCCGATTGAAGACGTGTTTTCAATCAAAGGCCGTGGAACCGTAGTGACTGGACGTATCAGCCGCGGAAAAGTCAAAATCAACGATACGATTGAAATCGTCGGTATCAAAGCAACACAATCAACGGTTGTTACCGGAGTTGAAATGTTTCGGAAGATGCTTGATGAAGGCATTGCAGGCGATAACGTCGGCGTCCTTCTTCGGGGTGTTGAAAAAGATCAGGTGGAGCGCGGACAAGTTCTTGCCGCTACCGGATCGGTAAAGCCCCATACGGAATTTGAAGCGGAAGTTATTATTCTTGCCAAAGAAGAAGGCGGACGTCATACACCGTTCTTTACGGGGTATCGGCCGCAGTTCTACATCCAGACAACGGATGTAACAGGGGAAGTAACCCTTCCGCAGGGTGTGGAAATGGTCATGCCGGGAGACAGCTCTAAAATAACCGCGAAACTTATCGTTCCGGTTGCGTTGGAAGTTGGACTCCGGTTTGCTATCCGCGAAGGCGGTCACACTGTTGGAGCAGGTGTTATTACGAAAATCATCGCATAATATCGGGTACCTTGCCTACCGGGTAGGATGCAAAGCACACACACAATGCCGAAAGGAAGAATTCGAGTACGTTTAAAAGCATACGACAGCAGAGTCATTGATGACTGCTGCCAGAAAATCTTGGATGTGGCCGTTCGTACGGGCGCACGGGTTCTTGGACCCGTTCCGCTTCCGACGGACAAGGAGCATTTCAATGTCCAGCGGGCGACGTTTATCGACCGCAACAGCCGCGAAGATTTTATGATCACAACGCATAAACGGCTTGTGGACATCATGGAACCGACGGATAAAACCATTGATCAGCTCATGCACCTTGATCTTCCTGCCGGTGTTGATGTTGAAATTAAAATGTAAAAAAACCGGACGCAGGCGCAATCTTGTAGAAAGAGCGCGTTTTAATCCGTTGAAACTGAAGGGATACTCTGGTATACTTTGAGGTTACCAAAAGTCTCGGATAGGGTATAAAAACAACCTTCATCCGAGGTTGTTTTTTGTTGGTAAATATCTATGGTTGGATTTATCTTAGCAACGAAAGTGAAACAGACACAGATGTTTACACCGGAAGGTGTACGCATTCCGGTGACTGTCGTGCTGGCAGGTCCCTGTTTCGTAACACGGATTGAACAGCATGCAACACATCCGACCATTCAACTTGCATACGGCAACACAAAATCCCTTCCGAAAACAACGGAGGGGATTGTTAAAAAGGCAGGAATTGATGCTAAACCGTCAACATTCCGTGAGCTTCCGGTCGAATCCATCGGGGAAGTAAAGGTTGGGGACGTTATTACCGTCGACGGACAATTTGCCGAAGGTGATGTCATCCGCGTAACGGGAGTATCAAAAGGAAAAGGGTTTGCCGGTGTGGTAAAACGCCATCATTTTCGTGGTGGACCAAAAACACATGGTCAATCAAACCGTGAGCGGTCTCCCGGTTCCATCGGTCAAACCACGACACCAGGACGCGTCTATCGCGGAAAACGGATGGCAGGCCGGATGGGTAGCGATACCGTCACGGTACGGAACTTACAAGTCGTAAAAATCAATCCGGAATCTCATGAAATGTATATTAAAGGACTGATCCCGGGAGGGAAAAACGCCCTTGTCGTCATACGAAAAGAAAAGTAACTATGGCAGTCACAAAAAAACCAACAGTCAAAAAATCGGCAGTGAAAAAAGCACCGGCAGCCGCAAAGAAAACGGTCAAAAAGATCGTGGTCAAACCGGTAGTGAAAAAAGTGGAAAAATCGGTGGAAGTCACGATGAAGAAAACCGTTTCCGTTCGTGGGTTTTCCGTTGGGATGGTTACAATCGACGGAACAAAAGCCGGGGAACTGACGATTCCCCATGGTGTCTTTGATGCAAACGTCAATTCAGATCTTTTGCGTCTTGCCGTTCGGGTGAATCAGTCAAATAACCGGGAAGGTGCAGCATCAACAAAAACCCGGGGTGAAGTGGAAGGATCGACACGCAAGATTTTCAAGCAAAAAGGGACAGGCCGCGCACGGCATGGATCCGTACGGGCTCCGATTTTTGTCCATGGTGGTATTGTGTTTGGACCGAAGCCGCGTTCATACCGTCTTTCCATGACTCAATCGGCAAAACAACAGGCATTGGCAAGTGCATTAACTGCTGCCTATAAAGATAAAAATATCACGGTTGTTAAGGATTGGTCCGGAATCGGCGTTAAAACAAAAGATGCCGCGCGGATGTTGGGTAACATTCACCGTACGGGGAAAATCACGGTTATTGTCAGCGGAAAAACTGATGCATTCGTAAAACCGGTACGCAATATTGACGGCGTGACGGTTTTGGATGCCAAAACAGTCAATACCTATGATGTATTAACGGCAGGAGCCATCGTCTTTTCCAAAGTATCTCTTGAAGGTGTCGTGGATCGTATTATTCGCTCATAAATTTTATGAATACTCTTGTAAAACCATTGATTACGGAAAAAACCATGAACCTCGTATCCCGGGGGTGGTTTACCTTTGCCGTAACGCTTCACGCCCGCAAGGAAGAAATTGCAAGGGAAGTGGAAGCGGTATACAAGGTCCATGTTATTGGTGTGCGGACGGTATCAATGCATGGGAAAATGCGCCGTGCAGGCAGAACACAGAAAAAAGTTCAAAATCAGGATTGGAAAAAGGCAATTGTTGCTCTCAAGCAGGGTGAAACGATTGACGCATTCACAGTTGGTGGCGGGGAGCAGCAAAAATAAGATTGGAAATGTCTATGTCACGGATAAAACACTTACATTCACTTCTAAAAAAACAATCAGGACGTGATGCACGCGGCCATGTGTCGATGCGTCATCAGGGTGGTCGTGAAAAGCGTTTTTACCGCGCGATTGACTGGCTCCGCAGCAAGGATGGGGTAGAAGGAAAAGTTGCTGTAATTGAATATGATCCGAACCGCTCCGCAAACATTGCACTTGTCGTATACAAAGACGGCGATAAACGCTATATTCTTGCTCCGGTTGGATTATCCATCGGGGACAGGATCGTCAGCGGGAACGGTGCCGAGATTAAAATTGGCCATAGCCTTCAGCTTTCCCGGATTCCGGTTGGCACAACGGTGCATGCATTGGAAATAAAACCCGGTGCGGGAGCGCAAATGCTCCGGAGTGCGGGAGTTGGTGGGATGATTTTGGCAAAAGATGGCAATATTGTTCAGATTAAATTGCCTTCCGGAGAAATTCGCTTGTTTGATGCTTCCTGTCGGGCAACGGTCGGGCAAATCGGTAACACGGAGTGGAAAAACAGGGTAATCGGGAAAGCGGGAAGAAGCCGCCACATGGGGAAACGCCCTGCAGTTCGCGGTGTTGCACAAAACCCCAGGAGCCATCCGCACGGTGGTGGGGAAGGCAGAAGCGGTATCGGTATGCCGTCGCCAAAAACTCCATGGGGAAAACCGGCACTTGGCAAACGGACACGAAAACGGGTAAAGTATTCCGACAGTAAAATTGTTTCTCGAAGGAAATAAAGGAGTAGTATGGCACGAAGCAGCAAAAAAGGACCATATATTGACACACGGTTACTTGCAAAAGTGAATAAACAAAAAGCAGGTGGTGATCGTTCACCGATTAAAACCTGGAGCAGGGATTGTCAGATCCCGCCGGATTTTGTCGGACACAGGATTGCTGTCCACAACGGACGGATCTTTACGGAAATATTTGTGAACGAATCCATGGTCGGACATCGGCTCGGAGAATTTTCTCCAACCCGTACATTCCGTGGGCATGGACAGGTGACGAAACGGACAATGGATAAAACATAAGGATAGGTATGGAATACAAAGCAACAGCAAAATATATTCGCACAAGCACACGCAAACTTCGGTTGGTTGCGGATGCGATCCGTAAGATGGATGCCGATCATGCACTATCGTACCTGAAAATCAGCACGAAGCATGCCGGTGATCCGATGGCGGAAGTGATAAAATCAGCTGTTGCCAACGCAAAACAAAAGAATGTGGAAAGCGCAGGGTTAACAATTAAACGTATTGAAGTCATGGGCGGACCGGCAATGAAACGGTTTCATGCGGTATCCCGCGGTATGGCACATGCCTATAAGAAACGCATGACGCATATCACCGTCATACTTGAAGAAAAAGAAAAACAACCGGAAAAGCCGGTGAAAAAAGGAGATAAATAATATCGTATGGGACAAAAAATTAATCCAAAAGGGTTTCGTGTCGGGACAGTGTTTTCTTGGAGTTCCCGATGGTTTGCAGACAGCAAGCGGTACAAGGAATTACTGCTGGAAGATGTTGCGCTGCGGAAATTTTTGTCCAAGCGGCTCAAGACTGCAGGCGCGGAAGAGATTGAAATTGATCGCTCTATCAATAAAATGAAAATTACGCTGCACGTGTCCCGTCCCGGTATGGTGATCGGCCGTGGAGGATCAGGGCTCGAAGAGCTTAAAAAAGCACTTGAAGCATTTTTAGCAAAGTATAGAAAGCTTCGTAAACTCAACCGACAGCATGGAGTGCTCATTGATACGACAAAATCAAAACTTGAATTATCCGTTGAGCCGGTCAAGGAACCGAATTTGTCCGCATATCTTGTGGCAAACACGATTGCCGATCAACTGGCAAAACGGCTTCCTACCAAACGGGTATGTAATCAGGCGATTGAACGGGTGATGAATGCGGGAGCAAAAGGGGTAAAGGTTGCACTTTCAGGCAGGATCAACGGTGCGGAAATTGCCCGCAGGGAAAAGTTTTCCCAAGGAACGGTACCGCTTTCCACAATCAGGGAAGAAGTTGATTTTTGTGCAACTCCATCACTTACGAAATCAGGATATATCGGTGTAAAAGTGTGGATTTGTAAAAAAGGAAAATAATTTATGTTGGCACCAAAACGGGCAAAACATCGCAAATCATTCCGGGGAAAACGAACCGGGATGGCAGTGCGCGGAAACACCGTTGCATTTGGTGATTATGGTCTAAAGGCAACAACGGACGGATGGGTATCAAGTCGCCAAATAGAGGCAGCCCGCCGGACGCTTACCCACTATACCAATCGCGGTGGCCGTATTTGGATCCGAATTTTTCCGGACAAGCCGGTTTCCAAAAAACCGCCGGAAACCCGTATGGGAAGCGGAAAAGGTGATATTGAAAAATACGTCTGTGTGGTAAAACCGGGGCGGATTATGTTTGAAATGGCAGGAATAACGCGTGAGCAGGCAAAGGAAGCCATGCGCCTGGCAACGGCAAAACTTCCAGTCAGAACGAAGTTTATTGAAAAGGAAACGGTATGAAGCGCAAAGACTTAACACAACTGCATGAAACACAGGTATCGGAATTAATCAAACGGGCAACCGATTTGAAGGAAAAAATTGTGGCGGAAAAAATCAACAGGCACACGAAGCCTTCAAAGAATGTTCGAGTGGCGAAATTTTGGAAGCGTGATCTGGCAATTATACAAACTCTTATTCGGGAAAAAACCATGATGGAGGAAGCATAATATCCTATGAAATCACCAACAAAACCATTGGAAAAAGTCAAAGAACAATCTCAAAAACAGTCATGTGGAAAAGTGTTGGAAGGTACGGTTGTATCGGTAAAGACAAAGCAAACGGTTATCGTTGCGGTCACGGATGTGACACGCCATCCTCTGTATCGCAAAACGATGAAAAAAACACGCCGGTATGCGGTAGATACCGCAGGTCAGACGGTAACAGTGGATCAAAAAGTTCATATTATGGAGTGTCGGCCATTAAGTAAGACGAAACACTTTCGCTTGCAGGAGGCCGTGAAGTAACCTATGGTACAGCGACGCACAAAATTAACACCGGCAGATAATTCAGGGGTATCCTGGATGACGATTACCCATATCTATGGGTCATCTCGACGCGATTTTGCAACAGTTGGAGATGTTGTTCAGTGTGTCGTAAAAAAAGCCGATCCCGTTGGGATCGTCAAGGATGATGAATTGGTAAAGGTTGTCATTGTCAGGACAAAAAAAGCGTTTCGCCGCAAGGATGGCAGCTATATCCGATTTGATGACAACGCGGGGGTTATTATTGATAACCCGACGGATAAGAATCCGCGTGGAACCCGGGTTTTCGGCCCGATAGCACGGGAAGTAAAAGAAAAAGGATTTGATAAAATTGCATCAATGGCAATGGAGATGTATTAACTATGAAATTTCGAAAAAATGACGAAATCATCGTAACGGCAGGAAAAGATAAAGGAAAAAAGGGTAAAATCGAATCCGTATTTCCTCAAACACAGAAGGTATTAGTGCCTGGTGTGAATATGTATAAGCGCCATATGAAGAAAAAAGATGAAAAAACACCGGGTGGAATTATTGACAAACCGAGGGAACTTCCGGTTGCAAATGTTGCCTTGATTTGTCCCAAATGCGGCAAACAGACACGCATTGGGCTCCTGACGTCAAAAAATCAAAAAGACCGTATCTGTAAAAAGTGCGGACAAAAAATCTAAACAACTATGGACACACTCACACAACACTATAGAAAAACAATCGTCCCTGCTCTTGTCAAAGAGCTTGGGATCAAAAATCCCATGGCACTTCCGCGCTTGGTGAAGGTTGTGATTAATTGCGGCATGGGTGAAGCAATTAAGGACAAAAAAACGATTGAAAAAATGGCCCAACAGCTGGGAGTGATAACAGGTCAACGTCCGGTTATTACAAAAGCAAAAAAAGCCATTGCATCGTTTAAGACCCGCGAAGGTGACCCGATTGGAATTAAAATAACGCTTCGGGGAAAACGGATGTCGGATTTTGTCCTTCGTCTTATTAACGTTGCCCTTCCGCGTGTGCGTGACTTCCGCGGAATTCCCAAAAAAGGGTTTGACGGGCACGGGAATTATACCCTTGGAATTAAAGAACAGACGATCTTTCCGGAGCTTGATTTTTCCATGGTTGATCGTGTTCGTGGCTTTGAAGCAACGTTTACGACGACAGCCAGAACGGATGAGGAAGCAAAAACGCTTCTTACCCTTCTTGGTATGCCGTTTGAAAAATAAGGGGAACATTCTATGGCAAAAGCATCAGATGTCAATAAATTTGAAAAAAAACAAAAATATTCTGTACGGATGCATAACCGGTGTCAGATCTGCGGACGTTCGCATGCATATATGCGAAAATTCGGAGTCTGTAGGATTTGTTTCCGTCAGCTTGCGCATAAAGGGGAATTGCCCGGAGTAGTAAAAGCATCCTGGTAAAGGTGGAATATATAAAAGGAGGACGATACAAAGAAGCTTGCGGATGACAGTATGTGATACCAAAAGAACCTTTGTATCTAAGAAAAAAACGTTATGGTTACAGATCCAATCGGAGACATGTTAACGCAAATCCGCAATGCGGGTATGGCCGGCATAGATACGGTTTCACTGCCGTATTCAAAACTGAAATTTGAAGTTGCCTCCATCGTATCCCGTGAGGGATTTTTGGGAAAAGTGAAAAAGGAAGGCCAGGATCCAAAAGCCCACCTTGTTCTGGAAGTGCTCTATGAAGGGCATGAACCTAAAATCAAAGGATTAAAGCGGGTGAGCAAACCGGGGCTTCGATGGTACATTGGACACAAAAACGTCAAGAGAGTTCTTGGAGGGTTGGGTTTTTCGATACTTTCGACTTCCAAAGGGATTATGACGGGTAGTGAAGCAAAAAAACAGGGTATTGGAGGCGAAGTACTTGCCGAAATTTGGTAAAGGAAGAAACGTATGTCACGTATAGGAAAATCACCAATTACTATTCCATCCGCAGTCACGTTCACCCAAACGGGAAATACGGTGACAGTCAAGGGCCCGAAAGGGGAATTATCCTGCGATATTGCCCACGGTATTGAAATTACCAATACAAACGGAGTTGTTACGATAGAAAACAAGCGTACCGGCAGGAAAGCAAATGCGCTGTATGGATTTACCCGTGCGCACCTTGCCAATATGATTACTGGGGTATCAACGGGGTGGACAAAAACACTTGAGTTGGTTGGAGTCGGATATCGGGCAAATGTCACGGGGGTGAATCTTGTTCTCTCCGTGGGATATTCCCATCAAGTGACCATTCAACCGCCTCAAGGGATCACGTTTGCAGTTGCAGAAGGCAAAATTACCATTACGGGCATCGATAAGCAGGCTGTCGGGCAGGTTGCGGCAAATATCCGTTCTGTCAAAGCGCCGGAGCCATACAAGGGAAAAGGTATCAAATATTCCGGAGAATTTATCCGAAGAAAAGCAGGAAAGTCGGCAAAAGCAGTCGGAGGAGCCGGAGGGAAATAACCTATGATTACAAAACCAACGATTCATCAGAAGCGGGGCAAGCGGGTTGCACGTATTCGTGCAGTCGTAAAAGGAACGGCAAAACGGCCGCGTATATCGTTTCTTCGATCCCACTATCATTTGTATGCACAGTGTATCGATGATGTTGCCCAAAAAACCATTACATCGGTAGTGGTTAAGGGAACAAATGTCGCATCCGCAAAAGAATTGGCAGCAGGAGTGGTAAAAACACTTAAAACAAAAAAGATTTCGGAAGTCGTTTTTGATCGGGGTGGAAATAAGTATCACGGTGTTGTAAAGGCATTTGCCGATGCGGTCCGTGAAGGAGGAATGACACTATGATGGAACAACGAAGAACACCATCGGAATTTGATGAAAAAGTCGTACAGGTAAATAGGGTATCCAAAAAAACAAAAGGCGGGAATAAAATTGGTTTTTCCGTTCTGGTAGTTGTTGGAGACAAAAAGGGTCGTGTCGGTGTGGGCCTTGGTGGCGCTCCGGATGTTGCTGCATCGGTTCGCAAAGCCGTAAGCTATGCCAAGAAACACTTTATTACCGTTCCGATGAAAGGAACCACTATTCCCCATGAAGTCCGGATTAAGCGTGGTGCCGCACAAATCCTTATTAAACCGGCACCTCCTGGTACTGGGGTTATTGCAGGCGGAGCAGTCCGGGCAGTGGTAGAGGCGGCAGGAATTCGCGATATCGTGAGCAAAATTCTAGGAAGCAAAAATCAGGCATCAAATGTCTATGCGACGCTGGAGGCTCTTAAAATGCTTCGTGCTGTCCAAAAGACACAAAAGCCAGAGCAACAAAAATAAAGGGAGTATGGTATGAAACTGCACGAATTGAAAAAAACGGTTGCAAAAACAAAAAAACGCATTGGTCGCGGTCATGGATCCGGACGGGTAAAAACCGCCGGACGTGGAACGAAAGGTCAAAATGCCCGTGGAACCATGAGGTTGGATTTTGAAGGCGGACAACTTGCCCTTACCAAACGGTTACCTTTGCTTCGGGGGAAGCTTCGTAATAAGGGAATACAGGAGAAAGCCTTTCCCTTGTCTGTGGAAAAATTGGCAACTCTTCCAAAAGGATCCGAAGTCACTGTCGAATTGTTAAAAAAACATAACATTATTCCCGGTACCGTGACTCGCATTAAATTGTTGGGTGGTGGTACCCTGTCTGTTCCCTTAACGGTTTCCATTCCTGCTTCGCGCTCCGCACGGGAGCAAATCGAACAAGCTGGCGGAAAGCTGACCGTTGCATAAGTGGGGATAGATACGGTATCGTACTATCGTCATGAACAGTATTCTTTCACCGCTTACCGCAAGTTGGAAAACTCCTGAACTTCGAAGGAAGATCATCTTTACGGCGCTGATGTTTGTCGTATTCCGGTTGTTTGCCCATATTGCCATCCCAGGAGTAGACACACAAAAACTTGCTGCGTTGTTTGCGCAAAACCAGTTTTTGGGTCTCTTGGATGTGTTTTCCGGTGGAACCCTGGTGAATTTTTCTATTCTTGCCCTGGGCATTAACCCCTACATCAATGCATCCATTATTTTGCAGCTGTTGACGATCGTGTTTCCGAAGTTGGAAGAACTCCAAAAAGAAGGTGAATACGGACGGCAAAAAATCAATCAATACACACGCTTTATTACCGTACCGCTTGCCGCAATTCAGGCAGTTGGTATGATTGCACTTTTGCGCAATCAGGGCATTGTTGCGACCACAAACCCACTCACGCTTATGACGATGATTGTCACCATGACGGCTGGCACTATGTTTGTCATGTGGCTTGGCGAACTGATTACCGAGTATGGTATAGGCAATGGTATTTCACTGATCATCTTTGCCGGGATAGTGGGGAGGATGCCCGTATTGTTTGGGCAGTTATTCTACTCCGCAACTGCGGAAAACCTGACGAATCTCATTCTTCTTGCGGCACTGGGTGTTGGGGTCATTGCGGCAACAGTCGTGATTAATGAGGCAGTGCGTCGGGTTACGGTACAATATGCACGCCGGGTACGGGGAAATAAGGTGTATGGCGGCGGCATGTCGTATTTGCCACTCAAACTCAATCAGGCAGGGGTGATCCCAATTATTTTTGCCGTGTCGCTTGTTCTTCTTCCCTCCCTGATCGGCGGATTTCTATCTCAGGTAAAAAATCCGGCAATTATTGGGCTTGGGAAGTTTTTAACGACCGTATTTAATACCAACGGTCCGTTTTATAACATTATTTATTTCTTTTTGGTTATTGGATTTACGTATTTTTATACGGCGATTACGTTTAACCCCAAAAAAGTATCGGAAGAAATCCAAAAATATGGAGGATTTATCCCCGGGATCCGTCCGGGTACTCCCACAGCCCAATATCTGAACTATATTTTAACGCGTACGACGTTTGCGGGTGCGATCTTTCTTGGAACGATTGCGATCCTTCCTTCCATTGCCAATGGCATAACCGGTATGTCTTCACTTCTGATTGGTGGCACAAGCGTGCTCATCGTCGTTTCCGTCGTGCTGGAATCCGTAAAAGCGCTGGAAGCTCAGCTTGTTATGCGTAACTATGACGGGTTTCTGACACAATAATTTTTATTGGGGGAAGTTCCGGATTCATTGTATTCATTCCTGCTTAGGATCATGTTTCGTGATACGGACTTATTATTTGTATGCATATCGTCTTTTATGGTCCGGAAGGTTCAGGAAAAGGTACACAGGCAAAACTTCTTGCGGATACACTGCAAATTCCGATTTTAACCTCCGGTGATTTAGTCCGGGATGCAGCGGCAAACGATAAGGGAATCATTGGGGAAGTCTGTCGGGGTGCATTATCGGAAGGAAAATATGTTGCGGATTCGGAGATGCAGGTGTTATGGAAATGGCGGCTCAAGGAAGATGATGCCAAAGGCGCATGGATTATGGACGGCTTTCCCCGAAATATCGACCAGGCAAAATTTCTTGACGATAAGATCGATAAATACGGCTATAAGGTAGAGCTTGTATTTTACCTCAATCTTCCGGAAGAAGAATCCATGAAACGGCTTCTTGCCCGTGCGCGCCCGTTGCATGCAGGATCAACAGAGCTCCATGATTCCCCCGAGAGGATCAAAAGCAGGCTTGCAATCTATAAGGAAAGCGAAAAAGACGTGATTGAATTTTATCGTCAAAAGGGAATTCTTGTGGAAATAGATGCCAATCGCACTGTGGAAGAGGTACACGAAGCAATTCTTCAGGCAGTGAAGGCAGCACAGAAATAAGAGTGAGGATATGGGAAAACAACCACTCCAGATTGCCATAGACGGGCCAGTCGCTGCAGGAAAAGGCGATATTGCCGGTCGGCTTGCCAGGCAACTTCACATCACCTATATCTATACGGGTGCGATGTATCGGATGCTTGCGCTCTCCTGTATCCAAAATAACATACCCCTGACGGATGCCAAACGGGTGACGGAACAATTATCTACCATATCCATGGAGCTTGCGCCACCGCCAAAAGGAAGTACGGATCGGGTGATCACGGCAATTCTTGATGGAATAGATGTGACGGATCGGATTATGGCTCCCGATACGGCACTTGGCGCTTCCGATGTGGGGGTGATCCCGCAGGTTCGGCGCCGGATGGTTGAGCTTCAGCAGGAGATGGCAAAAGGAAAGTCGGTTGTCATGGAGGGTCGGGACATTGGACTTCGCGTTCTTCCACATGCACAGCTAAAGGTTTTTCTTACAGCATCCGTAGAAGAGCGGGCGAAACGACGGCTTGAGCAGTGGAAAACAAAAGGAATCAATAAAACCATTAAAGAGGTGCTTACTGATACGAAAATCCGTGACGAGCAGGATTCAACACGGGAAACGGATCCGCTCAAAATTCTTCCTGATTCCTGGATTTTGGATACGACAATCATGACCCAAGATGAGGTAATAGAGGCAATCATCAAAGAACTTGGGAAAAGAAAGTGCCTATGACAAAACCAAAGACGCAGGAAGAAATACTTCTGATGCAAGAAGGTGGGCAAAAACTTGGACGTATACGGAAAGAACTGCTTGCCGCCTCCAGGGCAGGTGTCAGCCTTCTTGAAATAGAAGCTCTTGCCCAAAAGCGGATTAAGGAAGAAGGCGGGATTGCGTCGTTTGCCACGGTCCGTGATTATAAGTGGGCAACATGTTTATGCGTCAATGAGGAAGTTGTTCATGGTATTCCTTCAGACAGGGTGCTTACGCATGGTGATGTCTTTACGGTTGATGTTGGGATGGTGTATGGCGGATTCCATACCGATACTGCTGGAACAATTGTTGTGGGCGGCAAAGAGTATACAACGTCCCCACTCGAACGCTTTTTACAGGTAGGGAAGCAGACGCTTGATGAAGCAATATCCGTTGCGGTTGCGGGAAACAGGATTGGCAATATTTCGGAAGTGATTGCTAAAAACATTACCCGGGCAGGATACAGTGTAGTAACGGCACTTACCGGTCATTGCATTGGGAAAAAACTCCATGAGGATCCTATGATTCCCGGGTATCTGGATCGACCGATAGAACGCACACCCCTGTTGGTTTCGGGTATGACGATTGCCATTGAAGTCATCTATGCGCTTGGAAAAGGAGATATCGTGTATGCAAACGGTGATGGATGGACGCTTTCAACAAAAGACCGCTCATTAACGGCAGTTTTTGAGCATACGGTAGCTGTGGGTGCTGGAAAAAGCACCGTGTTGACCGCAGAGCGTCCATAAGGTACAATAACATTCTTAATCACGAAAGCATACACGAGGAGTGTGCATGCTTTTTTACCCGCCAATGGACAAAGAGCGAGGTGTTTTTCTTGTCCCAGGCGGGGATACTGTGTTTATTGTCGTATGGCACATCAGGGAAATCTTGAAATTGAAGGCGAAGTAGCGGAGTGTTTACCAAATACATTGTTTCGGGTAAAATTGCCAAACGGCAGAATCGTATTGTGTCATTTATCTGGGAAGATGCGGTTAAATTATATCCGGATCATGCCGGGGGACAAAGTAAAAATTGAAATGACTCCCTATGATCTTACCCGGGGAAGAATAACTTACCGGGTACGCTAAATTGACTATGAAAGTTCGTGCAAGTGTAAAAAAAATGTGTAATGATTGCAAAATTGTCCGTCGGCGGGGACGGGTGTTTGTGATTTGCAAGAATCCCAAGCATAAACAGCGCCAAGGGTAACCTATGATTCGTATTGCAGGAGTCGATATACCGGTAGAAAAACGTTTGGATATTGCCCTGACGTATATTTACGGTATCGGAAGGGTGAATGTTGCAAATGTGCTAAAATCCGCAGGAATTGATGGTGCACGCCGTGCAAAAACCCTTACTGATGAAGAAACCAGCAAAATCGCAAAAATCATCGAAAAGAACTTCATTGTAGAGGGTGATCTTCGTCAATCCATTGCCAACAATGTTAAACGTCTTCGGGAAATCAGCTCGTATCGTGGAATCCGTCATGTCCGCGGGTTACCGACACGTGGGCAGCGGACAAAATCCAACGCTCGGACACGCCGTGGAAAGCGGTCAACGGTTGGAGCACTCAAGAAGGAAGATCGTATAAAACAAGATGCTGTAACAAAAACAGCTGCGCCGGCCGCAAAGAAATAATCTAAAGGATTCTTATGGCACAAAAAACAGCAAAAAAAGCAGTTGAAAAGGGAAAAGTCTACATTAGTGCAACATTTAACAATACATTGGTAACTATTACGGACGAAAAGGGAAATGTGCTGTATTGGGGGTCATCGGGGATGTCAGGATTTAAGGGTGCAAGGAAATCAACACCCTATGCGGCAACTACGGCTGTGGAAACGGTAGCACGCAAAGCTATTGAAAACGGGATGCGGGAAGTGGAAGTTTTCATTAAGGGGCCGGGAGCGGGGCGTGATGCATCGCTTCGGGCACTCAAATCAGTTGGGTTGGCAATAACCCTTATTGCCGATGTGACCCCGATTCCGCATAACGGTGTCCGCCCAAAGAAAAAGAGGAGAGTATAAGTTATGGCACGGTATACAGGACCACGAAATAGATTAGCACGCCGTGAAGGCACGGATATTGGACTTAAAACCGTTGGGAGCAAATCCCATGCGGGGTTGCTTCGTAAACTCAATGTTCCACCCGGTCAGCACGGACAAAAGGGAAAACGGAAAGTAACGGGGTATGGTCAACAGCTTCGGGAAAAACAAAAAGTAAAACGCATGTACCAGGTTATGGAAAAGCAATTCCGTATCGCGTTTGCAAAATCCAAAAAAGTTGTCGGGAATACGGGAAATAAGCTTATCGAGCACATGGAACGCCGACTTGATAATGTGATGTATCGTCTTGGGCTTGCGCCAACACGGCCAAGTGCTCGGCAGTTTATTACCCACGGCCATGTCCTTGTAAACACGAAAAAAATGTCCATCCCCTCCTACGAAGTGCAGGTTGGGGATGTCATTGTCTATAAACAAAAAGCGCTTGAGCTTCCGGTAATCAAAAAGATGCTGGAAGATAAAACCTATCAGCCGCCAGCATGGCTGGAGCGTAAAGGTCCGGTCGGAAAAATAGTCCGGGTACCGGAGCGCACCGACGTAACAGAAGATATTAATGAACAGCTCATTGTCGAATACTATTCCAGATAAGGAAGGAGTTTCCATGCAAGAACCAACATTTATCGTCAAAACAGATCGATCGTCTGCCGATTATGGTGTATTTATTTTGGAACCGTTAACTCAAGGGTACGGTCAGACGCTTGGTAATAGCCTTCGTCGGGTGCTGTTAACATCACTTCCGGGAGCTGCAATAAGCTCGGTAAAGATTGAAGGGGTCAAACACCAATATAGTGCATTTGCGGGACTCAAGGAAGATATCGTTGAACTTATTTTGAACCTGAAAAAGGTTCGTATTTCATCCAAGAATACGGAACCGATTACGATAACAATAGATAAGTCAGGTCCGGGACCGGTAACAGCTGGCGACATTGAAGCTCCAGCAGGTGTCACGATTGCAAATCCCGATCTTGTGTTGGGAACCCTTGCGGATAAAAAATCAAGCCTCAAGATGGAAATGACGGTAAAAACAGGGTATGGCTATGTCACGTCCGATGAGCAGCCAATCGATGAAGTCGGGGTTATCTCTATGGATTCCCTGTATTCTCCTGTAACGCGCGTGAATTATCGTGTGGATGCAACCCGTGTAGGCCGCATGACAAATTTGGATAAACTTGTCATGGAAATTTGGACAGATGGTACCATAACACCTGAAGACGCCTTAAAGAGTTCAGCAAAATTGTTGGTTTCCTACATCACACAGATTTATGAACCAAAAGCAGTGGAAGAAGTAAAAGAAGCGGTATCAACTCCCGCAGTGTCGGATGAAATGTTAAAAATGCGTATTGAGGAGCTTGATATTCCAACCCGCATCGTCAATGCGTTAAGCAACGGTGGCATCGATACGATTGGCCAAATGATGGTGGCGCCCCGTAGCGATCTGATGAAAATTAAGAATTTAGGGGCAAAATCACTCTCCATTGTAGAAGAAAAACTGAAGGAGAAAGGTATTGTTCTTCAAGCCTAATGCTTGAAACGGGATCATTCTATGAGACACGGATATTTCGGCAGAAATCTATCACGCTCAAGTGACGAAAAGAAGCAATTGCTTCGGATATTGGTCAATGAGCTAATCATGCATGGGTCCATACAGACGACAATTGCAAAAGCAAAGGCAGTGCAACCTGTTGTGGATAAACTCATAACCCGCGCAAAAAAAGGTGAAGATCAGATGCGAAAACTTCTGATGGATCTTCCGTATCCGGATGCAGTCAAAAAGTTGCTTGCGGATGCTCCAACACGCTTCGGTGCCCGTAACAGCGGGTATACACGCATTATTAAAACCAACATCCGGCGTGGAGATGCAACGCAGCAGGTGCTCATGTCATTTGTTGATGCACCGGTGGAAATTATTGCTCCTAAAACCAAAGTTGAAAAGAAAGCTGAACCTGCCAAAAAAGAAAAACCGTCAGGGAAAAAGGAATCTATAAAAGCCAAAAAACCACGCGCTTCAAAAAAGGATAAATAATCCATGAATAACCAACTCTTAACCAAACCGACCAAAGCATCAGAAACTATCCGCTCATGGCATCTTGTGGATGTGGATAATAAGGTAATCGGACGTGTTGCTACGGAAATTGCCCAATTATTGATTGGGAAGTCAAAACCGAATTTTTCCAGAAATATCGACGGAGGCGACATTGTTGTCGTCATTAACGCATCAAAAATTCGATCAACTGGAAAAAAAGAGAAAACAAAAATGTATAGCAACTACTCTGGATTTCCGGGTGGTATGAAGCAAAAACCGTTGTGGAAAATACGGATTGAAAAGCCGACTGAAATAGTCAGGCACGCAGTATGGGGAATGTTACCGAAAAATAAACTTCGACACAGAATGATAACACGGCTTCATATTTATGAATCGGATACGCATCCGTACGCGGATCGTTTTATGACGAAAGGAAAATAAAGGAAACGGTATGGCTCCACAATCAACAAAACCAGAAAAAACAGAATCTGTCCAGTATTACGAATCGGTAGGACGGCGCAAAACCGCAACAGCCCGCGTTCGGATGTATGTGGTGGGTGGTGAAGCGGTAACGGTGGCAGGTACGCAGGTTGCCAAAGGTGCAATTATCGTCAACGGCCGTCCTGCAGAAGAGTATTTCCCCGGGGAAGTGTACAAAAAAATGTATATGGAGCCGTTTCGTACAACCAATACCCTCAATCGTTTTGCAGTATCGATCAAAACGGTTGGCGGTGGATTAAACGGTCAAATTGCCGCAGTCATCCATGGTATTTCAAGGGCGTTGGAAGTCGTGGATAAGGAAAAATTCCGTCCGATCTTAAAGAAACGCGGATTCATGACACGGGATCCCCGGACAAGAGAACGCCGCAAGCCAAATACCGGCGGAAAAGCACGCCGCCAGAAGCAATCTCCAAAGCGGTAAATTCCGCATAGTGTATACGCGGTATACTGTATACAGATTATGTCAACCCAGATAAAGAAACATGGTGTGTTCCAATGGGGTTTTATCGCACTTGCTTTACTTATTCCGTCTCTTGTTCTTAATATTTACCAATATTTTCGTCAGTATGGACAACGGAGTGTGGGAGTTTCCGTTATTGGTGTGCTTGATGGTGATACGTTGGTTCTGGAAGGAAAATCCCGGATCCGTCTCCGGCATGCGGATGCTCCGGAACTTAAATTTTGTGGCGGAAAAGAAGCCAAAAAAGAGTTGGAATCATTCGTGAACGGAAAACGGGTGCGTATTGATGAGCAGGTTGCCGATAAATACGGTCGGGGAATGGCGCTTGTCTATGTTGGGGAGGTATTGGTGAACGAAAAGATGTTGGAAAGCGGATGGGCCCGCTATCATTCCGATACTTCCTCAAAGGAAGAAGTGCTTAAACGTGTATCACAAACCGCAAAAGCTGGGAGGCAGGGAATTTACGCAATGTGCCAGTCAACCGATGCTCCTGATAAGCAGGGTTGTATCATCAAGGGGAATTTTGACAGTAATTCCGATGCAAAAACATACTACACCCCGGATTGTGCCCAGTATAAATTTACCGTGATCGAAAAGGATGTTGGGGAATCCTGGTTTTGCAGTGAAAAGGAAGCCCAAGCGGCCGGATTTACCAAAGC
>CAZERT010000004.1:0-16468 GCA_964515515.1 uncultured Gammaproteobacteria bacterium
GGGTGCGCCTACCGGAAACGAAGATGTGAATCCGGATGATATTCCGTTTTAATAGTTAATACACGAAAGGATAGCAGTATGTTGCCAAGACGAAAAGTCGGTATAAAAGTAGCGAAAAATTGCGGATTTTGTGATACAAAAACAAATCCCGAGTATAAGGACCCACAAACCATGACCCGGTATATATCGGAACGGGGAAAACTGCTTGGAAAAGCACGAACCGGTTTGTGCAGCCATCATCAGAGAATTTTGACACGCGAAATAAAGAAAGCAAGATTTCTCGCCCTCATTCCATTTGTTGTGCGGGCGTAAGTACGATTATCACTGTACGTATGAAACGTCTGCCTTTTTCCAAAATCAGGAATAGCGTCTTAGTGCTTTGCATTATTTTGCTTTCCGGTGGAATAGGATATCGGTTCGGTCAAAAGGATCCCCGTGCCCTTCAGGAAACGATTCAGTCCCGTTCAGTACCGGTTCATAGTGCTACTCCTTCCTCTGTCCGAGCTGATTTTTCCTTGTTTTGGGATGTGTGGAGCCGGATGTTTCGGTATTTTTACGATGCAAAAAATCTTGATCCACAAAAAATGCTTTACGGTGCAATTTCGGGCATGGTTGCCGCAGGTGATGATCCCTATACGAGCTTTCTTCCTCCGCAAGAAAATAAGGAATTTAAGGAAGATATTGGGGGGTCATTTCAGGGGATTGGTGCGCAACTTGGATTAAAAGAAGGACGTGTGATCATTGTCGCGCCGCTTAAGGGTTCTCCTGCAGAAAAAATGGGGATACGACCTTCTGATATCATTCTTGAAGTAAATGGGGAAGAAACATATGGATGGAGTGTTGATCAAGCTGTTGGGAAAATCAGGGGGAAAAAGGGAACAACAGTGACGCTTACGGTGCTTCATGAAACCGATACAAAACCAACGGATATTTCCATTGTGCGTGACGAAATTATTGTTCCTTCCGTTGATGCATGGATCAAACCCATCTCACAAATCAGCGAACTTTCCGGACTTTCTTCCACTTTGCCTGTTTTTCAAACAATAGGGTATATTGCTCTTTCCCGATTTGGAGACCGTACACAGGATGAGTGGGACAGCGCAGTTTCGGAAATTGCAGCGGCATTCCGCACGGGAAAAATTCCAGGTCTTGTGCTTGATCTTCGCAATAATCCAGGTGGATATTTGGATATGGCGGTATCGATTGCAAGCGAGTTTATCAAACAAGGAACAATCGTTACCCAGCAATCCAGCGATGGCGCAAAAGACCCTTACAGTGTCAATAGGAGAGGAAAGTTGACGGATATTCCGCTTATTGTACTTATTAATAAAGGAAGCGCATCTGCCGCGGAAATTGTTGCCGGTGCTCTTAAGGACTATAAACGGGCTACGATTGTGGGGGAAATATCATTTGGGAAAGGATCGGTTCAAACTCCGCAAGAGTTATCGGGAGGCGCAAGTTTGCATGTCACAACCGCTGAGTGGCTCACGCCAAACGGATCATGGATACATAAAAAAGGAATCAAGCCGGATGTACTCGTGGAAATGGAAGACTACGAAGCATCAAAAGACGCACAACTTGAAAAAGCCATAGAACTGTTATTACAATAAATGCCACTATGGCACAACATACAGATTCTTCCAAAACCTCCCGTACTGTCGCTGTTATTCTTGCGGTAGTGCTTATTGCACTTGGTGCTTTTATTAGTTCCGGTATTTTTGGGTTGAACTGGTCAGCCATCGGAAAAACGGGCATTCCGTTTGTTACGTTTCTCCCGCATTCCGTACAGAAGGACACAATGCCTTCCGGTAGGGAAACGGTAAAAGTTGTATCGGAAGAATCCGTGGTCATTGATGTTGTGGATACGGCATCGCCTTCGGTTGTCACCGTCGGGATCAGTACAACTGCACGGGTGGGTGGAAGTATTCAGTTTGACCCGTTTGATTTTTTTTCCCCGTTTCAAGAAATTCCCGGAACCCCAAAGAAAATTGAACAGGACATCGGCTCCGGATTTATCGTTGAATCCAATGGACTTGTTGTTACCAATAAACACGTCGTGAGTGATACGCAGGCAAAGTACCGTATTATTACGAAAGATGATAAGACGTTTGATGTTGTTCGGATATACCGAGATCCTGTCAATGATTTGGCAATTCTTAAGATCAATGCAACTGGGCTTATTCCCATCACAATGGGTGATTCATCAAAGATTAAAGTTGGGCAGCTTGCTATTGCGATTGGAACGGCGCTTGGAGAATTCCGTAATACGGTTACCACGGGTGTTGTGTCGGGCATTGGGCGTGGTATAACGGCAGGATCAATTTATGAAGGGTCCGTCGAGCGGCTTGATAACGTAATTCAAACAAGTGCTGCCATTAGTCCGGGAAATTCCGGGGGTCCGCTCCTTGATTCATCTGGCCGGGTTATTGGGGTAAATACTGCAGTTTCATCGGAAGGCCAAAATATCGGATTTGCCATTCCCATTAATATCGTCAAAGAAGCCCTTGATACGTTTAATAAAACAGGACAATTTAATAGGCCGTTTCTTGGTGTGCGATATAAGGTTATTACCAAAGATTTGGCATTGCTAAATGATGTTCCGGAAGGCGCGTATATTATGGATGTTGTGGAAGGAAGCCCGGCGGAAAGAGGGGGAATAGAGGTTGGGGATATTGTTATAAAAATTTCCGGTACAAAACTTTCCGGCAAAACAGAGCTTTCGACAGTCATCGGCAGTAAAAAGGCAGGAGAACGCGTGACGATTATTCTGTGGAGAGAAGGGAAAGAAATCCCAATTGATGTTACCTTGGGAACACAGGAGCAGTAGAAAACAATTCACAATTAATAATTCAAAACACAATTCATAGTTAATAGTTATTGGAAATTATGAATTATGAATTATAAATTATAAATTGTCTTTCATTGCTTGTGTCACTTTTTGGAGTTTACCTTCGATAATCCGGTCAAGGTCATGCCATGATTTGTTGATCCGGTGATCAGTAAGGCGATTTTGGGGAAAGTTATACGTACGGATTTTTTCGGCTCGCATACCCCGTCCGATCACGGATCTGGCGGCACCCAATGTCTCTGCCTGTTTAATTTCCTGGGTTTCCCAAAGTTTTGACCGTAGCATTGACAGGGCAACCTGACGGTTTTGGAATTGGTCACGCTCTGTCTGGCAGGTTACCACTATGGCGCTTGGTGTATGCCGAAGCCGTACGGCAGAGGATACTTTATTGACGTTTTGACCACCTTTCCCCCCTGAGCGGAAAAATTCCCATTCTAGATCTTCCGTTCTGATTGTTTGTTCATATTCAGGAATTTCCGGAAGAACAGCAACGGTTGCCGTAGATGTATGTATCCGTCCTTGGCGTTCCGTAGCGGGAACCCGTTGGACACGGTGTGTTCCTGCTTCATACTGGAGAGTCGTAAATGCTCCTTCTCCCTTCACCTTCATTGCGGTGTCTGAAATTTGTTCGGTTTTCCAGCCAAGAATATTCGCATAACGTGTATACATGCGAAGTAAATCATTTGCCCAGAGTTTTGCTTCCTCTCCACCAGGTCCAGGCCTGAATTCAAGAATTGCGACATTGGTATTCATATTGGAATAATTACGAATTATAAATTACGGCAATTACGAATACATGTTGAAAAATATTACGTAATTTCGAAATTATTGTAATTGTTATCTGATTCCCAAAAGCATTTCCTTAAGGGACTTGGGGTTTCGAAGCTGTTCAGCGCGTTCCTGTTTCTTTTTCTTTTTATCTGCCATCACTTGAGCGACTGCTTCTGCTGCTTTTTGTTTTGCCTGAAATTTTTCTACACGTCCCATGGTATCGACAAATTTCATTTCACCGGTAAAAAACGGATGGCATTTTCCGCAGATATCAAGGCGGATATCCTTTTTTGAAGCCCCAACGGTAAACGTATTGCCACAGGCACACGTCACTGTTGCATCTTCATACCATGTTGGGTGTATTGCAGCTTTCATAGAGAATTTATTATAGTTGAATATATGTTTGGAATCAATATGGGGGATTATTGTGCGATAAGAGGCATTATGGTATCTGCTTGGATGTAATGTGATGTTTTTTTCCGTTCAGGAGTTGTAGAATTGGATGGTAATTAATTCTTTGTTCAGCAATATAAATTCCCAAAAAGATAAAGAGTGTTCCGATGACAAACGGAGTGGTAATGGGTTCGTGGAGTAAAAAGTAGGCTAAAATCGTTCCCGCAATCGGGTCTACATAGGCAAAGAGTGATGCATCGGTTGCCTTAATTCTGGAAAGCCCCCAAGAGAACGCGCTATAGGCAACAAGGGAGGAAAATACCGAGCCAAAAAGGATTCCACCAACGCCTCTGGTATCTAGATTGCTATAGACCATGGGGTTCTGAGTAAATTCCTGTGCCGCAAACGGTGCAAACAATGCGGTGCTGATGAAAAATGCCCAAAAAAGGACAACAAGCGGTGGGTATGTTGAAAACAACCGGTGTCCAATAATGGTTGATATTGCTGCGCAGACAGTCGCAAGAATTAGGAAAAGGTTGCCGATAATTGATCCGTCTAATCCCTGTACTAACAGCGGTTCCAGAATAATAAGGAGGATCCCCATAAATCCGATGGATACACCGGCTATTTTTTTCTTACGTATCGGTTCATGAAGGAAGATTGCACTAAAAAGAAATATCATGATCGGTTGGGAGGAGATGATAACAGGTGCATTCATGGCAAGGGTATGTTCAAGACCAAAAAAGAAAAACATTATATTCAAAAAGATGCCAAGCACCGCATAGGCAAAGAGCAGAAGAAAATCTTTTTTTGTGCGGATAGGATAAGAAAGGGAGGAACGTAAAACGAGTATAAGCAGTCCGGTTGCAATGAAAAAACGAAGAAATGCAAGGGTAAACGGGGGGATATTGGTAAGGGCGAGTTTAAAAATTGGCGATGCAGCACCCCAAATGATATTGGCAAGAATAAGTGCAAAAATTCCTTGTTTGGCAGGGTTCATGGGTTAGTAGTCGTGTGTGATTGCAGTTCGTATTTGGTCAGTTGAAAGCATCTGTGATGATCGTGTTGCAAGCGTTTTAAGTTGAACCATGTGTTTTTCCCGTTCATCCGGGCCCAAGATAACAACATAGGGAATACTGCATTTATCCGCATATTTTAACTGCTTTTCGAGTTTTGCCCCAGTATCTGGATATAGTTCTACCGCAAATCCTTGTCCACGAAGCATTGAGGCTATGCGTATGGAATCCTCTTTCATTTCCGGGGAAAATACTGTGACTAATATATCGGTTCCATGAAGTGTTGTGGGGATGAGCCCGAGGGAATCTGCGGCTTCAAGCGTTCGATCAAAACCGATGCCAATTCCCGTTGCGGGAATTGGATACCCGCTGATTCGTTTGCAGAGTTCGTCATATCGTTCACCACCACCCACAGAACCGATAGTGGAATCGGGGATTACGATTTCCCAAATCGGTCCTTGTGAATAGGAAAATGACCGGGCGAGTTTGGGTTCAAAATGGAACTGTTCGGAAGATATGCCGGATTGTGTTAAGTAGTCCATGATCGTTTGTGTTGAGGGATCGGGTGTGGCTTTCAGGATTCGATCGAGATATTCTTTTGCTTGGGAAAGCGGGATGCCGGAATGTTCCATATCAGCTAACACTCCATCCACGCCGCCAATTTTGTCGTATTTATCAATTGCAACAATTGCCTTGTAGGGAATACCAGCAAAAATATCGCGGTTATTGATCAGGGCACGGGCATTTGAAAATCCTATTTCCTTGTAGATAGCAAGTGTTGTTGCAATAACTTCCGCATCTGCTGATACATCGGATACACCAAAAATATCCAAATCAAATTGGACAAATTCACGATATCGTCCCTTTTGGGGTTTTTCTGCACGAAAAACTGGCTGCATTTGATATCTGCGGAATGGAAATGTAAGTGATCCATAGTGTTGACCGATATATCTGCACGTTGGAACTGTTTGGTCATATCGAAGGGCTACGTTCCGTCCGCCATTATCGGTAAATTGATAAAACAGTTTTTCATCCTCTCCGATTTGTCCGGCAAAAAGTTCCAGCGGTTCCAATGTGGGTGTTTCAATCGGCTGATACCCCCATGAGAGGGAAATGTTCTCCAGAATAGTTCGGAGCCAGAGCCGTTTTTTTACCTCTGCAGGAAGAAAATCACGAAACCCTTTGAGTGTTTGTATCGCAGTCATACCACTTTCTATGCTATCAGGTTCCTTGCGTACGGACAAGAAAGGGGATTACTCTTTTGTTGTCGAAGATGAAGTTGCAGCGGGGACTTTTGTTGTTGTTGGGGCCGCTGATTGCAGAAGAAGAATCCGCGTTGCGCTGTATCTGTTGGTTTTATTGGGGACCGACGAAGCTGTAATAAGCACGGATGTTTTTGGAACTATTTTGGAAAATCCGCCTTTCCCTATTTCCGTGCCGTCAAAGATGGATAGTTTGGATGATGTTTCAAAATCGACCGTTATGGTCTGTTTTTCCAAAGTCTTGACGGTAAATGAATAATCCGTTTTGTCGACAGCGTCAATAACTCCCACAAATTTAAACAGGGGTTTTGCAGGTTCAATCCACACGACACTTGCCCGAAGCGTGTCAATCGTTTCGTCGTAGCCGCCAAATGCGGTAATAATGTCTCCTTTTGCAATATCTTCCTGTGAAAGCTCAGTGCGTTTTCCTTTGATCATTTGGAATACTTTCAATGTGTCCGGAAGTTCGATTTTATAGTTTTTTGTGGTAGTTTCTAGGGTAAAACTGGATATGCTTACAGTGTTAACCGTTCCTGTTATTGCCTTCTTTTGTGTTTTGGATAATTGGGCAACCCGAGTTGCCAGTCTATCCATAAGATCATCGACTTTAACCGTTGATTTTTGTGCACTGGGCGTTGCGGTTTGGGCCCAAACCCTCATGATTGGGGAAAGACATAACAGGAGAAATGGAATGACAATGAATATGGCTTTTTGTTTCATAGCGATTCAGGTGTGTAATATAGCGTAATTGTTTTTGATTTGATGATCGTGTCATTTTGGATTTGGTGGACTGCTATACTGTTATTTCCTTCAGAGAGCGCAATTTGGCAAGACCAGCTACTTTTTGTTATAGCGCAAATGGTGTCTTCGGTATCGGTTTGGACAAGGATCGATGTTGCGCTGGAGTCTGCGGTTCCTTCAAAAGCGACAGGATTTTTGGGAACGATGGAATCGGCAATAGGAGTAAGGATAGCAAATGTTTTTGTACCTTCTTGAAGTGCAGAAACTTTTGGAGTTGGAATGGAAGCTTCTTTTTTTTGATTTCCAAGAGAAATTGATGGAAGGGTAATTTTTGGTAATTTTGGGGCAGAACGGGCAAGAGTCGGTGCAACAATAATGATGCCCGTTATGGTAAGTCCGATAGCAAATCCGATGAGTGTAGCCAAAACTGCGTCCTTATTCATATTTCCTGTGTTGCCTAGTCTAGCGCACACGTGGTATAAAATGCAAGGTAAGGATGAAAGGATACTATGGAAATACTCTCGCTTGGACACTCGTCTTTTCGCTTAAAAGGGAAATCGGCAGTATGCGTGACAGATCCGTTTTTGCCTGAATTTACCGGTTTGAAATTTCCGAAAAATATCGTGGCTGATATCGTCACGGTATCGCATGATCATAACGATCATAATGCTGTCCAGATGATAGAAGGAGCGCCCTTTATCATCAAAGGTCCCGGGGAGTACGAAGTCAAAGGTGTGTCCGTTATTGGTTTTAGTGCAGATCATGATGACGCCCGGGGAGCAATCCGCGGAAAAACAACAATCTACCGGATAGAAATGGATGGATTATCCTTTGTGCATGCAGGGGATCTTGGGTGTATTCCTTCAACAAAAGATATCGAGAGTTTTGGTGATGTGGACATCCTGTTTGTTCCTGTTGGCGGAACGTTTACGCTTTCACCGGAGGAAGCAGCAACTTTCGTATCGGAAGTAGAACCAAGAATTATTATCCCTATGCATTATCAGCGTCCAGGGTTAAAACCGGAAGGATTTGGTGAGCTTACGCCGGTTGCTGATTTCCTCAAGGCTATGGGAAAAGAGGAAACAGTTGCCCAACCAAAGCTTGTTGTTACAAAAGATAAACTTCCTGCCGAAACAACTGTTGTGGTCCTTGAATAACCATGATTGTTGGGTTCGTATAAAGGGATACTATGGCACAAAATATAAAAATTCCTCCGCATGACGAAACCGTTGAACAGTCGGTTCTTGGAGCAATTCTGATCGATAAGGATGCCATGGTGGATGTGATTGAATTTCTTCGCCCCGAACATTTTTATCGCGAAGCGTATGGAATTATCTATGAAGCGATGATGGCCCTGTATGAACGGCGCGAGCCTATTGATGTAGTGACTGTTACCAGTGAACTGAAGAAACTTGGGAAATTGCAGGCGGCAGGTGGAGCTGGACAGGTTGCAGATTTGGTTGGTATTGTTCCGACGAGCGCCCATGCGGAGCAATATGCGCGCATTATCAAGGAATATAATACGAAGCGGCTCCTAATTTCAACCGCCGCAAAAATAAATGAACTCGCTTTTGACGAAAAAGGAGAGGTTCAATCGATTTTGGATCAAGCGGAACAGGAAATATTTTCCATATCCCAGCATTCCATGAAGCGGGATTTTATTGCGATTAAAGATGCCCTTGCTGCTTCGTTTGACCGGTTAGATGAACTCCACAAGCGCGCAGGTGGACTGCGCGGCGTTCCGACGGGATTTTCCGACCTTGATTTTAAACTTGCAGGCATGCAGGATTCAAACCTTCTTATCCTTGCTGCCCGTCCCGGTACCGGAAAAACGGCAATGATTCTTAATATTGCCCAGCATATTGCAGTTGTACAGAAGATTCCTGTTGGCATATTTTCACTTGAAATGAGCAAGGAAGAGCTGGTGGACAGAATGCTTGTGTCCCAGGCGGATATCGATGCATGGAAGCTTAAAACGGGGAAGCTTAATGACGATGATTTTACGCGGCTTTCCGAAGCTATGGGGGAGCTTGCGGAAGCGCCGATTTATATCGATGATACCCCGGGAATCAATATTTTGGAAATGCGCACTAAAGCCCGAAGGCTCCAGATGGAGCATGGAGTAAAGCTTGTTATTATCGACTATTTACAGCTTGCGGATCCTGGCAGACGGATGGATAGCCGTGTTCAGGAGGTATCCATGATTTCCCAGAGCTTTAAGAATTTGGCCCGTGAGCTTAACATTCCCGTCCTTGCCTGTTCGCAGTTATCCCGTGCAGTGGAGGCGCGGGGAACGAAGGTTCCGGAACTATCCGATCTTCGTGAGTCCGGTTCCATTGAGCAAGATGCGGACGTCGTGATGTTTCTTTACCGTGAAGAATCGGATATGACCCAATGGGGTGAGCAGATTCCCACCAAACTACGCATTGCAAAACACAGAAACGGTCCGCTTGGGGAGATAGACCTTATGTTTAAGGGTGATCGGATTCGGTTCTATGGTGTCGAGCGGACAAAAGAGGCACAGCAGAAAGAACAGGAATAACAGCTAGTAGCTAGTAGCTAGTAGTTAGAAGTTAGGAGAGAGCACTTCTTTGTTTTTTGTCCCGAATATTGAATACCTCACACAGTATACTGGGAATATGATATACAAATACGGTATAATTGCATTCTTGGCGCGGTGGCGGAATTGGTAGACGCGCAGGTCTCAAAAACCTGTGTAGCTAACACTACGTGTGGGTTCGATTCCCACCCGCGCCACTTGGGGATGATCCGCCAGTAGGCGGATTAAATGTATCCCTGCACTTTAGGGAAAATATCTATGCAATTTCAGTATCGCAAATTACTATCATCCACATATTCTGCTTTTGATGCATATGTTGTCGGATCCCTTGCTGGGACACGCCTTCCACAGGATGTCATTACTATCTTTTCCACTGTACGGTCAAAGGAAGATGGAGACGGGAGTGTCTTTTCATTCTCCTTACTTGATACTGTTACGGATGGACGGGTGACGAAAATCATCTTGATGAAATCCAAAACGGAAAGTACCCCCACATTTGAGCAACTTCTTGACGGATTTGCCCGGCTGGCAAGACTCCTTAAGCGTGAACATTGTGAGCATATTGCCTTGGATGCTGCATCGTTTTCTTCCATGGCTCTTGAAACATGTGTTCGCGCTGGCGTGATGGGTATTTCGCTGTCGCTCTATTCGTTTAGCCACCACAAAAGAAAAGAAAGTGTACACGATCTGCAGCCCGAAACACTTACATTTCTTGCCGGACCGGATCAGAAACTCTCTATAGAGAAACACATTCAGGAAAGTATGATGTATGTTCGTGCGGTTACCTCGGTCCGGACACTTGTTAATGAACCATCTTCCGTGACAACCCCAACGTATTTGGCGAATTTTGCCCGATCGCTTGCGAAATCATCAGAACGGATCACCTGTTCGGTTTTGAATCGGTCTATGATGCAAAAAAAAGGAATGGGTGCACTTTTAGCAATTGCCCAAGGGAGTCAGGAAGAACCGGCATTCATTCACCTTTCCTACAAGGGAACATCGGATAAAACTGTCGTGTTAGTGGGAAAGGGTATCACGTTTGATTCGGGCGGACTTTCTCTTAAACCGTCAGGATCCATGGAAACCATGAAATGCGATATGGCCGGAGCGGCAACGATCCTGGGGATTTTTTCCGTCCTTGAAGAATGTAAACCTGATGTGAACGTTATCGGACTGATTGCCGCTACGGAAAACATGCCCTCCGGAACCAGCATCAAACCAGGTGATATTGTTCGTGCTATGGATGGAACGACAATTGAAATCCTTAATACCGATGCGGAAGGCAGGGTCATTTTAGCCGATGCGCTCAATTATTTTTCAACGCTTCATATACGTGCAGAAAGCCTGATTGATATCGCAACGCTTACGGGAGCATGCGTCGTGTCGTTGGGAGAAGATATTGCGGGTATGTTTTCCAACTCTGATCGTCTTGCCGAGAGGCTCATGTCTGCTGCAGAGGAAACCGGTGAAAAGCTTTGGACATTGCCGTTGGTGGATGAATATGACCGACAGCTTGACAGCACAGTTGCCGATGTTGCCAATGTTTCGGGATCAAAATATGCGGGTGCTATTACGGCTGCACTTTTTTTGCGCAGGTTTGTTCCTCATGGCCAATCATGGGCACATCTTGATATTGCAGGCCCAGCATTTGTAGAAAAAGACGCCCCGCTTACACCAAAGGGCGCTTCAGGATACGGCGTCCGGTTTCTTCTTTCGTACCTTCTTTCCCGTGATTAACGAGCGATTAGCAGTATCCAAAAAAAGAGGATGGTGGCAATTTGCGTAAGAACACCCAATGGAAATGGGGCTTTTGTGTGGAATCCGTTCTGGAAATGGTGAAGGAAATACGCGGTTTTTTTGATCCACGAATCGTTTTTTTTGCTTGCATCAGCATCGGTATTGGCAAAAAACATATACCAGGGTGCTTCCAACCAATCGGGGAGCTCTGATGCGGCAATCGTTGCAAGAAGTATGTGGAGAGGAGCAAGTGGTGCAAAAAGAACATACGCGGCGATTATGCCAATAAGCGTATCGGCAATGGCGATGATTCCCGTTGTTGTTTTTGAGCGTGTTTGCCACGATGTCCCAAAATCCCAATGGGGAATACTGTCGAGAATAAAGTGTGACGCAAATCCCGCTATGGGGGCAAGGATGGGGTCTTGGAGTCGGGAGGCAATCATTGCGCCAACAAGTGCATGTGTTGTTGCGATCATGGGAATATTGTAGTGCGAACTTGCATGTTTCGTCTATAGAGTCTGCTGTGTATACTTGTGTGTATATGGAAAGAAAACATGCAACAGGTGTTTTCGCATTATTTGGGAATAAGCCATTTATGATTTTATGGATCGGACAGATCCTTTCCCAAATATCTTCCAACATGATTTTGTACCTTCTTGCCGTTGTTGTGTATAAGGCAACAGGCAGCAATACCGCAGTGTCGGGGTTATATATGGCTTTTGGGATCCCTTCCGTTATCTTTGGGGTGTTGGCAGGAGCAATTGTTGATCATTTGGATAGAAGAAAGGTGATTATCGCAAGCGGTATCCTTCGTGCGCTTCTGGTTGGGCTTTTACCGTTTGTAACGGCAAATACCGGGGTCGTATACCTTGTGTTATTTTTAAGTGCGGTTATCAGTCAATTTTATTTGCCTGCCGAGGCACCGCTAATCCCTCAGTATGTGAAAGAACGGGAACTTGTGACCGCAAACAGTTTGTTTTCTTTTGCGTTTTACAGCAGTATGGCATTGGGTTTTGTTTTTGCAGGGCCAACTTTGCGTCTTTTAGGAGACACAGGCTCATTTCTTTTTATCGCTGTGTTGTTTATTCTCTCATCATGGATCTCTGTTTTATTGCCGATTAACAAAGAGAGTGACCGTGATCTCTCACGATTTTTGCGATATGATTTTATTGAAGGAATCCGGAAAATTTCCGGTAGCATTGCGGATGGAATTGCTTATGTATCCGGATCCAAAACACTGGCGGAATGTCTCCTTTTGCTCACGGGCACGCAAATCATTTTTGCGATTCTTGGAACACTTGCTCCAGGCTTTGCGGACCGTGTCATGGGGATAGATATTCGTGATGCGTCGGTTATTATCGTCGGTCCCGTTGTTGGCGGCGTATTGTTGGGATCGTTGTGGGTTGGTAATTTTGGATTTCGGTTTCATCGGTCGAAACTGATTAATACAGGAATCATCTCTGCCGGTATTACGCTCGTTGTCGTGTCTATCGTGATTTATCTGAAACGGTTTACGAATTTTCATTTTTTGTTTGAAGATCAGATTATCGTGCCTTTGGTGATTACCTTGTTTTTTCTTCTTGGTATCGCAAACAGTTTGCTAGATGTTCCGGCCAATGCCATGCTACAGGATCAAGCAGAGGGTGATATGCGGGGTCGCGTATACGGTGTTTTATCCGCAGCGGTTGGAGGCATCGGCATACTGCCGGTACTTCTTGGAGGAATACTTGCCGATGCTATTGGGGTTGGGAAAGTGATCAGTTTATTGGGTACTATCATTGCACTGTACGGTATCTTCAGGGTACGATATAGAAAGTCGATTACGCAGTAAGTACCTATGTATCCAATTCTTTTTTCCATCGGCGCATTTTCTCTGTTTAGCTTTTCGTTTTTTCTTATCCTAGCTTGGTGTATCTGGTCATATTTGTTTTGGAAACATTTAAAAGCATCCGCTGCGGCACATCCGGTAATTTTTGATACGATGTTTTGGGTTACGATATGGGGTTTTATTGTTTCACGGATGCAATATGTGTTGTTTCACACGAATCAATTTCAGACCAATTGGCTTCGGGTGTTTACTATCTGGATACAGCCTGGTTTGGGATTGTATTTTGCCGTTCTATGCGGAGTGTGTGTTTCTCTTTGGTGGAAAAAATCATTAAAAATATCGTACGGGGATATTTTTGATGCATGGGCAATTTCATTTCCTCCAGCATATGCCGTAGGGCTGGTTGGTTCATTTTTGGATGGTGGAGTTGTGGGTGTCACGACCAGTCTTCCCTGGGCAGTCAGATACGTCGGAGCGGAAGGATTACGACATCCGGTGCAACTGTATATGATTGCAGCAATTTTTGCTCTATATCTTGGATTGTATTTCGTCAAAAAAAATCAGGCAGCCGAATCGTATTTTCGTATTTCCGGTAACAGTGCGTTATGGACAGGCTTGTTTCTTTCCCTTTTCCTTTTCTTGATTGAAAGCGTTACAAATCGTGTCGTATACTTGAAGCTTGTGAGCGTAAACCAACTCATTTCCATTCTTGTTTTTGGGCAATGTCTTGGAGCGCTGTTTGTTGTTCGCAAAGGTCATCGGATTATAGCCGGAAAAATCCACAACGGTACTTTGTTCATCCGGCGGAAAGTTGGAGGTTTGTATGAACGCATTTCCGAAAGATTTGCTCGTAGACATACGCAAACACCTGGAAATTGAAAAAGAAGATCTGACGAAGCGCATTGCTGAGCTTACGGTTCAGGATCCTTTTTCCGATCCGGACCGTGCTTCGGACAATGCGGCATCCGATACGGAAGCTGCTGAAGAATCCGATCATGATCGGTATGCTGCTATGACGGATGAACTGAAAGAAAAAGTTTCGGCTATTGCTGCAGCGATTGCACGAATTGATGCGGGGACGTATGGTTTTTGTACGCATTGTCAGTCTATGATAGATACGGACCGTTTAGCGGTTCTTCCGATGGCAACTTTGTGTAAAGCGTGTGAAGAATCAAAAAAAATAACGATTAAAACGTAAGAGCTGATAGTGTGTTTTTGTTTCCATGGATATATTGATTGTGTATGAAAATGAAAGATTTTGTGCGATTAACAAACCCGCAGGGATTGTCGTAAACAGGGCATCAACCGTTCATGAGGAGACGATTCAGGATTGGGCAGAAAAATCTATTCCATTTGAGACAACGAATGATCCGTCAATGCAAGTTTTTCGTGATCGGGCAGGGATTGTACATAGGATTGATAAGGAAACATCAGGAATCCTTCTGATTGCAAAAACGTTTGAAGCGTTTACGCTCCTCCAGCGTGCTTTTTTTGATCACGTCATGGAAAAAGCATATACGGCGTTTGTTCATGGAAAGGTATTACCTGCAGCAGGTGAAATAAATGCTCCTGTCGGGAGGCTTCCGTGGAACAGGGAGCAATTCGGTATCGTTCCCGGAGGGAAAGATTCTTTCACACGATATAAGCGAATTTCTGTCCATACATATCCCGATTCGGTGTCCGGTGATACGATACTGTTTAGTGTGGTTGACTGTTATCCCAAAACAGGGCGTACACATCAAATTCGTGTTCATATGAAATATATCGGTCATCCGCTTTTGGGGGATTATCTTTATGCGGGAAGGAAAACCAGCAGGTCGGATCGTGCGTGGGCAGGAAGGGTGATGCTCCACGCCCGGGAGATCACTATACCGGCGGGCATAGGTGCAGAGTCTTCACAAGGGCCGATTCATATAGAAGCACCCATTCCGGATGATATGCAACGGGTATTGGATACATCCAGGATCGTACCAACCATATGAATATTGATTTGATACAACTGCTCGTAACATTTTTTCTTTTATTTGTTTCGGCAATTCTTGGCGCAATTGGCGCATCGAAACTCAAATTGCCTTTGATGGTCGGATATATTGCGGGTGGTGTCGTGATAGGAAACCTTTTTTCCTCATCGCTTTCCCATGATGCCATTTCGTTTATCGCCGAAATTGGCGTGACACTTCTGATGTTTACGCTTGGCATTGATTTTTCCATGCAGAGACTTCGAAAGCATATTGGAACGATAGTTGGCGCTGCCGTCATTCAGATTGTGCTTTTGGCCTTTGTGTTCTGCGCATTTTTTATGGTGCTGGGTTTTTCGTTTTTTGCGTCGCTTATTATTGCCATTGCCGCGTCGCTTTCATCAACTGCCGTTGTAATACGGATTTTATCGGAAAAGGGAGAGATGGATACCTCTCATGGCGAATTATTGACCGCATGGCTTGTGGTACAGGATTTATCTGTTATTCCGCTTATGCTTATTCTTCCCGTGATGCTATCAATCGGTGGATCCGAGGGGACGTTTGTTGATGCTATGCGCCTTATACTTCCACAAATCGGAAAAGGAATCGCTGCCATTGCGGCAATTATTGTGTTGGGACGATGGATAGTACCCCGGATTTTTTCCGTACTTGCCAATATGGGTAGTCGGGAGGTGTTGGTTTTGGCAACGGCAGGTCTTGTGCTATTAGTTGGTCTTGTCTTTATGATGCTTGGATTATCCAGTGCACTTGGAGCCTTTATTGCAGGTATGATGCTTGCAGAATCGAGTGAAAAGCATGAAATTTTTTCCGATATTCGGCCATTTCGCGATTTGTGTGCGGGTGTCTTTTTTGTCTCGATTGGTCTTGCACTTCCCATATCAAGTATGGGTACGTTGTGGGTTAGTATCATCATAACAACACTGGTCGTAATGTTTTTTAAGTGGGGTATTGTCTATACGTTGTGTAGGTTTATCGGATTACATAAAAAAACTTCCGTACTTGTCGGAATAGGTCTTATACCAATGAGTGAATTCGGATTTATTCTCGCCAGGGAAGGAATGCACATAGGTGCGTTATCCCAAAACAATTATTTGTTTTTAGTTGCCGTAACATTTAGTACCATATCTATTAGTGCACCGATGATTTCACGGGCACCTCGGATATATACCGGATTTAAACATACACTCGGGCGAATCTTGCCGCCTATTTTTAAAACCCGGATAGAAAAAGACCAAGAGAAGGGAATTGTCCAAATGGATATTTCAGGTCATGTGGTTATCTGTGGACATGGAAGGGTTGGAAAATATGTAAGCCGTGCATTGGAAATGGCAGG
>CAZERT010000004.1:16568-18781 GCA_964515515.1 uncultured Gammaproteobacteria bacterium
AGGCCAGATCCGGCACTATTGTCACCCCACACGGATCTATAAAGACGCCGGCATTTGTTCCGGTTGGTACGCAAGGGAGCGTGAAATCCCTAGATCCAATGGATCTTGTCAAGCTTCATGTTCACCTTTTTTTCGTCAATACGTATCATCTGGTGCTTCGGCCAGGGATGGAACGAATACAAAAATTCGGCGGTATCCATTCATTTATGCATTGGGACCGTCCAATAATTACAGATAGCGGCGGTTTCCAGATTTTTTCCCTTGGATCCAAACGGTTCGGTAATACCCATAGTGATGATGGGGGAAACCCGCTTCTTGTATCTTTGGATGATACTGGCGTCCGTTTCCGGTCCCATTGGGACGGATCGGAGTATGAATTTACTCCGGAGCGTTCCATGGAATATCAATGGAATATCGGGTCGGACATTCATATCGCGTTTGACGACTGCACACCCTATCCGGTTACGCATGAAAAAGCACGGAAATCATTGTCTCGCACGCACACATGGGCAGAAAGAAGCCTTTCATCCCACGAACAGTTCGCGCGTGTTGCAAGAGAAAAAGGGAATCCCTATCAGGCACTATATGGAAGCATTCAGGGAAGTGTGTATGAGGACTTGCGTAAAGAAAGTGCCTCCGTTATTTGTGGATTACCCTTTGATGGATTTGCAATCGGTGGTGTATCGGTTGGAGAAAGTAAAGCGGAAATGAAGCATGTTTTGGATTGGGTGACACCGTTGTTACCTGATGAAAAACCGCGTCATTTACTGGGGGTAGGGGAGGTGGATGATGTGTTTACACTCGTTGCCCACGGTGTTGATACCTTTGATTGTGTTGGCCCAACGAGGCTTGCCCGTATGGGAACAGCATATGTGCATCGTAGTGGTTTGCATCATAATTCAAATAGTGCACCGGACAGATTTCAGATTGATCTGACAAAATCAGCCTATCTTGATGATGAGAACCCAATTGACCCACTGTGTGGATGCAGCACCTGTACACGGTTTTCCCGAGGGTACATTGCCCACTTATTCCGAAGTCGGGAGCTTCTTGGATATAGGCTGTTGACGATCCACAATATCGCATTCATGAATGATCTTGTGACATCGATCCGTGAATCGATCGCATCATCAACGTTTCTTGAACTACGTGACACATGGCTTTACAATGAATAGAGAGAAGGGAGGAAATTCTGTATGTCTATGGATTTTCGTCATCATGAGAAGAAAAAAGTTTCAAAATCGAAACTGGAAAAACGGGCACAAAAAGAAATAAATTCGTCTTCCTGGCAGCTTCCCCAGGTGGAAATAATCAAAAAAGGCAAGAAAGATAATGCGTAATACCCGCCATAGGCCAGGTATCACGGATGGTTTTGGGACGCTTGCCCTTCTGTTTTTAGGGATAGTTGGCATTGGTATTGTCGTGGGTATTTTTTTTGTACAATTGTCCAAACAAACTCCACTTTCCCGCTATACGGCTGTAATCACCGGAAATCCGTTCCTTGTCGTATCGTGGAATCGTTTGGATGACTCTATTGTCGCAATCAGCATTCCCGCAACCGTTCGGATTAACGGCGCCTATGGATATGGGATGTATTCCCTTGAGGCCCTGTATAAACTTGATATGCTGGATAAACGCAATGGAGCCTTACTTCTTACATCCCTTAGTGATGCATTAGGATATCCGATTGATGCATATTTGGATATGAGTACAGGAAAGCGGCTTCTTACCAACGATATCCGCAGTGATTTTAAAGATGTGTGGTCATTTCCCCATGTAGTGAATAGTATTTTAGGTCAACGGGGATCACTTCCTCCAATAACGGTTTATGGATTGGTGAAAACTGCCATGAGTGTTCGCGATGAAAAACTTCAAACATTTGATTTTGAGCGTATTCCGGGAGTCATAAGAGAGGAGCAGCTTCCCGATCAGACAATGGCAGAAACATTGGATGCCGATCGGGTTGCTGATGTGGTAACAGGGGTATTTGAGGATATTGATATCCGTCAGGAACGGCTTCGTGTTGCTATTTTTAATACTACGTCCATGCAAGGAATTGGACAGAAAGCAGCAAAACTGTTATCCACAATGGGAATGTTTATCGTTTCCGTAACGAATGATTCAACACAGCGGTCTACATGCCTTATCAGGACAAAAAAAGAGGCAGAACAATCAAAAACAGTACGTGTTATACAGCAACTTTTTCGTTGTTC
>CAZERT010000004.1:18881-27312 GCA_964515515.1 uncultured Gammaproteobacteria bacterium
GTATTTCCGGTTTGCGAATATGCGAATGCAAGACGATTGATGGTATCACTGTCATCGGGTGTTTCTTGCAGGAGTTCCAGATTAATTTGTATTGCATCTTCCCATCGAAGTTGTACTGCAGCTGTGAGCGCATCGTCTTTTGAGTGTCCAGTCATAATGAAAAAAGTCTACCGGTTTGGTGAAAATTGTCAAGAGAGAATCGCAGATACTACATTGTTTTGTATAAAAACGCTACAATACAATACGCCATGTCAGGACATTCAAAATGGTCAAAAGTTAAGCATCAGAAGGCAACAACAGATGTACTTAAAGCCGCTGCTTTTACGAAAGCAAGCCGGGCAATAACGGTTGCCGTTATGGAGGGTGGGGGAATAAGCGATCCAGTGTTTAATTTTAAGTTGCGGCTTGCAATCGAAAAGGCAAAGCAGGTCAACATGCCCGGAGAAAACATTAAACGTGCAATTGAAAAGGCAACCGGTGCCGGTGCAGGGACGTTGAAGCAGGAAACCTATGAAGGATACGGCCCATTTGGTGTGGCACTGTATATCGAGACGGCTTCAGATAACACCAATAGAACCGTATCATTCATCAAACAGACATTGGAACATGCAGGTGGATCCATGGGATCACCTGGTTCGGTTGCCTATCTGTTTACGCGAAAAGGGGTTGTGCTCCTTGCAAAAAATCGTTCTTATGACGATCTTTTTGAATCTGGTGCAAATGCTGGGGCAGATGATGTCATCGAAACGGATGATTTTTTTGAAGCGTATTGTGACACAGGAGTATTATCTTCTCTTGTGGATTCATTCACCAACGCAGGGTATACGGTAGAGGAGTCGCGGGTGATTATGCGCCCCACAATGATGGTTGCATTGGATGATCAGCAACGATTGCGCGTTGAATCAGTGGTGGAAAAATTGGAAGCTCATGATGATATTCAGGAAGTATTTACCACCATGGCTTAGGGGAAGGGAATGTATGAAGGTTGCTTTTTTTAAAAAACGTGCGGTGAAGAAAAAAACATCGGCAGCTCTTGCTTTTATTCATGCCTTTTGGGATAGGTTCCTGCATCCTCCAATCTCCAAGCGTCAAATGTTCGTGTTTGAAACGCTTGTATTAACTGCAGGATTATTGCTAACACAGCTTGTGTCCTTTGAAGCGCGGTTTGAATTTGTTATCGCACTGTTTGTATGCACGTATTGTTTATCCGCGTATTCGCTACGGGATAACTTAAGTGGTATTGAATGGATTACGCTTCTTCTTCCGATATCGTTTTTTTCTGCTGGTGTTGCGCTGTTTTATTTTCTTTTACCAGTCCGATGGCTTACCAGGATTCCTGTTGCGACCCTGTATGCTGTTGGAATTTATGCACTGCTTCTGACGAATAATATTTATAACGTTGCCGCAATCCGCACGATTGCCCTTCTTCGTGCCGCACGGTCGGTCGGGTTTTTGCTTTCGGTCCTTACCTTTTATTTATTTGCCTCCACAATCATTTCCCAACAGAATTATGCACCGTTTAACGCGTTTTTTTCCGGACTTGTGGCGTTTGGGGTAGGGATGCCGCTTTTGTGGAGCATTGAATTGACCCAGAGGCTAGGGAAGAAGGTGCTGCATCTTTCCATCGCCCTGGCCGTTATCGTTGCCCAGGTTTGCTGGATTCTTTCGTTTGTTCCCACGCCTCCTGCCATCATTGCGCTTACGCTTACGGCTGTCTTTTATAGTATCTTTGGGATGGGAGTTGAATACCTGGATGAAAAGCTCTATAAAAAAACCGTTACGGAATTTTTATTGGTAAATATTTTTGTGTTTCTTATTCTTCTTTTAACCACACGGTGGCGGTAAAAAATCATGTTTCGCGATAAGAGTGGGAGAGAGGGGTGATATAGTTTGATATAGTCTATAGTTTAGGCCTATAATTATGTGGATAAAAGTTTTCACGGTTTACTCAAGAATATTTCACAGAATTATAGGATAAGTAATAGTTTTAATTTATATATTAATAGATCAGTATACCGTAGTCCACAAAGCAAGGGAGAATCTGAGGTCAAATATTTGTTTTGGATTGTTCTATCGTTCTCTTTTTGCATCCACACGAGTGTTTTATATTTTAACTTTTAGCCTCAAAAATATTTGTTTAGCTCGTCATTATGCTCCAAATTCAAACACATAAGCAGCACCAAGGAAGAACTGCTAAAGGGAATGGATATGCACGATTGCTGTTCCTGCTATTATTTGCGATTGCCTGACGCAGACAACTCTTCTATATCTCTTGGACTATATATACCAATCTGCCTCAGGAAGAAGAGAAGAGAGCGTTCTAATGCTCCAAATATGTATTAAAAAGAACCCGAACAATATCTGATATACAGCCTCAAAAGTTTTAGTTTAGCGCATTATGACGCGATATTTTACGTCATCTATAAACAGGAGTTGTTCATTCTTTGAAAGACCATATCGTATGTCCAAGTCTATCCGATTCTCCTAGTTTGATTGACACAGTGATGGTGGCAAAGATTTTGCATAAAGTATATGAGACTGTATAACCGGTCCTCCAGGGGTAACCGGCTATCGTTTGCGGCACCCGTGATACAATCAGTCATTTTTGTAGCGATGAGCCGTGTATGGTATGGAATCAGCCCCGAAGTGTCCGGATGGGAATAAAACCGGAAGAAAAGATGCCAATATACATACAGTACGACATTGAAAAAATATGAATATGTATCCGTATAGGGGGCTAGAAAATTTAATTCCCATAATGTCGTACAATAATACTTTTACGACGTTAAGCACGGGTTTTACGCTCAGCACTTCTCCGATTTGTCCGTTTTATCCCTTCCCAAATATGTCTGAATTTGTTGAAATTATTTTGGAATTTCTTTTATACTTCTGTGTGCATTTTTAAAAATTATTTTGTATTTTTCCTATTCTTTCCCGACCCCTGTCCGAATAGCTGGATACCCGCGTTTACGAGTCTATTTCTTGATATTTCCCGATTCCCGCTTGGTGTTTTTCGGGTCACAATGATCAATCCCTAGTCTTTTATAAATTAGAGCCGTTTACGGGCAGTACAGGGGCTTACAGCAGAGGCTACATTTAGGATGCTTTACGGACCAAATCTGCAAGTATTTTGTAGTTTCCGATATGGTCCATCACCGGTTCCACAAGCGCATAGACATCCGGTCTTTTTGTAAACGGTGCAAGCAGTTGAATAAGCTCGGAAATATTTGGAACCGCACGGTCTGAAGTTTGAAAATCGCTATGTGATAACGAATCATGGAAATCGGTGCCGTTGTAGTGGTTGATATCAAATCCGACATGCAGAAGGCGTGTTTGGTGAAAAAGTTTTTGTGTGGTTGTAACAAGATGGGTATATACATCGGTTCGTGAATTGGATATGCACCCGGCTGCTGTATGGGAAAAATCGTTTGCGATGTGAACGGATGGCATCATGTGGGCAAATTCGGACACACAGAGTTCGCTGATATCAATAGGAGTTGAAGTTTTATCACACTCATGTCCCGCAGGATAGATGTATGGTGGTGTCGTTTCGACGGTTAACAGTATCCCTTTGGAGCGCGCATAGGCATCACATCGCATGATTGCAGCCACGGCATATTGTATTCCAGTGGGACGATCAACAGGGGCGCTTTTTACGCGGACTTCGTGTGTGGCAAAGTCGTACGAAATTCGGCGAAGCGATCCGGAATGGATATTTACGTAGACGGCGCCGAGCGCGGCCGCATGGTCAATGGTTGTTTGGATTGCCAGTTCGCTTTCCATACTGATTTGTTCACTTGGATAGGCAAATGTTTGCCAAAATCCCTGGTTTGTCGTAGCCCAGTGATGCAACCCAAGGGAAATACCGTGGGATCCACACCAGGAAAAGAGCTCTTTATAGTCGTTTTGACGGTCCGGACGGTACCAGACCTCGGCAAATGGAGCACCTGTTTTAGTGAGGTCGCGGATGCTTGTTTTTTGGGGACCGACTTTTATTCCAAGGATCATACGAGTCTTAGTATAGGAAACATTGTATGGTCCTTCCATAGGAAAACCGGATATGTGTTTGTTCTTGCAACATTTGATGTCGTACAATATATTTGATGTATGAACGATTCAGTGTACGGAAAAATTCAGGAATTTTTAGAATATTTGGAAATTGAGCGTAACGTATCTCTTTTAACGATCAGAAATTACCGTCATTATCTTATCCGGTTTGTCGAGTTTCTTGCTGGACTTCCCTTCTCCCCTGTTTCTGACATCGTGAAAACTAGTACCGATTTAGGTTATCAAAACGGGAAAAATTCGGAAAATATCGTGAAAAAACTGGAATCGGTCCCAATTTCTGCCATACATTCCGAATCCATTCGGCAGTTTCGGCTTACCTTATCCCGATACTGCGACGAGATGGGAGTACCGCTCAAGCGCGTGACGCAAAATTACCATCTTATTGCCGTACGATCATTTTTAAAATATCTGGCAAAACGTGACATTACGACCGTATCGGCGGAAAAAATTGATCTTCCCAAAACGGAGAGCCGAAGCCTGACGTTTCTTGATCGGGATCAGGTGGACCGGCTTCTTTCCATGCCGCAGATTTCCACCCCCGAGGGTCTTCGGGATAAGGCGATTTTGGAAACGCTATTTTCAACCGGGCTTCGGGTTTCCGAACTCGTAGGACTTAACCGTGACAGTATAAATCTTGAAAGGCGGGAATTTGGGGTGATCGGCAAAGGCAGACGTGCGCGGGTCGTCTTTTTATCTCAGAGGGCGGCAGATTGGATAGCCAGGTATGAGGCAATACGGGAGGATGATGCACCAGCCCTCTTCATCCGCTATTCGGGCAGGAAAATTAAAACCGGTGATGCATCAGGGAAAGGACTTCGGCTCACGGCTCGAAGCGTCCAGCGCATTGTTGCAAAATATGCCGTAAAAGCCCGGCTACCCGTCCATATTACCCCACATGGATTGCGGCACAGTTTTGCCACTGATCTTTTATCCAACGGTGCCGATCTGCGGTCTATTCAGGAGATGCTGGGACACAAAAATATTGCAACAACCCAAATTTATACCCATATCACTAACCCACATCTTCGCAGTATCCATGACAAATTTCACCATCATTCTCTGGGAGATATGAAATGACCATCCGTTTTGACGGGTTTCCACGGAAATATCAAGTGTCAGTAGAAGGAAAGACATCCTATGATGCAGGATATTCTTGGGGGAATATGTCACGGGAGAATGTGCGGATTATTATGGGAAAACTGTCTCTGGATGTGCACCAGGCGGAGTATGTTTCACGGTCGCTTGCATATATGAAGACTTTTGCATCTAGCACTGTGTTTGACTATCACGGTGTCAATTATGCCAGCCGGTATATGAGTGCTTTTAGGGGATTTTGCCAAGGTGCGGGGGTTGATGAACTCACCTGCGCGGCAATACAGATGGAATACGGATTTGGGTGTCAAACAGTGTTTGCTCAAGGAAAAACCGGCAGCGTAAATTTTTTTCATATGGAGGAAAATGTTGATGATGGTGACGTCACTCGGATGTATTGGAATGCACAATCCGGATACAAACCTTCCTCAATGGAAAACAGTCGTCATACACCGTCGTATAACTACAGACTCGTAGATTGGAAGACTCCTGGTGAGGAGCTTCTTTTTCTTTCGTATCCTGGACTTGCGTCAGGTGGTGCGAGCATGGGGGTAAATAGGATAACGGGTAGTGTTATGGTTGTTGATACGATCAATCCGCTTTCTGTACCCGGTCTCTTTTGGCATAATGCCCTTGCGTCCATGATCTTTTCTGCCGGAACCATTGATGCGATGCGATTTTTTTCCTCACGGATTATCGATTCGGTTGTGGGTAGTCATGGGTTTTGTGGAGGGTATGCCATCCATATGCTGGAACCATCGGGCGATATGTTGTCATTTGAATTTGGCGGAAATATTGCCAAAGTAATACACCCCAGGAAGGATGGAAAAAACCGTTTTATTGCACAATCAAATTACCCACGCAATAAATTGCTTCGCGATACGGATAAATACTCCAAAAAACAATCCGAGATAAAAGAGTCAACCGTGAAGAGTATGCATCTTGCCATGAGCGCACGAGTGCGGACACGCCGTTTAATACGTTGTGCCAAAACACTGTATCCAGACAGTGGGAGTACTGTGGAACAATTGCGTTTTATTAATCGAACCCTTCATACATTCCGTGGCGACTGGGAACAGTCTGCCGATTCGTATGTGTCCAATGGGGTGTTTTCCATTTATGTTGCAGCGTATCTGACTGGATACTGCGACAGGAAACAGTGCACGGTTGTTTTTCATGCGCCGGTATTGGGTGTAAAACCCGTTTGCAGACATCAGTGGTGGCCTCTTGGGAAGAAATTGCCTTGGGGGAATGATCTTTTTGCCAAAGCACAAAAAAGGCTTGATATGCTCTATACCTAAGTATTTATGAAACATAGACACATCGCCGTTGTATATAATGAACCTGATTCCGAAGAGGAGGGTCTGTCACGTCTGGAATCGGAAGAAGATACGAAGGTGAGCGCACACCTTATAGGAGAAGCGCTTGCCAAATTTCCATTTCTAACCGTTTCCTATGTTCCCATAACCCGCGCCACTATTCCCAACATTACGCATATCCAAGCTGATTGCGTGTTTAACTGTATTGAGTGGACAGGCAAAGATCTTTCATTGATTCCCTTTGTGTTTGAGCAACTGTCGAAACTGGGTATCCCTGTTACCGGTTCCAATGAACGAACGTACAGAGAAACAACGGATAAAATTACCATGAAGAGGCTTCTTGATACCCACCACGTGCCAACACCCCGGTGGGCTGTGTATACCGATAAAAAAACTAATACTGACGCATGGAAGTATTCGTTTCCGATTATTGTGAAACTATCACTCGAGCATTGCGGTGTCGGGTTGGATAAGTCGTCGATTGCTTATGATGACATTGGGCTTACAGATGTTGTTAACAAACGGATTTGCACGTATCAGCAGCCGGTGCTTGTGGAAGAGTATATTGATGGCCGGGAGTTTGAAGTGACGATCATTGACGATGGACATGCTCCGGTTGTCCTTCCAGTTGTAGAATACCATTTTGATGACAGGAAACCGCAGAAGTTTCTTACGTATGATGCAAAATGGAACCGGTCCAAAACGGACACCGTCTCCTATGTGGTCAAGGTGGCTGATTTACCGGAAAGGAAGCGAATGGAATTATTTCAGCTTTGCAGGAATGCATACCTAAATCTGGGTTTTTGGGGATATGCCCGATTTGATGTCCGTTTGGATACGAATGGTCACTGGTGGATACTGGAAACAAATTCCAATCCAGGAATTGATGATGATGACGATAACGGTTTGGCCCGGTCATTCCACTCTGTTTCCATGACGCTTGCGGATTTTTGCCTCTGGGTTATCTATGCTGCGTATGTGCGCTTCGGTCTGCAATCCGAAGCGGAGGAAACGTTTTTACCGTTGCTTGTCCGGTGGAAGGCAGACTTATTTCCCGAAGTGCCACGACAATCATGATTCCTTGCTTCCATTGTTTGGAAAATTTCCGTTTGGATTGGGTTTTTGTCGTATGAACGGGTCGTTTTTTCATGGAATAATCCCACCATCGGCTGCGGAAATTACGCCAGGAATACGTTTTCCGTTTCCCTTCATAACTGTCAAAGAGCGTTATTGTTTTGTTGTAAGCACCAAGCGAAGCAACGGTTGCCCAGTGTCCCGAATCTTCTTTGGGATTGCTGTGGGAGCCGCCGTATAGATACGGTACGCATACGGCACAGGTATTGTTTCTGCGTTTGGCAAGGGCTTTTTTTATATCCGTGAGTCTGGAACCTTTCCGGTATTGGACCCAAAACCCAAGGATCCGGATAGCGCGGATCATATTTCTGGTATTGGTTCCCGCGGAATTGGTCCGGCAGAGTTCATACAGAAGCGATATGGGTGCATGGATATCAAAAATCCGAAGGATTGTTGCAAGGGTTGCCGGTCCACAGGAAAGCTCATCCGGCTGTTTGACTGCTTGTACGTGTGATCGTCCCATGTGCCTATTATAGAAAAAATGGCAATTTGGAGCAAATCGGCGGGATATTTCCTATTTATTCAGTTACGCAGGTTGCGGCAGCTACGACATCCTGTTTGTCGGCAAAGCGCATCAGAATGACACCGCTTGTTGCCCTCCCCAACCGGGGGATAGAGACGATTGGAAGCTTTACCACCTGTCCGCTGGTTGCGGTAATGACGATCCCTGTTGCATCTTTGGGGATAATTTGGGACACCACGACGTTTCCTGTTTTATCTTTTACCTGTGCAACTTTGACTCCCTGTCCGCCACGGCGTTGTTTGGGGAAGTCGGCAATTGCCGTTTTTTTGCCAATCCCCTTTTCCATGACGGTGAG
>CAZERT010000005.1:0-14301 GCA_964515515.1 uncultured Gammaproteobacteria bacterium
TAAAATACCGAAGAAATTATTTTTCTCCCTGCTTGAAACCCGTCAGGAGAATGTACATGTTCTTTGCTGGGAGCCCTCTGAACTCACCAAGGATACGCTGTCGGGCTTTCCGAAAGGAACGGCAGTCTCCCATTTTCCGCTTCCCAAAATCCTTTTTTCATTTCTTGATGAAATCCGACCAGGATCCGCTGCAAAGTCACTTACTGTATTTAAAAAATTACTGGAACAGGAACCCGCTGAACTTGTCCTATCTCTTCTTTCTACACGGGTCCGGCAACTTATCCAGGTGAAAGACAATGCAACTCCGGCAAAAACAAATCCTTGGCAGGTATCCCGTTTGACAAGCCAAGCGCGCTTGTTTACGATGGATAAACTTCTTTCTATGCACGAAAAAATTTTTGCCATAGATCTATCAAATAAAAGCGGTACCCATCCGCTCCCACTTGCTAACCAACTTGAACGGTTTATTATGTTTTCCTGTAGTTCGTAAAAGGAGGATCCTATGACAATCGACCTTTCAATATTTAAGGATTACGACATCCGCGGTGTATACCCAACACAAATAAATGGTGAAGTATTCAAGTCAATTGCCCACGCAATCGCTCGGGAATTTTCACCAAAATCCGTGTGTATCTGCCGTGATATGCGACTTTCCGGCGATGAAATACGAAATGCCCTAACGGAAGTATTTACTAGTCTTGGCATCGATGTATATGATGCCGGTTTGGTCGGTACGGAAATGCAGTACTATATCGCCGGTACCAAAAATTATGATTTGGTCATCATGATAAGCGCATCACATAATCCCAAAGAATACAACGGGATGAAAATGGTTAAAAAAGGTCCAATTGCAGTAACAAGCGAGTCCGGAATGAATGCTGTACGGGATAGAATTGCCGAAGGGCCACTCCCTCCAGCAGCAGTTGCAGGGAAAATTATATCTATTGATATTTGGGATGAATGGAAAACGAAAATATTGTCTCTTATCGATACAACACAATTTAAACCATTGTCCGTAGTTGTTGATGGCGGGAACGGTATGGCCGGAACAATTGTTTCCAAAATATTTTCCGATTTGCCCTTTACCGTAACACCGTTATATTTTGAACCTGATGGAAATTTTCCAAACCATACGCCAAATCCTTTGATTCCGGAAAATAATGCAGTACTATCAAAAACGATTCTGGAGCATCACGCTGATGTTGGTCTTACGTTTGATGGCGATGCCGATCGGATGTTTTTGGTTGATAATACCGGACGGATTGTCCCCGGTACCATTACGACGGCGCTTCTTGCCAGGTATTTTCTGAAGAAGTACCCCAAAGAAACGATTTTATATAACGCCATCTGCGGACGGATAGTTCCAAAAATCATTACACAATATGGCGGAACACCCAAACGGGTTCGTGTCGGGCATAGCTACATAAAAACTTATATGCGCGAAACGAACGCAATTTTTGCCGGTGAACATTCCGGACATTATTATTATCGGGATTTTTATCGTGCGGAAAGTGGTGTTTTGACGGCTCTTCTTATACTTTCGCTTCTAAGCTCAGAAAAGAAACTGTTATCGGCACTTGTCGATGAACTGGATATTTACCCGTCATCGGGGGAAATCAACTTTACCGTATCCGATATTCCAAATACGGTTGAAGCAATCCGTACAAATCATACGGATGCAGAATCTGTTGATGAACTGGATGGCCTAAGCATCTGGTATAAAACATATTGGATTAATGTACGGGCCTCAAAAACTGAACCGCTATTGCGGCTTAACATCGAAGCGGATACAAAAGATATTCTTGCAAAACAAACGGAGGTGCTTGTAGCAGAGCTTACGGCACTTGGAGCAAAACGAAAATGACTTATACCGGAAAGTATCAAACAGAGCTTGAATTTGCAACCAAGATTGCCCGTCATGCATCGGAAATCTTAGTCCGAATGCAGCCATCTGCAACCGTTGCAGTGCAAAAGGATATCGGCGATATAGCAACAACGGCAGATCTTGCATCGGAAAAATATATTTTGGAAGAAATTAGGAAGGCATATCCGACAGACGGCATCCATTCGGAGGAATCCAAAGACGCAAATACATCATCATCCCGAAGGTGGGTCGTGGACCCGCTTGACGGGACCAAGGAATATGCCAAGGGGCTTGCAGAATATAATGTGCTCATTGGTTTGGAAGAAAACAATATACCAGTAATGGGTGTAATCCAGCGCATCGGACCGGATGAAGTGCTGACAGCCACAATCGACGGCCAAGCGCTGTATAACGGTACGGAAATCCATGTATCAACAACCGATGATATAGCACGGTCGTTTATAGGCTTCCATATTCCAAGTTCCAGAAACGGGCCGAGTGCAGTAGCAAGTGCAATGAATCTTGTCCATCGCATTGTGCTTTCCGCTTACCGGATTCGTCCGGGGTGGGATACTGCCCAACAGTGCAGCTGGGTAGCACGCGGAATTCTTGATGCACATATTATTCCATCTTGCGTGAACTCGTGGCATGACGTGATGGAAGGATTACTGCTTGTTGAGCGTGCCGGCGGAAAAGTAACGGATTATGCGGGTAATCCCATAACCCCGGGGAATATGGAAAACGGGTTTGTTATATCCAATGGACATATCCATAAACAACTCTTAAACATGGTTACAACCACATAATACTATGAAATTTTCACCGTTGATTATCGAACCCTTTCTTATCCCACAACCAACATGGGGTGGAATGTATATCGCACAAAAAAAGGGATGGGCGGAAAAAGAGGTACTTAAAAATACAAAAATCGGACAAAGTTATGAATTATTCGGAAAATCACGAATATATCCATCTATAACCGATACGAATGATCCATCGTTTCTTCCGTTGGTAAAAAATACCCCTACCGAAAACAATGCAACTCCCATTACCGACATAATTTCAAAAGACCCGGAAGGATTTTTAGGACATGATGTTGCGGCGCGATTCACAACAATCCCAATTCTTATAAAATTTACACAAGCTCGTGGTAATTCATTCCAACTTCATATTCCCCATGGCACCACTTCAAAAAGATGGAAACCGAAAGCAGAAACCTGGTATTATTTTGAACCAGGAACATGCACATTTGGTCTTTCTTCCGGAGCATCTAAACAAGAATATAAAAGTGTATGTCAAACAATCGATGCCTACATGCAAGAGCTAAGTAGTAAAGTAACTTCAGGGCAATTGTCTTTAGCAGATGCCAAACGACTGGCAGAGGAAAAAATCAAAATTCTTAACCCATGGCAATTCGTCAATACAGTTCAAACACATGCAGGTGATCTAATCGATTTAAGTTTGGGCGGAATTCATCATTCTTGGGAGGAAGATCCTTTGTATCCCCAGGGAAATATTTTGTACGAAGTACAGGAAGATGTTGCCGATGAGTATTCAACCTTGCGGTCTTTTGATCAAGGTAAATTTTTGGATGACGGTTCGGTTCGAACCTTAACCATTAACGATTTTTTTTCCTATCTGGATACAAACCCCGTTCACAATAATCCGATTCATGCCAAGAAAAATATCCAAGACGGAATGCTAGTTAAAAATAAATATTATTCAATGGAGATACATAGTCTCTTGGGAAAAACATCCCTTTCGACACAGGATTCTTTTGTGCATATTTTTGTAAACGCTGGTTCTCTTACCCTTACTGCAACTGAAAGAACATTAACCATCACAGCAGGGCACAGTGCAATAATCCCGTACTCCGTAGGTCACTACGACCTTATGGCTATAGAAAAACACACATCATATATTATTACCCAGTGTCCGACTGTGAAAGGAGATTCCCTATGAACATAGATTTTTCTTTTGTTCCGAAACATTTTGCGCCGCGCACACACGACAAAATGAAAGAAGTGCTTATGGATCAAAATGGTGTAGGACCGGCTGTCCATTATTATATGATCCGAGGTGGTGTAAAACAGAATAATATTACAGTATGGGAACCGGGAACAATCAGTGGTGAATATATAAAAACATACGGGCATTATCATATCGGAAAATTAGATGAAACATATTGGGTGCTTCGTGGAACCGGTGTTGCTCTCCTTCAGAAATTGGCAGTTGATGCACATGGGGAAATGATTGCCGATGTTGTGGATGAATTCAAGGCAATTTCGGTTAAGGCCGGAGATTCAATTTATATGCCGCCATCCTATGGTCATCTTGTGGCCAATACCGGGGAAACTTATTTTGTAACTGCAGATACAAGCCCCGTCGATTTTGAGGAAAAGGACCCTGTGAGCCTTCCCGGGCATGCAGATTATAAACTTGTACAAAAAATGCAGGGGTTTGCATATTATATAGTTGAGCAAAACGGAAGTCCGGCTCTATTAAAAAATACAAAATATACAAGTATTAAAAAGACTGATTTCGGAGGCATACCGGTGATTGATCACCTATAACCTGCATGTAAACTATCTGCCCAGTTTTGGACGGATTTGTTGCTTGCGTGTTTGGGGGAAAATCTCCATACTGGATATATATGAAGCAAAAATACGTCGTATGGTTTCATGATGTGGATAAGGAAGACGGCGCAATAGTCGGTGGCAAGGGGGCAAACCTTGGCGAAATGACACAAGCTGGCTTCCCGGTTCCACAAGGATTTATTGTAACGGCTCAAGCATATTACGCATTTTTGGATGCAAACAATCTTCGGGAAACAATTAAAGAATATTTGGGTAATTTGGACGTCAATGATTCTCACGCTTTGGAGCATGCATCGGTAAAAATCCGCAAAGCCATTGTCCATGCACCGTTTCCCAAGGATATTTCCAAACTCATTATTGACTCTTACTCAAAGATGGAGCATTCAATCCTGAGACATCCAATGGTAGCAGTTCGCTCCAGTGCAACCGCAGAGGATCTGCCCGGTGCATCGTTTGCCGGACAGCAGGAGACGTTTTTAAACGTGACTGGCGAAGCGGCACTTCTGGAAAAAGTCCGGGAATGCTGGGCATCCTTGTTTACCCAACGGGCAATTTTCTACCGACAGACGAACAAATTTGATCATTTTAAGGTAGGAATTGCCGTCCCAGTACAAAAGATGGTCAACGCCGATCGGTCCGGTATCATGTTTACGATCGATCCCGTCACAAACGATAAAAATACGATCATGATCGAGGCAATTTTTGGACTCGGGGAAATGATCGTGCAAGGTATGGTAACTCCCGACCACTATGAAGTGGATAAAAAATCAGACAAAATCACCAAACGCGTCGTCAATACGCAGGAAAAACTCATGCGCAAAAAAGGATCAGGGAACGAAGTCATCCCTCTTTCCAAAAAGGAAGGCAGCAAAGTCAAACTGACGGATACAATGATCCATGAGCTTGCCGAACTTGCCAGGAAACTGGAAAAACATTACTACTTCCCCCAGGACAGCGAATGGGCAATTGAAAACGGTCATGTATTTCTCGTCCAAACCAGACCTGTCACAACAGCGGGAAAAGACATGAAGGCAGGTTCCATCACGCTTTCCAAAATGGAAGAACTATTAAAAGGGGATCCTGCTAGTCCTGGTATAGCATCCGGTATCGTAAAAATCCTTGGGTCTGCAAAGGAAATCCATAAAATACAAACCGGTGATGTTCTTGTTGCAGAGCAGACCAATCCGGATTATGTCCCGGCTATGAAAAAAGCGGCAGCTATCGTAACTGAACGGGGAGGAAGAACATCCCATGCTGCAATTGTTTCCAGGGAACTGGGAATTCCGGCAGTTGTAGGAACCGCAGGGGTTATGTCTAAACTCAAGGATAAAATGGTCGTCACAGTCAATGGCGCGACAGGACAAATTTTTAAGGGCGCGCTTTCAAGCGGTGATCGGCAAAAAATTGAAGATGCCAAGGCAGCTCTGGTGAAAAGGGCACCAATTATTACGGCAACAAAAGTCATGGTAAATCTTGCCGAACCTGATAGGGCAAAAGAGCTTTCCAAACGCCAAGTTGACGGTGTCGGGCTTTTGCGGGCAGAATTTATGATTGCCGATATCGGTACGCATCCGCGAAAACTCATTGAAGAAAAAAAGCAGCACGTTTTCATCGATACGCTCTCTGAACATATCTCGGAGTTTTGCGAAGCATTTTCACCCCGTCCGGTTATCTACCGCGCAACGGATTTTAAAACAAATGAATATAGAAACCTCAAAGGTGGCGCTGCCTATGAACCGGAAGAGCCAAATCCGATGCTTGGATTCCGCGGTGCAGCCCGCTACATAGCAGATGCAAAAGTGTTCGAGATGGAAATCGAAGCAATCAAAAAAGTCCGCAATAAGATGGGATTTAAGAACCTGCACGTCATGATTCCATTTGTACGCAATCCCAAGGAGCTTTTGGAAGTGAAGAAAATCCTTGCATCAAACGGACTGTCGCGTTCACAATCTTTTAAACTCTATATGATGGTAGAAATTCCTACCAACATCATACGGATTGATGATTTCCTTGATGTTGGTGTAGACGGAATTTCGATTGGTTCCAATGATTTAACCATGTTAATGCTGGGAACCGATAGGGATAACAGCGAAGTAGCCCATGACTTTTCCGAACTTGACCCATCGGTTCTGTGGGCGCTTGAACACGTCATCAAATCCGCATCCAAACGGGGTGTTGCCTCATCCATCTGCGGACAGGCACCATCCGATTATCCGGAAATTGTGGAAAAACTTGTATCCTGGGGAATTACCAGTGTATCTGTTAATCCCGATGCAATTGACCGTGTGCGGGAAACGGTTGCCCTAGCGGAAAAACGTCTGGTGACAAAGAAAAAGTAAGATAGTATGGCCAATGTTCCTGCAACCACCATATACGGCGTCTATTCCAGGGAGATTCTTGATTCCCGCGGATCCCCAACTGTAGAAACTACTGTTATCCTGGATAGCGGTTATCGCGGAACTGCGTGCGTTCCCTCCGGAGCGTCTGTTGGAACTGGTGAAGCCTTTGAACTACGCGACAAGGATCCCAACCGGTATTTAGGAATGGGGGTACAAAAAGCTGTTACAAACGTTAACAGCATCATAGGCCCTGCAATCAAAGGGAAAAACGCGGTAGATCAAAAAGGCTTGGATGAGCTGATGATATCCCTTGACGGAACGGAAAATAAATCAAAACTTGGGGCAAATGCAATTCTGTCCGTTTCCCTTGCTGCAGCCGTTGCAACGTCGCAAGCAACATCGGTCCCACTGTATCGGTATCTAAATTTTCTCTATTCCGCGTACCGTAAGGTAGATATGATCCGTATTCCTTCCCCTTTATTTAATGTCGTCAACGGTGGAAAACATGCATCGTGGAATCTGGATTTTCAGGAATTTCATATTATCCCGGCATCCAATAAACCGTTTTCCCAGGCGCTTCAGATCGGTGTGGAAATCTACAATAGCCTGAAGGATATCTTGATTAATCGAAATGCCTCCCATAACGTGGGTGATGAAGGGGGATTTGCACCAACCCTGTTTACCAATATCGATGGACTGGAAGTAGTTTCGGAAGCCATTCGTAACACGCCATATCGATTAAATATGGACGTATTTTTAGGCCTTGATCTTGCCGCATCAAATTTCAAAAAAGACCGCGGATACCATATTAAAGACCGTCCGGTTCCCTATACGGCAAACGAATTTATTGCGTTTTTAAAAGAATTGTACGAAAAATATCATCTCCTTCTTTTGGAAGATGCTCTGGAAGAAAACGACTGGGCGTCTTGGACTCGCCTTACCGGGGAACTTGGTAAGCAGGTCCTGATCGTTGGGGATGATCTGTGTGTGACCAACCCAAAACGACTGGAAAAGGCGATTACGGAAAAAAGCTGTACTGCCCTTATCATCAAACCAAACCAGATCGGAACGCTGACTGAAGTTTTCCGGACCATTAAGATGGCAGATGACCACGATATCAAAACCGTGCTTTCCCATAGGTCGGGCGAAACAAATGATACCTTTATTGCTGATCTTGCTGTGGCCGTACAAAGCGATTATGTAAAATTCGGAGCTCCCGCACGGGGAGAACGCATTGCTAAATACAACCGGCTTCTTCAGATTGAAACGGAGCTTTTGTATTTGGCGCAGAAAAAATCATGAGAGATCTGCAGAAATTGTTTTATCCCTCTTCCATTACTGTTATCGGAGCATCGAGAAATGAACATTCTGTTGGGGGAACACTGCTTTCCAACATCATCCGGTATGGTTACAGCGGAAAAATCTATCCCGTCAATCCCAACGCCCAAACAATTGCCAACCTTCCGTGCTTTCCCGATGTTACCCATATCGGGGCGCCGGTTGACCTTGCTGTTATCATTGTTCCTTCACAAGCCGTGCCGGATGTGCTTACCCTGTGTGGAGAGGCACATATTCCCCATGCGGTCATCATCTCTTCCGGTTTTGGGGAACTGGGGGAAGACGGAAAGAAAAAGGAGGCGGATCTTGTTACCATTGCGCAAAAATATTCCATTTCCCTTATCGGCCCGAATTGTCTTGGAATATTAAACCCCTCCATCCATCTCAATGCTTCATTTGCAGGCAATAATCCCACACCCGGTCCTATTGCATTCATATCGCAAAGCGGCGCAATCTGCGCATCCATGATCGACTATGCCAATGAACTCCGTATCGGATTTTCCAAATTTGTCTCCATCGGTAACAAGGCGGATATCTGCGAATACGACCTTTTGGAATACTTTCTGACGGATACGGACACAAAGGTTGTGTGCCTATATGTGGAATCACTCCACGATGCGCCACGGCTTCTTGCGCTTTCTGAAAAATTTTCTTCCTCCAATCCGCCAAAACCGATTGTAATTCTTAAAGCCGGTCAAACAGATGCAGGAGCAAAGGCGGCACAATCACATACCGGTTCAATAAGCGGGAATGCAAAAGCCTATGCTGCGTTATTTTCCCAAGCAAATATTACCCGAGTCGATACCATCGAGGATTTACTCACCACTGCGGCATGCTTTGCATATAACAGTGTTCCCGAGGGGAATAGGGTTGCAATTTTAACAAACGCCGGAGGACCGGGGATATTGGCTACAGACACCGCGGTTGCAAACGGCCTGATGATGGCTCAGTATGAAGAAAACACGCACAAAGAACTTACTGCTGTTGTTGCGCCTGTCGGCCATAGTGCTAACCCTATGGATGTTCTTGGGGATGCACCCGCCCCAAGATATGAAAAAGGGCTAATAGCCCTGATTGGAGATACCAATGTGTCAAGTATCGTAACCATTCTTACACCCCAGTCGACGACCGAAGTTGAAGAAACCGCAAAAGCAATCACGGATCTCAAACAAACGACACAAAAACCGATCACGGCATCATTTATGGGAGATGCAACGGTTCAAAAAGGTATGATGTATCTTCGTGATCATGCAGTTGCCACATTCCGCTATCCGGAGGATGCCGTGCGTTCCATTGCTGCACTTACGAGCTATGCAGTGCGGAGAAAGGAAGCCGCAATTGCTCTTCCCGAATGCCAAAAAAAACCGCTTGATGAATCAATCGCAGGTAAAATTGCCAATCACCAACAACTGGTGCTTACCGATGCTTCACAGCTTATTGCATCTTATGGCCTGCGAGTTCCTGTCAGCATTACAATCAATCCGATTCCAACAGATACGGATCAACAGGCACTTGAAACTATTCCATCAGATCTGTGTGCCGTCAAGGTGATTTCCCGGCAAATTTCCCATAAAACCGATGTAGGAGGTGTGGCGCTTTCCGTTCCTAAACAGCATGTTATGGCATCAATTGCATCCATGAAGCTTACTCTTTCAAAAACCGCTCCAAATGCAACCATAGAGGGGTTTCTGGTCAGCGAAATGGCAGACCAACTTAATGCCGTGGAACTGCTTATTGGATTCCGGCGAGAAATTGGTCTTGGAACGGTTATCGTATGCGGAGCGGGAGGTATTTTGGTTGAACTTCAGGGAGACGTTGCTATGCAGTTTGATCCATCCACAAAAACGGGATGGAATCATGCGCTCAAAAAGCTCAAAATTGCCTCCATTATCAACGGCTATCGCGGAAAAGAAGCATATTCGTGGGATGATCTCTACACTGCCATTTCAGCCGTTACAAAACTTTCCAGGGATTACCCCTCCATTTCGGAATTGGACATCAATCCACTCTGTATCTATCCGGCTCGTACCAACAAACATCCGATAGCTCTTGACGTACGGATTTCACTTGAGTGAAAAAAGAAGTACAAATTCTCCCTTCGGATGGGAAAATCTCGGTATCATATCCAAAACAGGGCCCGTTACAACTTCCTCATGTACTTTGGTAAGTTCGCGGGCAATTGTCATGTTGATATTACCAAGAATTGAAACACAAAGCGTCAGGAATTTTTCAAGTTCGTAGGGGGAAATATAGAACACGACAGTTGGGTGAAAATCAGGGTTTGCAATGGCCATCTGCCGAAGCGATGCAAGAAGACGCGTTTGGTTTGCAGTTTTTTCAGGTGGAAAACCGTAAAATAACAGAGGGGTCGCAGGAAGTCCTGATGCAACAAGGGCTGCAAGCAGCGCTGATGCGCCGGGAACAACAACAATGGGGATATTCTTCTTCCGGCATAGTACTACCAGTTGATATCCGGGATCGGATAGAAGTGGCGTTCCGGCATCGGAACACAGTGCGATATCCTGTCCTTTTTCCAACATATCTAAAAGCTCGGGATTTCTTTTCCCTTCGGTAAAGCGGTCATAGCGGATATACGTATGGTGGATTGGTACTACACTATCGCGTTCTTCGTACGTATGGATAAGAAGCGATGTCCGTTTCGTATCTTCACACACGATTATAGGTACCCGAAGGAGTGTTGCCTTGGCACGAAGTGTAATATCTTCCAAGTTTCCAATTGGCGTTGACACGCAAAAAAGTGTTCCCATATAATATCTCTAGATGGCGCATGTATTGTATCGCGCCTTTTTTATTGTATAGGGGTATCATAGCAGGAAACGAGTATGAACATCATTCTATCCATTTTTGAATTTTTTCTTCATATAGACAAGCACCTCAACACTATTATCCAAACCTACGGTGTCCTTTCCTATGTACTCTTGTTTTTCGTTATCTTTATGGAAACGGGATTTGTGATAACACCGTTTCTTCCTGGCGATTCACTTATTTTTGCCGCTGGGGCATTTGCAGCTATCGGATCATTCCATATCGTGCCGTTATGGCTTCTTTTGGTAGTTGCGGCTATTTTGGGCGATACGGCAAACTATTGGATTGGGCATACCATCGGCCCAAAAGCATTCAACGGAAAAATCAGGTTTCTGAAAAAGGAATATCTGGATAAAACGCATGCCTATTTTGAAAAGTACGGCGGAAAGACAATCATCATTGCACGGTTTGTACCGATTGTCCGCACCTTTGCACCTTTTGTTGCCGGTGTTGGAAAAATGTCGTATGGACATTTTATTTCCTATAACGTTATTGGCGGTCTTTTATGGGTAACGATTTTTAGTCTGGGCGGATATTTTTTCGGAAATTTAGAATTTGTGAAGAAAAACTTTTCCATCGTGATATTTGCCATTATTTTCATTTCCGTGCTTCCGGCTGTTATTGAATACCTGAAGGAAAAACGGACTGAAAAGCAGGTAGCGGCTGAAAAAGCAAAAAATTAACATCGCAGTATACTGTATACCGTATACTGTATACAGTGTTACGCACTGTATTTCCGGATCACTCCGATCACCCGTCCCTGAATCTTCACATGAGTCGTAAAAATGGGGGACATGGCGGCATTTGCGGGCATGAGCTTGATCCGATCTTTTTCAAAATAAATGCGCTTGAGCGTTGCAAGACCATTGGGTAACAAAGCAACAACAATATCTCCGTTTGCGGCATCATCCTGATGTTGTATCACGACATAATCACCATCAAGGATTCCGTCATCAATCATGGATGTTCCCTTTACTTGCAATACATAATTCGCCTTGTTGTTGGAAATCATCGATGGAGCAACGGAAAGATAGGAATTGGGATCCGTATATGGTTCAAGAGGTGCTCCTGCCGCGATAAATCCAAGAATAGGAAGTTCAACAGCCGCCTCATGAATACCGGTTCTATACCGTTCATGAAGGATTTCAATACCCCGTGCCGTACCGTCAAGCTTTTTTATATATCCTTTAAGGCGAAGATTTTCCAAATGTTCGTGAACAGTTGCAACGGAACCGATACCGGTACCTTCACCGATTTCCCGAAGCGTTGGCGCATAGCCAAATCGCTGGACAAATTGCATGATAAAATCAAGAAGTTCCCGTTCTTTTGTATATAATGTAGGAGGCATAGTGTTACCCAAACATCCTTTCGTATATTACAGTAATACCCTAATAAAAGGCGAATTGTCAACAGGGATATTTTCGGGTAATATGGGGAGTATACCCGAATAAAACCCAATAAGTATGTTTATCCTTTCATCACCATATGTCCCAAGCGGCGACCAACCGGAGGCAATCGCATCGCTTATTGCAAACACTACCAATGGCAAAAACCACCAGGTGCTTGTTGGCGTAACGGGTAGTGGAAAAACGTTTACCATCGCAAACGTGATCGAAAAACTTCAGCTGCCGACGCTCGTAATCTCGCATAATAAAACTCTTGCTGGCCAACTGTATCAGGAATTTAAGGAATTCTTCCCGAAAAACGCAGTCTCGTATTTCGTTTCCTATTATGATTATTATCAACCGGAAGCATATATTCCCCAATCTGATACGTATATCGAAAAAGAAACCCAAATCAACGAAGAAATCGATAAACTCCGTCTTGCCGCAACCATGAATATCCTGACGCGACCAGATACGATTACCGTAGCGTCGGTTTCCTGTATTTATAACATTGGATCACCGCGTGAGTACGGTCAATTCGTCCTGGAGGGAAGAGTTGGGATGGAACTCTCCCAAACGGCAGTTATCAATCGTCTGGTAACACTCCAATATGCCAGGAATGATTGGGAAGGTGAGCGTGGAACATTTCGGGTACGTGGTGACGCCATTGATATTTTTTTGGCATATACGGATACTGTCATCCGTCTGGAATTTAACGAATCGCATCTTGTTTCTGTGGAAGAACGGGCAAAAACGGACCTTGCCCTTCTGGCAAAACCCGATACGTTTGTTGTCTATCCTGCAAAACACTTTATGACGGATACGTCCTCCAACAAAAAAATATTTGAGCAGATAGAGCGCGATATGGAGACGCAGGTGGAAACATTTACTAAACAGGGAAAGGTTGTCGAGGCGTTTCGGATTAAACAACGGGTGACCCACGATCTGGAAATGATCCGCGAAATGGGATACGTCAACGGTATTGAAAATTACTCCCGGTATTTTGAAGAGCGAAGTCCAGGTGATGCACCGTATACGCTCTTTGATTATTATTCCCAAACCTATAAACAGTGGCTTCTGGTGATAGACGAATCCCACATGACGATCCCCCAAATCCGGGGTATGTATAACGGAGACAGAAGCAGAAAGCAAACATTGATAGATTTTGGCTTTCGGTTACCCGCGGCACTGGACAACCGGCCGCTCACGTTTGATGAATTTTTACGCAGGACACCTTCTACCATTTATGTATCTGCAACACCGGATGATTGGGAGCTTTCCTACAGCAATCAGACAATTGTAGAACAATTTGTGCGTCCGACTGGACTTATTGATCCGGAAGTGGAAGTACGGCCAAGTACCGGTCAGATTGCTGATGTCATACAGGAGATTCAAATTCGGGCAGACAAACACGAACGGGTGTTGGTAACAACACTCACCAAACGTATTGCTGAAGATTTAACTGAATATTTAAAGGAACGTGCTGTCCGGGTTTCATACCTGCATTCCGATGTAGAAACCCTTGACCGATCCGATATCCTTACGGATCTTCGCAAAGGCACAATTGATGTAATAATCGGCGTCAATCTCCTGCGGGAAGGTCTTGATCTTCCGGAAGTGTCGCTTGTTGTTATTTTGGATGCGGACAAGGAAGGGTTTCTCCGAAGCCGGACCAGCCTTATCCAAACCATGGGCCGTGCGGCACGAAATATTGGCGGGAAGGTTATTTTATATGCCGATAGGGTAACACGGTCCATGAAACAGGCAATGGAGGAAGTATCACGCCGCCGGAGTGTACAGGAAGAATGGAATAGGAAGCATAGCGTGACACCTACGACAATTTCAAAATCCATCCGTCCCGATCTTACGAATCGGGTACACCAGGATAATAATCAGACAAAAAAAGATCCACAGCACATACTGGAATCTATCCATCCTGACGAACTCACTCC
>CAZERT010000005.1:14401-18308 GCA_964515515.1 uncultured Gammaproteobacteria bacterium
CAAAAAAAGATCCACAGCACATACTGGAATCTATCCATCCTGACGAACTCACTCCTGCAGATATTACGAAAAAAATACATTATCTGACGCAACTGATGAAGGAAAGCAGCAAGAACCTCGATTTCGAAACGGCCATGCAATACCGCGATACGATACGGGAACTAAAAAAACGGGTATAATAGAAGCTCGCAGAATTTTCCTATGCAGACAAAAATCAATTCAGAACTTGTTGTGACCGGTGCCAGAATGCATAACCTGCAAAATATCACCGTGCACATTCCAAAAAATACCTTTACTGTCATGACCGGAGTATCGGGATCCGGAAAATCTTCCATGGCATTTGATACGATCTATGCCGAAGGGCAGCGGCGGTACGTTGAATCTCTTTCTTCCTATGCACGACAGTTTTTGGGAATTATGGATAAACCCGATGTTGATAGGATAGACGGATTGTCACCGGCAATAGCCATTGATCAAAAAACAAAATCCAATAACCCTCGCTCCACCGTTGGAACCGTTACGGAAATCTATGATTATCTGCGGCTTTTATATGCTCGGATCGGGCACCCCCATTGTCCACAGTGTGGCAGGGAAATTGCACGAAATACGATCGATCAGATAACCGATCAAATGCTTATCGCAATTGAAAAATCTCTTGGATCTCATCCTGTATTTTTCTTTATCCTTTCACCGGTTATCCGGGATAGAAAAGGGGAATTTACGCAGCTGTTTGGAAATCTGCGGACCAAAGGGTTTCGTATGGTCCGAGTGGATAAAACATATTATGGACTTGACGAAGATATTTTTCTGATCCGCACAAATCGCCACACAGTAGATTGTGTCATCGATCGGCTCTCCGTAACCAAACAGATCATTAGAAACGAAGAGTTAAAACAGGAATTGCTTACCCGTATGAGGACCTCTATTGAACAGGCTGTCACGCTTTCCGGAGGATACGTAATTTTTTCCGAAATTACGGATCACGTTTTTTCCATGCCGGAAAAACCCAAAACGACAAAGGATTTTCAATTTTCCCAACACTTTTCTTGCCCTGATTGCGGAATTTCCATTCCGGAACTGGAACCTCGAAGTTTTTCCTTTAACTCTCCCCAAGGTGCATGTCCAACCTGCAACGGTTTGGGGGTTGTTACCCGGATTGATCCTTCTCTCGTTTTCCGGGATGAGCTTTCAATTTCCGAAGGAGGAATTTTACCTTTTGCAAAAACATTTTCCCATGATTCCTGGTTCTCCCGAATTGTCACAACAGCAGCAGCTTCCAACGGAATAGATATCAAAGCACAAATAGAAACGCTTTCAGAAGAACAAAAACAGATTTTGCTTTTTGGAACTGGCGATCACCAATATGATGTTTCCGGAAATAACCGGTTTGGAGAAAAAACAGTGATTCACGAATCGTTTTCAGGAATTATCCCGGAACTGATGCGCCGGTACAATGAAACATCATCAAGTTGGATCAGGGAAGAAATTGAAAAATTCATGATCGAAGAAATATGCAGTGAATGTAAAGGAACGCGACTTGGGGAAACAAGTAGAAACGTTACGGTTGCACAAACCACATTACCTGTTGTATCGGACTTTTCCATTACAAAAGCTATTGCCTGGATTTCCCAGCTTACCAACGACAATCCCAATATATCCGACAACGAAGCGATAATTGCAGCTCCTATTAAAAAAGAATTGGAATCACGACTCGGATTCCTTTCAAATGTTGGTCTTGAATATTTAACGTTATCACGCAAAGCAGGATCTCTTTCAGGAGGGGAATCCCAACGCATTCGCCTGGCATCCCAAATTGGTTCCGGGTTATCCGGAGTACTGTATGTACTGGATGAGCCTTCCATCGGACTGCATCAACGCGATAATGCCAAACTTATTACGACACTCAAAAACCTTCGCAATCTGGGTAATACGGTGCTCGTGGTAGAACATGATCGCGACATGATGGAGGCAGCAGATACTATTATCGATTTTGGTCCTGGTGCGGGAAGAAATGGCGGCACTGTGGTTGCACAAGGAACATATGCGGATATTATTGCATCTAAAAAATCCTTGACTGGGCAATATTTATCGAACAAAAAAAATATCGTACGACAAAAAGAGGCTGTTGACTCACAAACCCCCCGTTTACAAATCCGCGGAGTAACTCATCACAATCTAAAAGATGTAACTGCATCCATTCCGCTTGGAAAATTTGTGGTGATTACCGGAGTGTCAGGTTCGGGAAAATCATCCCTCATTGTAGAAACGCTTTATCCTGCACTGGAAAAATCGCTTATTTCCTATTCCAAAGCAAAACCCGGTCCGTTTCAGGAAATTATAGGACTGGAAGCAATCGACAAGACCATATTAATTGACCAATCTCCAATCGGAAGGACTCCACGCAGCAATCCTTCCACTTACACCGGACTTTTTACACCTATCCGTGAGCTGTATGCCCAAACACCATCAGCCCGTTCCCATGGGTTTACGCCGGGAAGATTTTCCTTCAATATGAAGGGGGGGCGCTGTGAGGCATGCGAAGGGGAAGGACTAAAAAAAATTGAAATGCAGTTTTTGTCTGATATTTACGTGACCTGTGAAGTCTGCCATGGAACACGGTACAATCAGGAAACACTCGATATCCTGTTTAAGGATAAATCAATCGCCGATGTTTTGGCTATGACGGTAGAAGAAGCCCGGGATTTCTTTACGAACCAACCTGCAATTAAGGAAAAACTCGATACACTTTTTGAAGTTGGCCTTGGATATATGTCCCTTGGGCAAAGTGCAACCACATTATCGGGAGGAGAGGCACAACGGGTAAAACTTGCAACGGAATTATCGCGGCGTTCGAGCGGAAAAACACTTTATATCTTGGATGAACCAACGACAGGACTTCATTTCGCTGATCTGGACAAACTTCTCCATGTCCTTTCGCAGTTAGTAAAAAAAGGTAATACCGTCATCGTGATCGAACATAATCTCGATATTATTAAAAATGCCGATTGGATACTTGATATGGGTCCGGGTGGTGGGGAAAATGGAGGGAAAATAATTGCCCAGGGAACGGTAGGAGAAATTGCAAAGAACCCTGCATCAATCACCGGAGAATTTTTACGAGCTGTATGAAACGACTCTGGCACATAATTACAACAGTATTTTTCGTTTGTTGTATACTGCCTGTTTTGTCCATCCATACTCCTCTTTTTGCAACAGAAGATTTTACGGCTGATCACGATGTTTCATACACCGTCCTGTCAAATGGCATGACGATGGTTTCGCAAAAAATAATCCTAACAAATTTGCAGGATTCATACTATCCCAGGCAATATACGCTCTCCGTTGATGCAGATATTTCCGATGTTACTGCCTATGACAATACTGGTACGATTGAACCTACTGTCGTTAAAATGAACGGAAAAACGAATATTTCCGTTGAATTTAACGATCATCCTGTCGGTATTGGTAAAACGCTTCCGTTTCATCTGCGCTATTTGAGTTCTTCTAATGCAAAAAAAATCGGTACTATTTGGGAGGTCCGGATCCCCGCACTCTCTGATGAAACATTTACGGGAGACTATACTGTCCATTTAACAACAGCTCCTGAAATCGGTCCTCTTGCCTATGCAAATCCAAAACCTGTCGGAAATGCGTTACTTTGGAAAAAGGAAGAAATTAAAAAAACAGGTGTTATCGCGTCATTTGGAACAACACAAAAATACCGTTTAACAATAGACTATCCGATTGATAATCCATCTTCTGATCCAATTTTGTCTTCAATCACACTTCCCCCAACAACCGCATATCAATCGGCAACAATTGTATCGCTTGATCCAAAACCTGAAAAAATCATCGTTGATCCGGACGGAAATACTCTTGCCCAATATAAAATCAATCCAAATGACAC
>CAZERT010000005.1:18408-26074 GCA_964515515.1 uncultured Gammaproteobacteria bacterium
GATGATCCAAAGCTACGGCCTTTGCTTGCCGATTCCGATGTCCTGCATGCATGGCCTGAGTATTTTAATCCGTTAACAAAAACGTGGGTAAGTGTCGATCCAACATGGGCAAAAACAACAGGTGGTATTGATTACTTTTCTTTCTTTGATTTCCGTCATATTGCTCTAGCTATCCACGGTATATCTTCAGTTCAACCGCCTTCTCCCGGAGAATTTAAACCGGAACATTCACAAGGAAAAAGTATTCATGTTGAATTTTTAGAATCAAAACAACCGGCACAACAGGAACTTTTCACGATTATGTTTGAGTTTCCGCCAAGTGTTCAAGCGGGAAGAACATTTCAAGGAGTCATAAAAATTACCAACATTTCCTCGGAAAATCTGGAAAAAATTCCCGTTTCCATCGATGCATTCCCGTATGTATTACATCGCAGTGAAACCATCGATACGATTTTACCAAAATCTAGTATCGAAATTCCCGTTTCAATTCCTATCCGAAAAATTTTTGACAGTACGCCGGGAAGAATCCGTGTTATCGTCAATCAAACAACAATGCGTGAACTCCAATTTACGGTACAACCATTGTACTGGTATGCTATTCCGATTCTCTTTCTTCTGTTGGCTCTAGTATTCCTATGGATGCTTTCAAAAAAACGATCAGCCTAATCCCTCACGCGCCTGGTGTGTATCGCTACTTTGACCATGCCGGAACCGTAATCTATATCGGAAAAGCAAAAGATCTAAAAAAACGGGTATCCTCGTATTTCCGATCATCCCAAGCCTTGGGATATAAAACTGCTTACTTGGTCCCCGAGATCAAAAAAATTGCTTACAAAAAAACATTGACGGAATTTGATGCACTCCTGTTGGAAGCAAAATTAATCAAAAAATACCAACCGAAATACAACTCACTTGCCAAAGACGATAAAAGTCCGGTATACCTTGTCATCACAACACACGAAGTGCTTCCGCGGATTATATTTTGCCGGCAAACAGAACTTCCCCGGTATCCGAAAGCGAATATTTTCGGACCTTTTCAATCCTCTAGATTTCTTAGGATGTTACTGTCTGATATCCGTCATGGCATTCCATTTTGCACCCAAAAAATACGTACCGGTCGTCCTTGTTTTTACTCGCATATTGGACTGTGCAATCCATGTCCATCGGCAATAACCGGTCTCATTGCAGGGGAGGAGAAAAACCATGCTATCCGTACGTATCGCTCCTCAATTCAAAAAATTACGGCAATTTTTTCCGGAAAATCCCACGTTGTCTTAACGAATCTTGAAAAACGGATGCAGGAGTGTGCACGGCGTGAACAGTTTGAAGAATCAATCAATCTTCGCAATATGATCCAAAATCTTCGGAATGCTCTTCTTCGATCTTATGATCCGATGATATTTGAATCCACACAGGATATCCGGGGAAAACTTGCAGATACCGAACTATCTGATTTTCTTTCCTTCCTGCAAACGGAAGCATACCCGAATTTGTCCAAACTTTCTTCGCTTGAATGTTTTGATATTTCCCATAGCTATGGTACATATACCGTTGGTTCCATGGTACGATTCGAGAATGGTTTTCCCGACCCTTCGCACTATCGTCGCTTCCGCATCCGTCACACAAATACCCCCAATGATGTGAAATCAATGGAAGAAGCAATAACCAGACGGCTTACCCATACGCAATGGAACTATCCGGATTGCATTCTGGTTGATGGGGGAAAAGGCCAGGTTCATGCGGCGCTTCGTGCACTTACCGCATCAAAATCACCGACAATACCAATTATCGGACTTGCCAAACGATTGGAGGAAATCATCGTTCCGGTTGCAGATTCCTTTACCATCATCACACTTCCACCCGGACATGCGGCACTTCGCCTTCTGCAAAGAATCCGGGATGAAAGCCATCGATTTGCCATTTCGTATCATAAACTACTTCGAAAAACAGCTTATATCTAAATTTGTGTTTGAATCGATAGTGGGTATTTGATAGCATTAGTGTCGTGAAATATTTTTTACGTACAATCATTTTCTCCATGACTTCTTTATGGCTTACCAGCCTTGTCATCCCCTCTTTTACTATAGCGGGGGGGTTTATCGGATACCTTCTTGCCGGTGTCGTACTTTCCCTTCTTAACCTTATTATTAAACCGCTTCTAAAAATACTTTTTATTCCAATTACGATTTTGACCTTTGGATTGCTCTCATGGATTGTAAACGTGATTGTGCTGTATTTGTTTACCTATCTTGTTCCTTCCGTTTCTGTTTCCGCATGGCTTTTCCCCGGTTTTTCATCATTTGGGTTTACCGTTCCCGCTATCCAATTCACCTACATTGTGACACTGGTCATTATTTCCATTACGATTACCGTATTTTCAAACCTTTTAGCAGATTTATCCGACTAATATGAAACATCATCAAAATCCAAAAAATATTGTCTGTATCGGTGGGGGAACGGGCACCTTTGTTGTACTAAAAGGGTTAAAAAACAGCGGTCATAAAATTTCGGCAATCGTGTCCATGAGTGATTCAGGGGGTAGCAATAAACGCATCAGGGATGAATTTGGATTACTTCCGACCTCTGACCTTCGCCAATGTCTTGTTGCACTTTCCAATGAAAATGGCGGAGTCGGACTTCTTCGGAAATTATTCATGTACCGATTCGATAAGGGAGAAGGTATTTCAGGTATGACGTTTGGAAATCTGTTTATGGCGGCACTTACTGATATTCTTGGTTCCCAAAAGGAGGCAATCAAACAAACCGGTCAAGTCCTTCGGATACATGGATCCGTCATTCCCGTTTCGTTTACCGATACGAACCTTGTTGCAACATACGAGGATGGTTCAACGCTCTTTGAAGAGCATGATATCGATGAACCCAATCATGACGGCACGCTTCGGATTACCAATCTCAATCTCCATCCGGAAGCGGAGGCAAATTCCGATGCACTGGAGGCTATACATTCTGCAGATATGATTGTTCTTGGACCTGGTGATATTTATACCAGTGTTTTGCCAAATCTGCTTGTCCACGGTATTTCCGAGGCGCTGCACAAAACAACGGCACCTATCGTCTATATTATGAATCTTATGACGAAATTCGGACAAACATACGCATATACGGCACGCGACCATGTCAGCGCATTTGAACGCTATATTCCTCATAAAATTACCCATATTATCATCAATAATGCTCCGATTCCCCAAGAAGCTATTGCATTGTATGCAAAAAGCAATGAGGAACCGGTTTTAGATGATCTTCAAGAGACTCCCTATACTGTCGTACGGACCGATGTCATGAGTCGATATTTGGTGGAAAAACAAAAAAGCGATACCCTCGTTCGCAGCCTCATCCGCCATGATAGTAAAAAATTAGCTGACGTGTTACTATCGCTACTAGATCCCGTATGAACACACTCCTTTCAATATTCCAGCTTATATTAGGCATAGCTCTTATTGGCCTTATCCTCCTGCAAAATAGCAAAGGCGGTCTAACAAGTGGCATCGTTCCAAGCGATGGGTATTCTACAAAACGAGGTGCCGAAAAAATAGTGTTTCGCCTTACGATTATCGTCGCGGTTCTCTTTCTGATAGTCTGTATTCTTGGATTACTACTTGTATAATCCGTTCATACTATGACGATTGCACGCCACGGAAGAATGGTTTTTTGGCTTACGCGCGAATTAAGCCGAAAATACACAAAATTTCTTATTGCAGGAATTGCTATCGGCACAACGTGCATTGTTTTGCTTATTCAGCTTTGGCCAATGCTTCGCTTACAATACTTTATGCCAACGCTCCGGATCGGAATCGTGGGAGATTACACGCCAACAAATCTTCCCGAATCAATACTGACAAAAATAAGCACAGGCCTCACAGCTGTCGGACCATCCGGGGAAGCACTTCCATCACTCTCAGCCAGCTGGAATGCCACAGACAGCGGAAAAACATGGATGTTTCATGTACCCAAAACCGCTACCTGGCATGATGGCACCTCGCTTCAGCTTTCTGACATTGTTTACAACATTAAGGATGTTACCTTTTCCACAAAAGGCAAGGATATTATTGCACAGCTTAAAAGCCCCTATGGGCCATTTCCGCTCATCGTGTCCAAACCGCTATTCAAACAAGGACTTATTGGAATAGGTGAATATAGGGTAAACAAACTTGTCCTCAAAGGTGATAAGGTTTCGATTCTTCGTCTGGTTCCTGTAGAGAAAAAAAATGACCGTTCTCTGGAGTACCATGTCTACACCACTGAAAATCTCGCGATGACGGCATATAAACTTGGCGAAATAGATCGCATCGAAGACCTTTCTGCGCTCGATCAGACAACGAAACAATTTGTGAATACGACGGTCAAGTCCCCAACCAACTATAACAGGATTGTTGCGCTCTATTTTAACCTTTCCGATCCGTTACTTAAGGAAAAAAATGTCCGTCAAGCCCTCGCGTATGCGGTTCCTCCAATAGAAACCTATGAACAAGCGCTTTCACCAATCTCTAAAACCTCATGGGCATATTCCCAAGACTTAAAAAAATATTCCTATGATATGAAAACTGCAGGAAAGCTCCTTGCTCCAGTAAGTTCAGGTTCACTTTCCGGAGAACTTACGATCGTCACATTTTCACAATACTTGGATGTTGCCCAAAAAGTCGCATCATCATGGAATCTGTTGGGAATTAAAACCCAAGTGCGCGTGGAAAATAAACTTCCTGATTCATTTCAAGTTCTTGTATCGGCACATGATCTTCCCAGTGATCCTGACCAATATGCCCTCTGGCATTCTTCCCAGGAACGGACCAATATTACCGGGTATAATAACCCCAAAATAGATAAGCTTCTGGAGGATGGTCGGCAGGAATTATCTCCTGATATTCGTCAGAAGCTCTATGTGGACTTCCAAAAACGGTTTATGGACGAAATTCCTGCATTTCCGCTCTATTATCCCAAAACCTATACCATCACCCGAAAACAAATTCTGTAAACTCCTTTTTTCAAATAAATTTCTTGCATCCCACGGCAAGTTTATGCATACTTAAGAATGGAATAAAGGAGGCACCTATGGCTGTTCAACTTGATTACTTTGCGCCGAATGGATGGAAACCGGAAAATGCGGATGAACGCTATATTATCGTGCAATTCAAAATCGAACTTGCCGACTCCGTCGACCCTTCACGCTTCCGCGATGCGGCAGCCTCCGTTGCATCAGAATCATCAACGGGAACCTGGACGACCGTTGAATCGGGACCGGAATCAGGTATGGAAATGGCAGAAAAATTTAAGGGTTTGGTTTTTGACGTCGACGAACCACGGAAAATGTTTAAGGTTGCCTATATTGCCGAGCTTTTTGAACCTGATAATATGTCCGGATTTTTAGCGGGACCAGTTGGGAATATTGGTGGGATGAAAATGTTAAAAGGTCTACGTATTATTGATATCAGGTTTCCAAAGCCTATGGTCACGGCATTTCCGGGACCCCAATTTGGTATTGAGGGAGTACGCGATTTACTCAAACAGTCCGATGACGATAGAACCATGCCGATTATGGGAACTGTTGCCAAGCCCAAAGTCGGAAGAACCGCTAGGCAACAGGCACTCCTTGCAAAACGGCTCCTCACCGCAGGGAATGGAACATATAATTTCATCAAGGATGATGAAAACTTGACAAGCCTTCCATTTTCAAAATTTGAAGATCGTTGCGATATGGTTTTGGATGCCATCAGGGAAGTGGAACATTCAACTGGAAAAAAGAAACTATTTTTGTGCAATGTTACCCATTCCTCAATCGATACGATGGTCAACCGAGCAAACCGCATTAAGGACCATGGTGGGATATGTATGATGATGGATGTTGTAACAACCGGATTTGCAGCGGTTCATACCATGCGCCTGAAAAATCCCGGACTTGCAATCCACGCCCATAGGGCAATGCATGCATTCATAACACGCGATAGCGGGAGCGGAATTGGTGGGGATGGATCATTGTCCGGATTTTCCGTCTCTATGGTCGTACTGGCAAAAATGTATCGGATGCTTGGTGTTGATTCCCTTCATTCCGGTTCCCCAAAAGCGAAAATGGAAGATTACGGAGAAAGCGAAGTGATCGCCGATCTGCTCATGACAGACTCAACCAAACCCAATGAACGCTTTCATACCCTTGGCCAAGAATGGTTTGGTATGAAAAAGGTTTGGCCGGTTGCATCTGGTGGACTTCATCCAGGGGTCTTGGATAGAGTATATGAAAAATTTGGACCAAACTGTTACATCCAGTTCGGTGGAGGTGTTCTAGGTCATCCCAAGGGCGCCGAGCGTGGTGTAGAAGCCGCTATAGAAGCAAGGGCTTGTTGTGTTTCCCACATACCAATTCTCCAATATACAAAAGATCATCCGGAAAGCGCTCTTGCGGAAGCGGTTAGCCTTTGGGGAACGGAGCCAAAAATCGTTTATTGATCATGTGGACCGGATAGTAAATAGGCTTCTTCCAAAAAACGCCATGCAACCAGAAGTTGTGCAAATGTAATGGAAGGAATTGCGCTTGATCCTTGGATAAACGATACCATATCTTCCGGAAATATCCCTGTACATTCAAAGATATGATTAATAAGCGCCTCAATTGCTTTTTTGGGAAAAAATCCGTCAAGTGTCACGGTATTACACTCTTTCCCCCAATACCGAGAGGGGACAACGGAAAGAAGAAATGCTTCATGGTACTGTCCGATGATTGCGGAAAGATTAAGTGGTAAGGAAATGTCCGGAAGCGGCGTTTTTGCCGTCGCACAGATAAGTTCAATATTATACAAATCGGTAATATCGGGCCCAAGATACTCATATCGGGCAAAATTTGCAAGTTCTGACGGATGGATTTTGATAACCACATTGGCAATCGTTTTTTGATAATCTATATAGCGCTTAAACAACATCTCCCGTTCCAGCATCTCTTTTCGCAAGGTATCACTTTGGTGTTTTCGTGCCTCTACATCCCGTTTATACTTCCATTTGAACTTTACATCGCGATCAGGATCAACAAATATTGAAAAATCGATAGAGGGAAGAAGCTGATCATAGAGTGCGTGAAGCCCTTCAAGAAGGATGACCGGAGTTGGTTCAATCGTTCTGTCAGGACCGAAATCACCCATTTTATGGTTATACGTAGGAATGGTAACAGCCTCACCCTGTTTTAATTTTTCCAGATGCATGGATAAAAGTTCCAACCTGTTATAGGTCGGGTCAAGGGGAAAATGTCCACTAATTGACCGTTGGGAGCGGTTTTCACTATGATAGCCATCCATTTCTATCGTCGTGACGATGGAAGGTCCAAGGATTTTCCGTATACCATCGCTGTACGTCGTTTTTCCGGACCCACTATCACCGGCAATTGCTACGATAACGGGGGTATTTTGGAAAACAAACCGTGACCGAAGACGATTGCATGCGTGGTGAGACACAAGGGGAGATGAAGCGGGCAGTGCAGTATCCATACGTCCTTCTTTAAGACTAGGGCTAGATACTATGACTGTCAAGCAAAAAAATCATAAGGTGCAGATTTACCAATATACCGGTATAATAGCAACGTATCATTTTGGCCACTTAGCTCAGTTGGTTAGAGCACTACTTTTACACAGTAGGGGTCAGGGGTTCGAGTCCCTTAGTGGCTACAAAA
>CAZERT010000006.1:0-24236 GCA_964515515.1 uncultured Gammaproteobacteria bacterium
GACATTCAAAAACAGGAAAACTCTACAAAGTTATTGGTGTTGCGAAACATTCGGAAACACTTGAAGATTATGTGGTATATGAACCGTTGTACGACAACCCTACAAGTAGCCTTTGGATCAGACCTTTATCGATGTTTACGGAAATACTAGTACTTCACGGAAAAAAGGTTCCACGTTTTGAATTTGTTGGATAGGATCGATGCAAGGAACATTTATTGAAGAAGGTGTGTATCATATAAACGAAAAAGCATTTGAATAATTTAATATGTGATTTTCCCACAAGGAAAAATATAGAACAGCAGAACAATTACTTCAGAATATTATATTGATATAATTCGTTATCTTTGTTATGGTGACTTGAAGAATCGTTATTGAAACGTGAAAGGGCGATAAACCACATAAAAAATTATATAATCGAAAAATACCATAGATTGTTTCTCTGTAAACTTTTAAAACATACCAACTACCCATGACATCTTCAATATTTTCCATAGCGCTTCCCCTTGCATTGTCTTTTTTTGCCGGAATTTCAACCGTCATAGGTGGTATACTTTTCCTCTTTGCAAAAAAGCTTAAAATCAACTACATCAGTTTTTTCCTGGGAATATCTGCAGGTGCGATGATTTACATTTCTTTTATTGAACTTATACCGGAATCAGTAAAAGCTGTAGGAGTAATTTCCGCAAACATCATGTTCTTCTTAGGTATTTTCTTCATCGGGATTATCGACATTATTCTTCCCAATCACATGATGAAAAAAAGCATAAAAAACGGCACACCCTACAACAAGCTCATGACAAGCGGTGTGTTTGTTGCCATCACCATTGCAATCCATAATTTTCCGGAGGGTATCGCCGTTTTCCTCAGTTCTCTTGGAAACAATACATTTGGATTTTTTATCGCATGGGCAACGGCAATCCACAACATCCCTGAGGGTATTGCCGTTGCGACACCGATATATTTGGCAACACACAGCAAACGAAAAGCCTTGTGGTATTCATTTCTAGCAGGCATTGCAGAACCAATCGGTGCTGTCATTGCCTATATACTTCTTCAACCTTATCTTTCACCGGAATTACTCGGATATATATTTGCCTTTGTTGCGGGAATCATGGTCTACGTAAGTTTTGATGAGCTCCTTCCATCCTGCTTTGAATACTGCCAGGGGCATGCTGCAATTTCCGGCATCGTATTTGGAATGATTATTATGGCAATAAGTTTACTTATTCTTTAAGCCACATCTTTTTAGTCTTGACACTCATACTGCTTTATACTATTATGAATATATATTCATAATATGAATTATTCATGTCCGCGAAACACCAACGATACATCACACTGTAAATATTGCATCTGTCCCGATGAAAAGGAAAAAATTTTTCCGCAAGGATATGTACAAAGACTTCAAACAATAAAAAAACAACTTTTACAAAAACTACTTATCATCGAAAAACACTTATTACAAAACAATAAAAGGAGGTGAATATTATGCCAACATTTGATCAAACCGGTCCACGAGGACAAGGACCCCTAACAGGGCGAGGTATGGGGCCATGTGGACAAGGATACCGTATGGGAAGATTCGGAAAGGGTATGCATGGATTTGGACGGGGCCTTGGACGATATTATGGATGGAATGCTCCACAAACAAAAGAAGAAAAACTAGATGCGCTTAAGGAATATAAACAAGCACTGAAGGAAGAATTGGAAGATGTGGAAAAAGAAGAATCGGATATACTAAAATAACTATCTATGTCACGACCAATAATGCCGCGTTGTATACGGTTTAATCCACATGTCATGTATTTTAAACCAAGGGGAATTCCCCTACGGGAACTTGAAGAAATCATCGTGCTTCCCGATGAATTGGAAGCTTTAAAACTCTATGACGTGGATGAGTTAGACCAGATGCATGCAGCAAAAAAAATGAACGTATCACAACCGACATTTGCGCGGATATTAGACAGTGCCCAAAAAAAAATCGCGCGCGCTATCATTGGCGGAAAAGCAATACGAATTGAAGGAGGTGAACAGTCATGAGTTACAATTTACTCTCCGATGCAGAAAAACAACCGAACGAATCAAAGGATTTAGCCCGTGCCCGTCAATCACTTATTGAAGAATTGGATGCCATTACAGTCTATGAGGAACGATTTCATTCCTGTAATGATGACAAACTCAAACATATCCTTGCACATAATCGTGATGAGGAAAAAGAACATGCGGCTATGTTAATCGAATACTTACGGGAAAAAGATCCTGTGTTTGACAAAATGTTTGAAGAACACGATTGATCAATATTTTTTATGAAAGACATCTTTTCATTTTTTGTATCTCTTGTCGTGGTAATCTGCTGTGCGCTCCCCGTTCATGCACAAACCACGCCAACAACGGTTACCCTCAAAGAAGAAACACTTGAGGGGAAAATATTACGCATACCCGAAGAAACAACGCCTTCAAAAACATCCAAACTCTACCAAAAACTCGAAATCCTTATTACGTCAGGATCGCGCAGGGGCGATATGATTACCGTGGAAAATGGAATTATCCCAACGGTAAACCAACAACTGTACCGCCAAGGAGATGAGCTTGTGATAAGCAAAATTATCGATGATGACGGAAAAGATACTTTTTACATCTCCGATTATGTCCGTAGGAATGCTTTACTTCAATTATTTATTCTTTTCCTTATTTGCACGATCGCTATTGCCAGATGGCGGGGGGTTTTATCACTGCTTGGCATGTCATTATCATTTCTGGTGATATTTCTTTTTATATTACCCAAGATTCTATCCGGCTCAAATCCCGTCACCGTTGCCATTGTCGGATCGATCATCATCATTCCTGTATCCTTTTTCCTTTCACATGGAATTAACAGAAAAACGATATCCGCAATTGCAGGCACCCTTATTGCACTGACAATAACCGGAATACTTTCCTATACATTTGTCCAAGCTGCACATCTTACCGGATTTGCATCCGAAGAAGCCGGTTTTTTGCAAAACATCATGCAGGGATCCATACATATCAAAGGGTTGCTGTTGGCGGGAATTATTATCGGTGTGCTTGGGGTACTGGATGATATTACCATCTCACAATCGGCAATCGTCTTCCAGCTGCAAGAAGCAAACCCAAATTTTGGATTTACCCAACTGTATAGCCGAGCGATGAACGTTGGGCAAGACCATATTTCTTCGATGGTTAACACACTTATATTGGTCTATACGGGCGCCGCATTACCGCTGTTGCTTCTTTTTATACACAATCCCCACCCATTTCAGGAAATCATCAATTACGAAATCATAGCAGATGAAATCGTACGGACACTGGTGGGAAGTATCGGCCTTATCCTTGCGGTCCCCATCACGACAGCCATTGCAGTTCTTGCGGTAAAAACACAAAAAAACACAAAGGAGGCAACTGTATGAAAGTACTGAAATTTGGTGCTGTTTGGTGTAATGGCTGTTTGGTTATGCGACCGCGCTGGCAGGAGATAGAACGGGTTAACCCATGGCTATCAACCGTCTATTATGATTTTGACACGGAAAAAAAGATGGTAGCAACATACGGCATTACCGACGGAGTACTTCCCGTTTTTGTCTTTCTTAATAAAAACGGAAAAGAAATTGTACGACTCAGCGGAGAAGTTGAAAAAAAACAACTCCTTGAAACGATCATGCGCTATAAGGATCAATAAAATAATGAAAACAATATTTCAACTCATTACCACACTTATTCTCTTTCTTACCACATCCGTCCCTGTGTTTGCGGATACCGTAACACTTCATTTATTTTGGAGTCAAGGATGCCCGCACTGTGCCAAAGAAAAGGAATTCTTGACAACCCTTACATCCAAATATCCCATGCTTACAGTACATGAGTATGAAATTACCCAAGACAAAGAAAATGCCGAACTTCTTTCACAAATCGGTAAAAAATTAGGGGTAACGATCCCGGGAGTCCCGTTCACCCTCATCGGAGATAAGGAAATAGTGGGGTATTTCAGTGATGAAACAACCGGCAAGGAAATTGAAGATGCCGTATGCGCTGCAATGAAAAACGGATGTCATGATCTTGTTTCCGAAATGGAACATACAAAAAACCCAAACAAACAAAAAGCAACGAAGTTACCAAGCATCCCTGAGAGTCTTTCTTTACCGATTATTGGAGCCGTTTCCATCAAAAATTTTTCCCTGCCCGTCCTTACTTTTATTTTAGCCCTTCTTGACGGATTTAATCCCTGTGCCATGTGGACACTTTTATTTCTTATCAGCATCCTCTTGGGTATGAAAGACAGAAAACGAATGTGGATTCTGGGGAGTGCATTTATCGTAACATCTGCATCTGTCTATTTTCTCTTTCTTGCGGCGTGGCTAAACCTCTTTTTATTTATCGGGTTTATCTTCTGGGTACGGATTGCAATCGGTACAGTTGCACTTGGGGCAAGCTTCTATAATATCCGGGATTACATCGTTAACAAACAAGGCGGATGTAAGGTAATGGGAAACGAAAAAAGACAAAAAGTGTTTATACGAATTCGTGACATTACGCAAAAACAACATTTTTTCCTTGCTCTTGGCGGGATGATCATTCTTGCTGTTATGGTGAACATGATTGAACTGGTCTGTTCTGCCGGACTTCCCGCGATTTACACCCAAATCCTTAGCATGTCCCACCTTCCTTCCTGGCAGTATTACCTATACCTTGCTTTCTATGTCCTTATTTTTATGTTTGATGATTTGCTCATCTTTTTTACCGCAATGATCACACTGCGGGCAGTAGGAATTGAAAGTAAATATTCCCGCGCTTCCCATTTAATCGGTGGAATACTTATGGGTATTATTGGAATTCTATTGATTTTCAAACCGGAACTGCTCATGTTTGGGTAATACTACCATTCATATTTTTTGGCTATATTTTCCTACTATCGTATGCCCAGTGGAGAAGCGCCTGACGCTGCCTTCTTCTGCAGGTTTCATCATAGGGCATGCAGTTTTGCTTAATCTGGCTGATATGGCGCCTGATTGCCACCCACCGCCGTATCTGACGCTCATCATCGGGATGACGCCTGCCCATATAGTAGCGGCAATACCACTGAAACCACCCACGGGGATCATCAGGATGAATCCAGCCTTTACGTCTCCATTCACCAAGTGGTTGGCTTGCCGAAACGCCAAAATAATTGATTGTCGGGTCTGATTTTTTTGGGGATAGTTTTGCGTTGGTAAACCACTCTTTGGGAAATTCCTTCCGGCAGTCCGTCATGTATTTCCCGCCAAACACGCCTATTGCCAGCATCTGCATTGGTGTGAGATCGGGAGTAAAACGAACATCGAAATTTTTCCCCTGTGGTTCGGTTCTAAAATAGATATAGCCTTTCTGCATCAAGTCCTGCACAACAACTTTTTGCGGCTTCATTTTTTTGGCGGAAGGGGAAAAAATATGCTTGTGCGTTTTTTATAAACCTCAAAATCCGGCCTACCTGCATACTTTTTTTCCAGAAGCGGAATACCGGAAACAAACAGGATAAGAACTGTAATGGTAAGGGGTCCGATCATCGTCAATAATCCACTTGGCAGTAAAACCGCAAACAAAAATATTCCCCACCACTGAGTGACTTCCCCAAAATAATTTGGATGGCGGGAATACTTCCATAATCCGGTTGTAAGTAGTTTTCCTTTGTTTTCCGGACGGGCAATAAATTGCGCAAGTTCCCTATCCCCCCGACTTTCAAAATAAAATCCGAATATCCATACCAATAGACCAAACAACTCCATCACAGTAAAACTATACGATCCCATACGGTTTATAACCATCACGGGAACGGAAATCATATACAACAGTATCCCCTGAAACATATAGACCTTTAAAAAACTCTGGAGGTAAACATTTGATCCGGATTTTTTCACGTATGCATAGCGTGGATCTTCTTTCTTTTTCCTGTTGCGTTTATGGATATGCCAAGCAAGACGGACTCCCCACACCGTAACTAATATATTCACAAGGAAGGCAACCGGTGAAAATCCCGAAATTAAGCCAGATGCCCATGCAACCAACACAAACCCAAGTCCCCATGCGATATCGGCGATATCATTTCTCCCCACTTTGATGGAAAGGATAAACCACATACACATGTAGACAAAAACCAACGTCGCAATCAGAAGATAAAAATTCATATTCCCAATTTTTGGGCAATCCAAAACGTTACCACCGCAACGGATGCGGAAAGCGTTGTGCCCCAAAGCAAATCAACAATCGTAACCTGTAATGGCCAATCCTTAATGGTCGCCAAATTCGTCAGATCATAGGTAGCATACGTAACCAACCCAAACAGTGCACCGGCACCAAGGGCGTGAATCCACATCTTTTTTTCCATCGCGGGTTCAATGACAAAAAAGACAATACCCGCGATAAACAGAAGGTAGAAAATGCCTGCCGCAAGCAGATTGGGATTTTTTGCCATCAGGTATCCCAACTGTTTTGCATAGTAGGATTTTGCAATGAAAGCAAGCCAGACAAAATCAATTGCCAAAAATACCGGTAAGGCGATTGCGTATAATTTTAAAAACATATTATCTGTTAAGATATGTTACCGTAAGTTGCAGTACCGTTGCAAACGAAACCCACAACAAATACGGAATCTGGATATAGGTAATCCATCTTCTATACGGATACACACGTATCATTGCATGGATGAGCGTCCCCAATACCAATAAAATATCAATTGATGCAAGAATGTTACTTCTGAGTCCAAATTGAAGCGGCGTAAAAATAGCATTTGCGATGATATTGATGATAAATGGATACACGACCCGAAACGGTATCTTTTTCTTTATCCCCAAAAAGAAAACAGTTCCAAAGGAAAGTGCAATCAAGACGTATAAGACTGACCAGACTGGACCAAACAACCAGGAAAGCGGTGCCCATGATGGCCGGATAAGCATCTGATACCATACATAGGAATCAAACATATAGTATCATTATAGCGCACCAATATTAAAACTGCTTAAAATTCAAATCATTTCCAATGGACAATAAACGACTTAAAACAATAATCCAAATCAAATCCCTAGTCGAACGGTTGGATGCCCAAACTCACCCGTTTCTTTTCCACTTACCGTCACTTCTTGAACGAAAAGAATTTTCCCGTTTTGATCCAGCTAAAGCCCTGGAATTTACCAAAGCAGCACTCAAATACGATTCGCATCCCGTTATGAAAGATGCCCTTCGGATCCTTAACAATATTATTACTGCTGAAGATGGAACACTCAAAACTCCCGGGCCCCATCATTTCTTCAATAACCAGTACTTTTTCTGGAATGAATTAGGAACCTATACCAGCGCATTTGACGTTATTTCTCATGTATTCAATCGAACAATTTTCTTCCTTTCCGTCACACAAAACGGTTAACTATTATGATCCGTCCAATTCTTAACAAACGGCCTGCCAAAATTCCCTTCACTAAAACGGGGTATGAAAAAATCGTTGCCGAATATGATGGATATGTAAAACAACGCCCGGATGCCGTTGTAAACTTACGTCAGGCCCGCGAAATGGGAGATCTATCTGAAAACGGATATTACAAGGCGGCGCGTGCACGGCTTTCGACGATCGATGCAAATATCCGACGACTTGAACGAATTATCAAAAGCGCAAAAATTATCGAGTATTTCAGTACCGGATCTGTAACCATCGGTTCGACTGTCGAACTTGTATCTAATGGGAAATCCGTCTACTACACGATTGTCGGTGGATATGAATCTGATCCGACACATCATACGATTTCCCACTTGTCACCCCTGGGAAAAGCAATCATCGGAAAAACAACGGGAGCTGTCGTTTCCGTTTCCACACCGCGGGGAATCGTTTCCTATACAATAGTGTCTATTTCTTAAAATATTATCCCGGAAGCGATACTATACCATCTGTTTGGATAAGTAGCCCTTCCCGTACCAAATCCGATATTACAGTACGAATTATTTGCTTATCTTTCCTATGGGTTTTGTATATCAACGTAAGAAGTTTCGTTTCCCTTATGGATTTTTCCCGGATCAGATCCAAAATCCTTCCACGTAAAAATCGATTCGTATCCCGAAATGGTACATATGCTGTACCTTTTCTTATTCCCACTGCCACTTTCTCTTTCTGTTTTGAAAATTCCAGAGCGCCATAGTCCATGAGCGCCTGGTGCCATTCCCAGGATTTCCCTATCGGAACAAGTTCCGATGCCTTTTGTTCAATAACAGATTCCTTCTGTTGTATCCCATCATAAAAAAAACCTGTTATGATCTTTCTTATATTCGTATCTACAACTCCAATATTCTTCCTGAATGCAAAAACTAATATTGCCCCCGCGGTATATTTTCCGATTCCCGGAATTTCCTGCAGATCATTTGCGGATTGTGGAAAATTACCGTTGTACTTTCGAACCAGAACTTCCGCAGCCCGTTTAAGATAAAGGGCACGACGGTTATATCCAAGCCCTTTCCATACTCTAATCACATCGGCTGTCGATGCATGTGCGAGGGAATAAATATCGGGAAAAATACGAAGAAATTCATAGTATTTTTCCACAACCCTTGAAACTTGTGTCTGTTGAAGCATTATCTCTGAAACCAAAATCTTATATGGATCAAAGGTATGCCTCCAAGGTAAATCGCGTTTATGCATTTCCCACCAAGAAAAAATATATGAGTGAAACTCAACTGGAGAAAAATTTTGCTTCATGATCCGCGTAGTATCCTACAACCCCCTCCGGCAGGCGGAAGGGGTTAGTAGTAAGTATACCACTGCGTTTTATTGTGCAGGATTTGTTGGAACTCCCGTTGCGGAAGGGGTGACTGTTGGCTTTCGTGTCGGTACCGGCGGAATGGAAAAATCCTTGATTTGGACTACATCCGTCAGAGTGTTATTTGCCGAGTCCCACAAGCCCCGTACCCGAATGCGGTGTCCAACAACGATATCATCATACGTAATTGCCGTTCCAACCCTATTAATTATTTTTGCCGATGCAATATCGGAAACCGTAAGTGTTCCACGATTAACGGTTTTTACGACACATGAAGTGTCGGTTTTTGACTCTACCGTTCCGATGAAGACACCGCTACGTTTCTGTATTGAAACATTCCGGATAAGACGTGCTAAAACCGTTGTTTTGGCATCATCCGTCCATTGCCCGATAACCGTCAAGCGATCTCCCGTTGAAAGCTCGGTAACCGATTCTATCTTTCCCCAAAACCTTCTGCGAAGCTGCGTTTTCCCATCGGTTTTTACGGTATATTGGTTTCCATCCTTATCCTGGACCGTTATCGTAAGGGCGGAAAGTTGTGACCCTTCCACTTTCACAACAGACACATCCTGCCACCGGACAACTTTTTCCATTCCACTGCGTAACGGAGTAAAGGAAGGTTTTGGCGTTTGAAGTCGCTCTGCTTTCTTTGTGCTTTGCGCTTCGATTACCTGTTGGATGTGCTGACTTTGTTGCTCTACCCTGCGTTCCGTCCGAATAATTTGTTGTACAACCGTATTTGCATTTACGGTCGGCGTTTGGGCAAAAACGACGCTACCCTGGCTAAAAATCGCAAAAGGTAGAAAAAATAACGATAGTTTCTTTCCGGTCATATACAGTATTCCTTTCTTATTAAACCCATAGTACTTTTTATATTACTCCTGTGGAGCTTCATATGTGACAGACAACTCCTCTTCCGCCGTATTTCCGTATTCATCATTTGCTACCACAATAATCGGATTTTCCCCTTCATCAAGCGTAATCTTAACCAAAAACGCCCCTAATCCATCGGCAACAGTTGAGCTATCATTGACGAATACCTCTGCTTTTGGAACCGTTATTCCTTGGACTGTTAGATTATTAGTTGTTACCGTTGATCCGTACACCGGAGATGTTATAGTAAGTAAAATTTCCTTCGTAAGGACCGGTGTTGGTGATACAGACTCTGAAGGATTCCCAATTTCGAATGCATCTTCCTGTCCCTGGATATTTGGAACACCTTGGGTTGTCATATCCGTTCGGATGAGTGTTGTTTGTGAACGGCTTTTTATGACCATAAACACCGCAAAAGACAAAATAACAAACGATATAACAAACGCAATCGGTAAAAGAATTTTTTGCTGCATATTGCTCCTTCCCCCTAACAATACACCTTCTCCGGTACTATCAAGAACATACCCTTTTCACTGCTATCGTGCGCGTTTTTTTCGTAAAAATCAAGATAAAAAAAATTTCCTATACACACAATTAAATCTACGATTTTTCATACCAGCGTATTTACTGTACAATACCCTGTATGAAAACAGGTGTCGTATGCATGATTGGCCGTCCCAACAGCGGAAAATCAACACTCCTAAATACCATACTCAAACAGAAAGTGTCCATTACGTCCCCAAAACCCCAAACCACACGGTTTCCTATACAGGCTGTCTATGAAGACAAACGTGGACAGATTATTTTTGTCGATACACCCGGAATTTACGAAAAAAGTACCGATGCATTATCTAAACGGATCAATGCATCCAGTGAAGATTCACTTTCCCGTAATGTCGATGTCGTGTTGTATATCGTTGACCATACACGTGAACGGGACTATGAAGAAAACAGAGCACTTGGAATAGTTCGTAAATCCAAAGCTCCAAAAATCATGGTGATTAACAAAATCGACATCAAAAAACCAACCCACATCGTGCAGTACACATTCATGAAGGAAGAATTTTCCACTGTTATTGAAGTATCTGCATTAACACATGCCAATATCAACCTCTTACTGGATGAAATTTTCAATCTGCTTCCAGAAGGTGCACCACAAGTTGATACACAAACCCTTGCTCAACCGGCATTAAATCTTGACAGTAAAACATTTGTCTCCGAAATCATCCGAGAAAAAGCATTCCTGAATCTACGTAAGGAACTCCCCTATGAAATGACGGTTGTTGTGGATGAGTTAACGGAACGAGAAAATGGAACTGTGTCGATAACGGCACGAATTTTAACTTCCAACGACCGTTACAAGGCAATGATTATCGGAGACCATGGCACAATGATTAAAGAAATTGGAATGGCAGCCAGAAAAGAATTAGAAACCGCAAGCAATAAACACGTCTACATCGATTTGACTGTTGAAACCGACCCGCATTGGATGGAGTACCTACTCTAAATTTCATTGCTTCACGGTTCCATTGATACATTGTTACTTCCTGATACATAGTAGCTAGTAGTTGGTAGATCGTAGCTAGTAGGTAGCTTTCCAAATTTTCTGGTACAGAATATTGTTCGCACGTATGAAGGCATGTATCTTCAGTAAGAGAACAATGAAACAATGGAACAATTCTTATTAGCTTTTCCCCACTACTGGCTGCGCACTACAAACTACCCATACTTAAGCAATAAGGCATTGTAATATAATTACCCTTGTATTGCTAGGCAATTTTCCAGCCGTTTGAGGCATTCATCTTTGCCTAAAATACCCATAGACTCAAGAAGTGGAGGACCGACAGTTTTTCCTGTTGTGGCAAGACGCAGATCCATGAAAAAATCTTTCGGTTTGATCTGAATTTTTTCCGCTGCAGCGCGCAATTGTTGTTCCAACTCATCGTGTATCATGGAACTTTCCTTGATAACGTCAATCATTGAAGTCAATGCAGCATGATTTGGTTTGCGTTCATACTCGGTTGGTGCGGCAAAGAAAAATCCAGCAAGTGACTGAAATTCCGACAAAATCTTCATCCGGTCACGGATAAGGGGAACAATTTGGTCCACGAGCTTTTTTTGGGATTCGTACTCCGGATAAAATGCAAGGATTTTGGAACATATGACCCCGTCATCCATCACCCTAAAATATTCCCCTGTCATCCATCTAAGTTTTTCCCGGTCAAATACCGGTGCGGTTGTCACAACATCGGCAATATCAAAAACGGCAATCATATCCTGTGTGGAAAAAATATCTTTTCCGCCGGGATATGACCATCCCATCGTCCCCAGATAATTGCGTATGGCTTCGGGTAAAAACCCCTGTTTTTTATAATCCCCAACCCAGACGGGATTTTTCCGTTTGCTTAATTTACTTTTATCGGGATTGCGAAGCACGGAAAGATGGCCAATAACAGGCACCTCCCAACCGAAAAACGAATAAAGCAGAATATGCTTTGGTGTTGAGGATATCCATTCTTCACCGCGAAATATATGGGAAATTTCCATGATGTGATCATCCACAACAACACCAAGATGATACGTCGGAAATCCATCTGACTTTAACAGTACCTGATCATCTATCAATGCGTTTTCAAATGTCACTTCCCCACGGATACAATCCGTGAATGTTGTAGTACCTGTATCGGGCACATTCATGCGGATAACATAGGGCATACCTTTTTCCAACTTCTTCTGGATTTCCTCTTTTGAAAGATGTTTACATGTTCCGTCATACATCGGAGGCTCATGACGGGACTGTTGATCTTCACGCATTTTCTCCAACCGCTCGGACGTACAAAAACAATAATAGGCATGGTTCTTTTCAACCAACTCCAATGCGTATTTTTTATACATCGGTAACCGTTCCGACTGCCTATAAGGAGCGTATTTTCCACCCTTATCCGGACCTTCATCATGCGTTATACCAAGCCATGCAAGTGATGAAAGGATCCTCCCCTCTGACCCTTCAATTAACCGTGTCCTGTCCGTATCTTCTATACGGATAATGAAATCACCACCGTATTTTTTAGCAAAAACATAGTTTACAAGCGCCGTATACGCATTCCCGATATGAAGATCAAGCCCCGTTGGTGAAGGGGCAATCCGTGTCCGTACCCGTTTCATATGCGGATATTGTATCATGCCACCTACCGTTTCTTCCGTCTATTTCGTATACTAACTAGTATTACCGCAACAACCACTATGGGGTCGCTTACAGAAACCGCTTATCATACCCGAAAAGCCATTAATTGGTTTATTCTTTTTGTGATTTTTTACTTCATTTTACGCATAGCATGGGGAATATTGACTTCACTCTGGCTTACATTCTTTCCTCCTGCTCCCATACCGCCCAACCACCTATTTAACCAACTCCCGGTCATAAAGTTTCCCCCTCCGATTGCCAGCCCCTCAGGGGAACTTACCTTCCGGCTTGAAACAATCGAAGGATATGTGCCCCATGCTTCGGAATCTGCAAACGTGTATTTTATTAAGAAAAACGCAGCTAATTACCTGAATTTGTCCAATGCGACAGATTTTGCGAAACGGCTTGAATTTACAACAGACCCTCAGGAAGAAACCAAAACACAATTCCTCTTTATTGATCCTAAATATCCGCTGCGATTTATGCGTTACGACATCGTTACAAAAAACTTTATTCTGCGATATGCCTATGAACGGGATCTTGGGGTGTTTTCCGAACGGTCACTTCCACTTGCTGATGCCGCACGGCGGGAAGCGTCCACTTTCCTTTCCACCTTTGGCATAGATCATGATGACCTTTTGGTGGATTCCGGGGTATTAACACCACTCAAGCTTCAGGGGAGCAAACTCACAACCATAACAGGATTTGCCGAAGCTGATGCCGTTCGGGTAGATATTTTCCGCTCAGCAATCGGAGATACGCCGATCGTCACATCGTATCCTGATGAAGGAGAGGTATCGTTTGTATTTTCTGGTTCAAAAAATCTCAAAAAACGGATTCTTCAGGTTTCCTATTCTTATGCAACCATCGATTTTGAAAACACCGCAACGTATGCACTCAAAACCAGCAACGATGCCTGGATGGAACTCTTGGGCGGGAAAGGATATATCGCACGGTATCCGAAAAACAGCCTTCAGGCAATCATCCGGCATGTTTACCTTGCATATTATGATTCCATCTATCCGCAGACATACCTTCAACCTGTGTTCGTGTTTGAGGGAGACAATGGATTCCTTGCCTATGTTCCGGCAATTGCACCGGAATGGGTTCAGGGATATGTTGCACCTTCTATTTCACCGGCAACATCCACAAACCGGTAATTAAAAAATACCCAATCAATGAGTTTTGTCGTATCCCCAAAGCGATCCGCGCTGCGCAGCACAACAAAAATAATCTTGTGTCCTCCGCGATCCACGAGCGTAACCAAATTTTCCCCAGCTTCTTCCGTCCACCCGGTTTTGATTCCCGCCACCCCGGGTATTTTCCCCAATAATTGATTCACGTTCGTTAATTTATGATAGATACTGTGCGTTACGTCAGAAATCGTAATTTGGGGAATCGCAACCATTTTCATAATGGTCGGATGAGAAAGGGCAGCCACGGCAAGCCTGGAAAGATCCATCGGGGTTACTTTATGCGTTTCCCCATCATACCCTGCGGGGTTAGTAAAATTACTCTGTGTCATCCCGATGCCCTTTGCTTTCCGGTTCATTTCCGCAACAAATGCACCTCTGCCACCAGGATAAAAATCGGCAAGGGCATATGCCGCATCATTTCCCGAATGGATAAGCGCACCATATAAAAGATTTTCCACGGTTATTTTTTCTCCCGACACAAGGCCCATAACCTGACCGTCATTTTCTACATTTATAATCTTGACAACATCATCGAGATCATACGCATCAAGAGCAACAAGCGCTGTAATAATCTTTGTTGTCGATGCTGGGGAAAGATGCATTCCTTCATTTCGTTTATACAAATACACCATACTTTCCGCATCCAGAACAATAACACCCGATGCACTGATTTCCTCACCCGGATAGACTCCCGTAACATTTACCGGATAGGGATGAATCGGCGGCAATAGAAGTTCACCATGGGTTTGAGATACGGATGATGTGGAAAGTAACATGGATATAAGCGGATTCTGGCCAGGTGAAAAAAACATGAGAAAGAACAGCACAACAAGAACAACCATTTGCCACCAATGGGTTGCTAAAAATCCTTTTTGAATGTTACTTTTCTTTTTTTGTTGTCGTTTCATCGTGTGACTCTTTTTCTACGATCGAAATACCAAGCTCGGCAAGCTGCATCGGATCAACGGGAGATGGAGCATCCATAATGCTTGTGACCCCGGATGATGTCTGGGGAAATGCCTGCACTTCTTTTATGGATGTTTCTTTACGCATACACATAACAAACCTGTCTATTCCAAGTGCAATTCCACCATGCGGCGGCACGCCATACGAAAAGGCTTTAAGCATATGTCCAAACTGCGATTCAATCTTTTCCTTCGAATGGCCAAGCACTTCAAATACCTTTGAAAGCAACACGGGATCAGTATTTCGGATACTTCCACCACCTGCCTCAAATCCATTCCATACGAGATCGTACTGACTCGTCATGATCCCTTCGATCTGACCGCCTAAAAATGCCTCCTTCTGATCGCTTCTGATATCGGAAAATGGATTATGCGTATATGTCCACATACCTTCCTTGTCCTTTTCAAAAAACGGAAAATCGACAACCCACGCAAATGCATGAACACCCGCTTCTTTTTCATGCGCGCTTCGCATATCAAACTTATCGGCGCCGTACGTCTTGATTGCATCCGCATACGAAATAACCGGAAAGGGTTTGTTAAGGATCTTCCCGCCTAATCCTTCAATAACGTCTATTGTTAATCCTTCAATCAGGCGCATAACGTCTTCCCTGTTTACAAAGCTCATTTCCAGATCAAGCTGCGTGTGTTCAAACCCACGATCTGCACGAAGATCTTCATCCCGCATGCACCGGGCAATCTGAAAGTACCGTTCAAAACCAGCGACCATTAAAAGCTGTTTATACTGCTGGGGAGATTGTGGGAGTGCATAAAATTCCCCCGGTTGAAGACGCGACGGCACCAGGAAATCCCGTGATCCCTCCGGTGTTGATTTGGTAAGCATCGGTGTTTCAATTTCCGTGAAGCCGTTGCCAAATAAATACTGGCGCATGCGACGAACCATTTCCGAACGAAACCGGATATTTTCATGCAGCCTTGGTCTTCGAAGATCCAAATACCGGTATTTGAGGCGTATTTCCTCGGATATTTCCCTACCATCCGTGTCCAGGGGAAACGGTAAATCCGCCGCATGGGAATAGATAGAAATTGACTGGGCACTAATTTCCACCGTACCGGTTGCAATCTTGGGGTTTACCATCGATGCAGGACGCTTCTGGACCACTCCTTCCAAACTGATACAATCTTCCGGCCGGACATCCGCTGTTTGTTTGCTTGTTACCACCTGAACAACTCCGCTTTGGTCACGGATATCCAAAAACATTATTTTCCCGTGATCACGACGCGAATTCACCCATCCGTTTATCCGAATTGTTTTCCCTATGAAGTTTGGCGACTGTGCCACTTGTATATATTCCATATACGAGGATTGTAAAATGGCTGTGCAATAAAGACAAGGAAGAGGTTGAAAATTTCTATATTACGTAGTTAGTAGTTTGTAGATAGTAGTTAGGGAAAAACTAAAAAAAATTTTCCATTGCTTCATAGTTTCATTGTTCCATTGCTCAATTGTTTAACACCTGATTGCTCACTACCAACTACTGACTACTAGCTACTACCTACTATTTACTAACTACTATTTGTCCCCCTTGTGGGGTTTTATGTCACGCAGTTTAAGCTGTAACGTTGTATGGCTGTTCCAGGTATTCATATCGATAGTATAGGCAATATCAACAGAACCGGACGATTCAAATACTTCCTTTTGGCTTGCAAATCCAAATGCCACCATTGGAAACGATACTCCCGATTCTCCAGAACGGACAAAGCCTTTAAGGTGTTTTTGATTTTGCCCAATCACCCGGACGCCGGAAGTTTGCACAATGGTGGACATAAACACCGGCTCGGGATTCCCGATACCAAACGGCGCAAAAGAATCGACCATACTCCACAGGGAATCCCTCACTGCAGCAAGAGGAATTGTACAGTCTATCGCTATTGACCGTTGTGGCATTTTTGATCCTAATTCCTTTTTTGCTATCTGAGTAAATTTTTTTTGAAACTCCGGAATTTTTTTTGTCTCCAGCGTAAAGCCAGCAGCCATCGGATGACCCCCAACTTCAAGCAATTCATCCTGACATTGCCGAAGTGCCTCAATAATATTAAACCCCGGAATGGAGCGCGCTGAGGCTTTTGAAACGGTTTCACCGATACTTACCACAATACTGGGCTTCCAATACCGTTCAACCAATTTTCCCGCAACGAGACCAATAATTCCCTGGTTATACGATTCATGCGCCGCCAAAATAACCGGATCGTCATGGATTTTTGCATCTTCAACCATTTCCAACGCATGAACCGTCGTATCTATCGTTAATTGCTGCCGCTTGTTATTGATCGATCCTAATTTTTGGGCAAGAACGGATGCACGCGTGGCATCCTTGGTACAAAGCAGGCGAAGTGCATCGAGTGCATGCTCTATCCTGCCGGCAGCATTTAAGCGTGGCGCGAGGATGTGGGAAATATCCGTTGATTTTATGGTTGTTTTATCCAGTCCCGCTTCTTCCACCAAACATACAAATCCCGGCCGTTTTGTCTGCTTCATCTGCCCTATTCCGTGCGTCACCAAAGAACGATTCACTCCAACAAGCGGCATCATATCCGCAACCGTTCCCATAGCTGCAAGCGGAAGAAGATCAATAAGTTCGTCCATATGGGATTTTTTTAACAATTCACGGGCAATAAACCACGCAATCCCAGCGGCACAAAGCGTTGTTGTATGAACCGTTGTCGCCTTGGGAACAACCAGAGGTTTAACGTGATGATCACATACGATCACATCCATGCCCAAAGATTGGGCATAGGCCACCTGATCCGCTCCAGTTATCCCATGATCAATGGTAACGACAAGTGTCGGATGATAAGAATCACGGATTGCATCTATTCCCTTGACCGACAACCCGTACCCTTCCTCTACCCGATGTGGAATGTAGGGCATAACGGTTGCACCCAGCGTATACAACGCTTCCCATAAAATTGATCCTGACGTAACGCCATCGGCATCATAATCGCAGTAGATGACGATGGATTCTTTGTCTGCAACCGCCTGTTTCATTCGTTGTATTGCAGAAGAAAGATCATCGTTGTCTATCCCCGTTAAAAGCAAAGGAATATCAACAGGATTCGTCGGGTGAAGAAATTCTTCACGATCTTTTTCACCCACAATCCCACGATTGCTCAACAAGATATCCCGAATTTCCTCTACTGTTGATTGTAAAAGTTGTTCTTTTGTCTGTACGTTCCAAATATTCATAGGCTCTATGCTATCATATGATGGAATGATTTCCTTACCAACCCATGCACAAACCGTGATATCCGAATTTACCAAAAACGGTTATGAATGTTATGCCGTCGGTGGTGCCGTGCGCGATCTTCTCATGGGAAAACCTGCCGGTGATTGGGATTTTACGACCAATGCCACACCCGAAACCATTCTCTCGCTTTTTCCCGACAGTTTTTACGACAACCAGTTCGGAACCGTCGGTATTAAAGTATACGACGAGACCCGCGATCCACTCCACAAGGAAAAGCCTTTGGAAATATATGAAATCACGACATTTCGAAGCGAACAGGGATACAGCGACCGCAGGCATCCGGACTCCATCATGTGGGGAACGTCTCTTGAGGAAGATTTATCCCGCCGTGATTTTACGATCAATGCTATTGCAATGGATGGAAAAACGATCATCGATCCCTACGGCGGAGAAACGGATATTGCAAAAAAAATCATCCGTACAGTCGGTGAACCCAAGGAACGGCTAAGCGAAGATGCCCTTCGGATGATGCGTGCAATCCGGATTGCGTGCCAATTGGCATTTACCATAGAGGAACAAACCCTTACAGCAATCCAAACGCTTGCCAAAAACCTTTCCCATGTTTCCATGGAACGAATTCGCGATGAACTAGTCAAAATTCTTGCGTCCGACTATCCGGCAGATGGCATCAGGCTGCTTCATACAAGCAACCTTCTTTCCATCATCCTCCCGGAATTATCCGCATGTTATGGTGTTGAACAAAAAAGCCCGAAACGGCATCATATGTATGACGTATTCCAACACTCCCTCTTGGCACTTGAGCATTGTCCATCAAAAAAACCAATCGTCCGGCTTGCAACGCTGCTTCACGACATCGGAAAGCCACCAACACAAAAAAGAACCAGTGAAGGTGTTTTGACGTTTTATAATCACGAACTCGTCAGTGCAAGGATGGTAAAACAGATCAGCTATCGCCTCCGGCTTTCCAAAGACGATGCGGGGTTATTGTATCGCCTTGTACGGTGGCACCAATTTTCCGTTGATGAGCGGCAAACGGACAGTGCAATCAGGCGGATCATTAAAAATGTCGGCAAGGAATCCATGGATGATATGCTTGCCCTTCGTATCGGCGACAGGCTTGGAGGTGGCGCACAGGAAACATCCTGGCGGCTGGAATTATTCAAGAAACGCATCATTGAAGTACAAAAGCAACCATTTACCGTTGCCGATCTGGCGATAGACGGGTTTGATGTCATGAAAGAATTTTCCATACCGCCATCAAAAAAAGTCGGTGATATCCTGATGGCTCTCTTTGGTGAGGTTGAAGAACAAAAAATTCCCAACACCAAAGAAGCACTCACCGCCAAACTGAAGGAAATTCACGAACAAGAAGCGCGCGTTTAGCGATTTTTCCCCTGGTGTCTGCGTTTCTCCCAGCGGTCCCATACAAGCAAAACAGGTGTTGCCACAAACGGTGATGAATAGGTTCCCGTTATTGTACCAATCAAAAGTGCTACCGCAAACCACCGTACCGTTTCCCCGCCCATCAAGACAAGTGCAAGCAACATGAATATAATCGTGAATGAATTCACCAACGATCGACCCATCGTTTCCGTAAGCGCCCGATCCGACAGGAGATCAAAGGGTGTTTTTGTATCCCGACGTCGATATTCCCGGATGCGGTCAAAAATAACAATCGTATCGTGTACGGAAAAACTCATGGTTGTTAAAAATGCCGTTACAAAGAGCGTATCCACTTCAACTCCTGCCAAAACACCAAGGATTGAAAATGCGCCAAACACTACAAGGATATCGTGAATAAGGGCAATAATTGCGCTCATCCCAAACTTAAAATCCTTGAATGCATACGCCACATAAGAAAAAATACCAAACATCGCAAACATTGCCGCGATAATTGCCTTGGAAAGTAATTCCTTACCCAATACAGGACCGACCGTTTCCTGTCTCATGACGGTAATTTTCCCTGCCGGTGTTTTTTCCAGAGCCTCTATATAGCCGGAAATTTGCGTATCCGATGCGGATTTAAACCGAAGAACATAGGATTTTCCCGTATCCGTTTCACTTATTAAAGGAAGCTTTGTATCGGAGGAAATTTTATCAAAGACGCTTCTATCCAAATTTTTTTTGGAGCTGATTTCCAAAAGCGTTCCTCCAGTAAAATCAACGGATGGCTTAAAGCCAAACCGAACCAACGAATATATGCCCGGCACAAGTACACAGGCAGAAATTATCGCATAGACAAGAATATATTTACTAAACCGAATCATTTTCCTGCCCTACCTTTCGGATGATAAAACATTCGGATAAGCGTACGCGTTACGACAATACCGGTGAATAGACTGGTAACAACTCCCAAAAACAGTGTCGCGGCAAACCCACGAACAAGACCGGAACTAGGAAAAATATTCCAATTGCCGGGATTAAACAAAATAATTGATGTGAGGATCGTCGTGATATTTGCATCACGGATACTGTCCCACGCCCGACCGAATGCAAGCTCCATGGCGATATCCCATCGTGTTTTGTTTCGAAGCTCTTCCTTGTACCGTTCAAAAATCAAAATATTGCTGTCTACTGCCATACCGATGGAAAGAATAAAACCGGCAATCCCAGGAAGCGTAAGGGTGATGGGAATAATCCGATACAATGCCAAAGAAATAAGGCTATAGAGCATAAGCGCAACGACAGCAATCACACCAAGCCATCCATACCGAAGAATCATAAATACCGCAACAAATGCCAACCCGATAAGACCGGCTTTTATGCTTTTTTGCACAGACTCTGCACCAAGCGTTGCCCCAACAGTACGTTTTTCCACAACAGTCACCGCAACGGGAAGTGCACCTGCGTTAAGCTGTAAGGCCAACCGCTTTGCGCTATCGACCGTAAAACTCCCTGAAATGACAGCCTCCCCATCAGTGATTGCCGTGTTAACATTTGGAGCCGTAATGAGCATGTTATCTAAATAAATTGCCAACGGCTTTCCGATGAGCCGGGTGGTAACATCACCGAATTTTTTTGCACCCTCCCCCGAAAAAGAGATGGCAACCTCAGGTTCCCCTGTTTGGGAGTTAAAATTTAATTGCGCTTTTTTAAGATCTTTCCCTGTTATTCCCGTTGTCGTTGTGACCGCCATATCCGGATCAAAATATGCGGCAATGGACGCTTCCTGTCCCGGCTTAAACTCCCGGAAATCAAGCTTCGCCGTCTGACCGATAAGCGACACTGCTTCATCAACGTCGGAAACACCCGGCAACTCTACAATAATCCTGTATGTATCACCCGAATACACGGACTGTACGAGCGGTTCGGCAACACCAAAAAAATTTACCCTGCGTTCAATAACCTGCTTGGCGCTTTCAAGGGCATTCATACGATCAGAAGGCGCAATATCTTTCATATCCGCTTCAAGCCCAATATGCGTTCCACCCGCAAGATCAAGTCCCAATCTGGTTTTGAAATTCCGTTTGAGTGAAATACCAAAAACTGTCGTATCAAGCGTTGGGGGATTTATGGTGTACGTCGGTTTCCCTGGTAAGAAAGGAACCGTAACTTTCCAATTTTCCGGCAGACTAAAAATACCACTGATAATGGCAAGGATACAGATATAAATAAATACTTTTTTTGGATTTTTCCCCATATACGCGCTTTAATTAATGCAATAATTCTTCTTCGTCTCCGATCACCATAATACGGGATCCTTCAAGAATCGAAAGAACAAACGGATCCCTCCGGCGTTTACGGAATTCATACTCTTCTTCCGTCATAACCGTATAATTAAGTTCCCTCTCTCGCCGAACCTCTTCCGCTTTCACAATTTGGGATAATTCCGGCAGGACAACTGATCCAACCAACAACACATCCACATCGGATTGCCCCAAGCGCGGCAGTCCCCGCATATACCGGCCACTTACCATCGCAAACTTTATCTTCCCAAGTTTTACCCTATTTTTAAGCAAATCCCTTCCCAATCCCGTCGTTTTCGCAATAAGTTCAAGCAATTCGAAATATAACGGATAATCTTTCCTGAAATTATAGTACAGCCTATTTGCTCTCTGCTCCTTGGAAACCATCCCGGCTTTTTCCATATGGAACAATTCACGCCGCACCGCATTGATCTCTTCATCCAATTTCCGTACGATTTCACGGACATGATAGATCTTCCCCGGATTTGTCAAAAACAATTCCAGCATTTTTACCCGCACCTTTGAAATCATCAAATCCTCAAGAAGCATACGCGCTCCTTTCCATGCAGGGCAGATCGTTTAATATGTGACTGTCGTTCCGATCGGCAACATTTCGATCCATAATTGTCCACGATTGAATTCAACTTCTTTTCCCGCCGTATCATAAAATACGGTTCGATCCGTCCTGTCTGTTTTTTTCCACGTAATTTTTTCCGATTTTCCATCTTGGAATAACATACCATTTCCGGACCCGATGTTTTGGTACAAAAGGTGCATATGATCATCAACCGGGCCTGTTTCTTTTGCAAAAAGAATAACTACTGCTTTTGCCCGAAGCTGCTCGTCCGTTTCCAAATCCTTGTGTGCTACTCCTCCGTTTTCCCGCAAATAGACGTTATTCGTGCTGTCGTAGCGCCATGCTACTCCATAATCCTTTTCGTATCCTTTCCATGCAGTAAACGATACTGAGGCAACTGTCCCACGATTTGCAACAGGTGCATCATCCTTAAATTTCCACGACTGAAAATTTTTATCCCATGCAATACCGTCTTCATCCACATTCGTCCATTCTTTTTGCTTTTGGGCAAACGTATACAGCTTATCCGTTTCGCATACCATCGTATGCTCCGTTGCTACGGTACGATCCAAACGGTCATAATTTCGATAGCATGTCGGGAACGGTATACCAAACTGGTCTAAATCCTTAATACCATATTTTTGAATTTGGCAGAGTGCCTTTGCCCGCTCATCAACCGTATCATCATTGCAATTCCCCGCTCCGCCAACGTGATTGTACAGGGCATCATATTCAAGCACCCACGGAAGATAAAATGTCCTGGCGCTTCGAACCGGCGCAAGCGGAACATTTACATTTGCAATCCCACAGTAAAAGACTCCCATAAACCGTGTTATCCCACCTTCTACGACTGATTCATACACGACATCGGCAAATGACAACCCTGATTGTGGGCGTGATTCCTTGTGATTTTCCACCATTACCGCAAGCGGACGTCGATTCTCCCAAATTTCGCGTTCCTGTTTCGTATATTTCACGCCATTTATCGGACATACCTCCGTTCTTGGGACGGAATCGGCGATTGTAAAATGTTTCTTTGGTCCTTTTGAAATGCTGGTGAGCTTGGGAACTTCTTTTGTTGAAGTGCTGGTTGGTTTTGCTATGGAAAAAACGGCATAGGAAACACCTGTTGCGATCAAATACAAACCAAGACCTAATATTGAACTGACAAGAAGTTGTTGTTTTTTCATAGATTATTCCTTTTCTTCATGTGTATGACGAATAGACTTTGCCGTATCAACCGCCATTTGCTCTTCTTTTGAAAGCGGTATGCCGTCTCCACGGCCGTCAATAACCTGTTTAATATACCACCGGTTTCCCGTTCTCGCATAGAGGGAAGTCATAACAAGACCGGTATTCTTCCCGTCAAGAAACGCCATGGTGAAACTTTGGGTACCGCCTGTATCGGAAAATGGATTAAACCGGACAATGCCAAGTCTTTGGAAATGGGAAAGATCCGCATGCTTAATGGAGATAATTTCCTTCCGGAGCGTTTCAATGTCACTTTGAGCACTCTGTGCGCGGTTCAGGAGATGATCAAGCGCATGAGAGAGGGATTCCTTGTTTGATCCATGGGCAAGGGCATCAAACCGCCTTTTAATTGATATCACATACACCGTCAAAATAACGCACCACACGGCAATAAAGATAAGAAAAATCATTGGAAGATTGTTGAACACCATTCGTATTCATAATACTACAATATGCCCCATATCTGTCAATTGATTGACTTTTTT
>CAZERT010000007.1:0-15245 GCA_964515515.1 uncultured Gammaproteobacteria bacterium
TCAATGTTAAAAAGCGGACTTCGGATGGATATATACCCCGGTGCACGAAGGTTGAAACTTTCCTTAAATTCACCACCCGGTATCCGGAGTTCGCCTTTATTGGTGGCAAGAATCACTGTATCCGTATATCCGCCACTGTTGTAGGTAACTGAAACTGATGAAACACTGGTAACTGCTCCTCCCATGCCATTGGCCTTATCACGAAGCTCCGACATGGAAAACGGATCGCCGGAAGCACCTGAAATTCCACAGGAATTAATGGTTATCGGTAAAATCCGCTTGTTGTCATCCGCCGAACCATTTTTTCGCACAATCCAAGCGTTGACGATATCGGAAAACTCTTCATTGGTAAGCCACGGATGGTTCCTCCCGCATTTTGCCGAATTATTGTAATACTCGGATGTATACCATCCCTTATAAAACCATGGGCTTCCTGCTATTTTTTCGTATGCATCACCTGTCCAACAGCCCTGGTTGCCGCATTTAGTATCCCACCCGCTTGTTGTGGAATACCCGCCCGTTGTTGAGGAATAATACGTTACGACATCTTCGATAATCTGCCCGCGGGTGCTATTTACCGCTTCCTTCCATGGTCCGGGAGGATTATCCGCCTTTGAAGATAAAAACACCTGACAGGATTGCGTCGTACAGATTGCACTTCCCTGCTGTTTATACCGCCATGCATATGACCGAGCTGCAATAGCCTGGGCCTTGAGTGCTTCCATGGGGAAATCAGCTGGCATTTCCGCAATGCCCATGAGGTATCGGTCCTCAAAATTCATTGAACCGAAACCAACAACGGAAATATCACCACCCGTATCTTTCCCAACCGGGGCTTTTCCGTAATATGCCTGTAAGATGTCGTTTGCCGATTGACCGCTCTGTGCCCTTCCTTTTGCACCGTACTGACTCATCCCTTTCCTGTGGGTATAGGCACCAAAAGAAAATCCCGCAAATGCCGGTGAAAATCCGGGGTTAAAGTTGGGTGCGGCGTTTGGATCATCAGCCAAAGGGACGTCGCCTACGCTTGTGGTAAACGTACCCGATCGGGCATTTAAGATGGCCTGTTGCTGCGCGGAAAGCGCCGCAATCATACCGCTAAGTTTTGTCTGATATGCCTCCGCTTCAGCAACTAACTTCCGCACAGAAACTGCACGAGCATCAATACTTGCCTTAAGGGAAGAAAGATTGATCTTTTCCTGCTCTAACACCTTTTTTCTGTCTACCAAGTCTTTTACCATGAGCGCCGTTTGGGTAATCACCTTTTTATCTTCATTAGTCACCGTACGTTGATACCCGATGACCCGCATTGCCTGCCCAAGATCCGAAGACGTAAAAATCGCAACATTTGCCAAATCCGCTTGATAGGAGCGGATATAAAACTGACGGATCCTGCGTGTGGCAAGCGTTAACAGTTCCTCGAGTTCCTTTTCCCCCTGCGCTATGGCGATCGTCTTTTTTATCAATTCCTGTTCTATCTGGGAAATTCTTGCCTTAAATGCCGCAATATCCGATTCCATTTTCCGCAGTGAATCAACGTGGGGTTTTTTTGCGGCTTCCATCTGTGAAAACGCTTCTTCACATTTTTCTTTCCTGCGGGAAAGTTCATCAAGATTTAAGGATGACAGGTTTGATGTATCACACGCCTGGGCAAACACAGAAGAAAGAAATAGAGCCTGAACAAACACTATTTGAACAATGTATGTGGCTAGAAATATACAAAACTTTTTCATGTCTGCGTCACACTATTGTAACAAAATTTTCTTTCAGCCGTGCTTCTTGGTATAATTGTGGAGTGAATTACAAAAAACTCCTTTTTCAGCTCATCGTGGGCTGCCTTATTTTTGCGGGCAGCTTTACACAAGTCTTTGCCGATTGCAACATTGCTTCGCCTTCCACTTGGAAAGATACAACAAGAGAACTTCATGTGTGTGTCGGTGAATTTTCCACAAAGCAAGAACTTCGAAATATAAGCGTTCTTTTTGATTGCACCGGAAATTCAAATGATGTTTTGGGAGTTCGGACGGGAGATGCAGGTTGTAGTGCACCTGATCAAACATACTCTCTGGCTGGTTTTAGTGATAGCAGCATCGCGCAAGATACCAACGGAAAATATTATACGTGCCTACTTACATCACCAATAACTCGAGCCGTAGGAAGGCTCAATATAAAATTTTACAACACAAATACGAATGCCACATATTGCGAATTGACGGGAATAGATTCAAAACCCAATGATTGGAGCGCCTCAGAGGGTCTCTGGCTAGTTGCTTCAGAACAACAAAAATTTAACGTATTGGGACCAACAGCAGATTGTGTCCAAACCGCTATCGGATGCATTCCTTTTACGGCAAATGGGTTTGTGGAAAAACTATTCCCAATTTTTATCAGTTTTGGAGGAGCAATTGCTTTCCTTCTAATTCTTTTCGGTGGTGTTCAAATGATGACTAGTGCAGGTAATCCTGAAAAACTTGCCGCAGGAAAAGAACTTATTGTTTCTGCAATAACAGGATTATTGTTGATTATTTTTTCCATTTTCATTTTACGAATTATTGGATACGATATTTTACATATACCGGGATTTGGGAAATAACATATCTTTATGAAAACAGAGACTCTTGCACAAATCCTTACAATTCCAAAAAGTGGTCCTTCCGGTGCTGCTGTTGAAAAAATGACGATCACAGGAATTGCTAACTTCCGTTTTGAGGAAAATGGAATTGGAGGAATAATCTCCGCACTGATTCCTCTTCTTATTACCATCGCCGGAATCGGGCTATTATTAATGATTTTATTTGCCGGATTTGGGTTACTTACGAGTGCGGGTGATGCAAAAAAAATGGAGGGCGCAAAAAACAGGCTTACCTACGCACTTGTCGGATTTTTTATTATTTTCCTCGCTTATTGGATCGTACAATTATTCGGCATCATGTTTGGACTTGATTCCATCAAACAGATTTTCGGTTCGTAATCTTACTTCCCAAATCGCCGTGCACGCTGACTATACTCACTAAGTAACCCATCCAACTTTTCAGGCGTAAACTCGGGCATATACCAAGACGGAAAAAACAATTCACTATATTCCGACTGCCACAGCAAAAAACCGCTTAAACGCTGTTCCCCGCCTGTCCTGATAATCATTTCGGGATCAGGTATTTCTTTTGTGTCCAACAATGCTGAAAAATCGGCTGCCAGTATTGTCTGCATTATTGCAGGCTCAACAGTATGAATCGCGCGGATAATTTCATCCCGGCCACCATAGTTGAGGGCAAAAATTGCCGTGATTCGTGTATTATCGTTCGTATCCGCAATAACTTTTGCAACGGATTTTTGGATATCATCCGGAAACTTGGATAGATCGCCAATGGTTTTTATCCTGACGCCCTTTTCCTGCAGTCGCTTCCATTTTTTAACAATCACTTCCCGAAACAAATCCATAATTCCTTTGACTTCTATTGGCGTCCGACCCCAATTTTCTGTAGACCACGCCCAAAACGTAATAAACTTAACCCCGCTATCTGCTGCATGTTCAATAAGCGGTTCCAGTACACCGTCGGAAACCTTCTTGTGGCCGGCAAATGAAGCAAATCCACGTTCTTTTGCCCATCGTCTGTTTCCGTCCATTATAACGGCAATATGTTGCGGAACCGTATTTTTCTCTTCCATAAAAACCCTTTCTTAAAATAAATGTGTATCAACCGTATGAGCGCCGGAAGCTGGTCGACACACAACTGTTTTAATGACACCTTGAATAGCAGTGCATATATCGACTACTTTTTCCATAGATGATTCCTCACAGATCACATGAACGTTTGCGCCTGCATCAACCGTACAATATGCCTTTGCCCCTTGTTCACGCGCCTCCCATATCGCCTGAAATACCCGAAGTGTTGCATCAGACCAATATAAAATCGGGGGGGTTTGCGTCATCATCACGGCATGCATTGAAAAAGAGTCCGATTCAATACAATGTCCCAGATCATCAATATTTTTCTTCCGTAATGCCTCTATGACTTTTTCTATTGTTGCAGGAACGCTTTCCACCCGAGCTTTCCAAAACGGACTTGATTGGACGTATTCCATACCATCCGTTGTAGATACCTTCTTTTTTTGCATATCCACAAACACAATGATATCAACAAGATTCCAATGATTATCCGGAAAAATCGAGTATGCATAAGATTCATCCGATGTCTCTGCTGACTTCCACAAAACAAACCCATCAGGAATACTCCTACAGGCTGATCCTGATCCTATCCGTGCAAGCAGTGTCAATTCCCTTTCGGAAAAAACCGAACCCGTGGCGCCACATGCGGCAACCGTCAGTGCGGCAAAACCGGACGCGGAAGAAGCTGCTCCAGTACCCATAGGAAAAGAATTATGTGTAACAACGCGAGCAAACTCCCAACACTTAGTTTTTTGACGAATCCTTTCAAGATGAGCAATAACCCTCTGAGATTCCTTTTGTGCCATAGGAACCAAGTTCCCATCAAAAATAATCTCAACACTATCCGCTGTATATTTTTTTGAAAATTCAACCGTTGTTGTTGTAAACGCTTGATCCGTATTCATGGAAAGTGAATCATTGAGAGGCAAACGAAGGTCCGGATCGGATTTTCCCCAATATTTTACAAATGCAATATTTGATGGAGCAATTGCTGTTATTTTCATAGAAAATGAATAGCCCTGAGCCCTTCTACAGTCCCTTGTGTAACCGCAGTCTGATCGGATTTTAACATCTGTAAAATTTCGCTTTTTGAAAAAAATTTCACCTCGCTCGTTTCTCGTTCATCTGTATGAAATGGTCCATCGTGCTCTGCCGTATAAAGCATTGCCATCTCCGATTCATGAAGATCCTTTGTAATAAATTTTGCACCATGGACAAGCGGGACATCTATCCCCAATTCTTCCTGAAGCTCCCTTTTGGCAGACACTTCGTATGATTCGCCTTTCGTAACATGACCTGCGCAGGACATTCCCCACCTCCCCGCATCCATATCTTTAGTTTTACTTCGCTTTTGTAAAAGCACCCTCCCTGTTGAATCAAAAACCGCAACGCCTACAGTTCTATGTATGCACGTTTGATCATGATGACATTCATATCGGGACCGATATCCCAACACGGTATCCCGCTCGTCCACAACAATAAATAATTCTGTCTGATCATCCGTGGTTGGGCAGTTTACCCCACCTGCATGAACCCCAACATGAAGCACTTCTCCCCCGGCGCCAATAATTGCCTGTTCTACAGCAAATCGTGTTTTGTCACAAACAAGAGCTATCATGCAATCCCCTCCACCGGCACCGGAGAGTTTTGCACCATATGCTCCGGCTTGTTTTGCCCCGGCAATCAAATCTTCCAGTTTTTGTGTGGAAACGCCCAAATCACGAAGATACTCCTGGTTAAAGTTCATAAACTTCCCCACAGTTTCCCAATCATTCTTTTCCCATGCAACCTTTGCCTGTTCCACAAGGGTTCCGATTGCATCAAATATCCGGTCCATCCGATCTTTATACACTCTGTACTTATTCCCCACTTCCTTCACCAGTGTTACTGTATCTGCTTTTATTCCCGTATATCCGATAACAAGATTTGCGCCGCTTTGCAGTGGATCTATACGACCACCCGGTTTCTCGTATACGATCGTTCCCCCATACACAGCCGATGCCACATCAAACCCAGAGCCCACACCCTGCACATCCAACACGCTCCCATAGGCAAGGGAAAATATATCCTTTTGGTGTACTTTTTTGGAAAATACCTTCGCAAGGGCATGAGCGCAGGCAACCGTCACAGCCGAGGATGAACCAAAACCAAATGATGATGAAAATCCGCTTTTTGTGCTTACCTTTAGCCCCACAGGATGGATCTTCCATTTTTTTTGGGCGTTTATAATCACAGCATCGACAAACCGTGTATCAGAAGCTCCGGGTGTGTAATACTCGATCCCTTTTGTAGCTGTTGTTTCGATGGTTACCTCTATACGGGAATCAACTGCAGTTACAATGCAGGGTTTACCATACACCACCGCATGTTCACCCATGATCATGAGTTTTCCCGGAGCCGATGAGATGCCCTTCCTGTCCACTTATGTTTTCCTTTCCAAACGAATCCCCTCGTCCCCAAGCTGAATTGGCTCAGGGTGAATTCCAAAGGGTAACAAACATTGGAAAAGTGCGGATGCATTCCTATGATAGGCCAACACATATCCGACACCTTTCGTTTTCCCGCCACCACCCAATATTTTTGCCCCACCACCAGCATGTTCAATTGCACTAATTACTGTTTGTGCATAGGCGCTAACAACCCCCATCTGCTCGAGTGTTCGCTCGCCCTTGGAAAGCGCATCTAAAAATACCCCGTGATCACTCTCTTTAAGAGCCTGAGCAATGCGTTTTGTCTGACGTTCATTTTCATCAAACACCCCAGTCATCTTGACGGGAAACCGATCATACCGTTTTCTCACCAGTGAAACCATATCCCCTGTTGATTCCTTTGGTCTTCCCGTATCCACAAGATAAAAATTCCCCTTCAGTGACGAAGTTGATAATCCCGGAATCTGCCAAATACTTTTTAAAAACTCCAATTCCTTGCGAAACCATACCATCCCTCCCATGCAAACCGTCGTATTATCTCCGCCGGAAGGATTCCCGTGCTGTTTTTTTTCCACTTCATAGGCAATCGTATTGATTTGCATCGGATTCCATATTTTTTTTGCGAAGAAACTCAATGCCCCAACTACCGCAACGGCAATGGCGGCAGAGGATCCAAGATGATAGCCGGACTTAATATCGGACGTAACTTCAATATCCATTGAAGGAAGAGCGGCAAGGGAAAGTTGCTGCCGGCATACTTCCAACGCATGGCGGATATAGCTGTCATCATCTTGAGCGTGGATTGTGATGTTTTCTTTGTGGACCGGATTTGATTTTTCCAAAATTGTAACCCGAAGCCGTCTATTTATTGCAGCAATCAACGCCGGTTTTCCATATACCACCGCATGCTCACCCATCACATGAATTTTCCCGGGAACTGATACCGTCACCATTAGGGATTTCCCCCGATAATAACCGCTTTTATGCCGTAGGGAATCACACCATCTTGTGATGGTTCCATGATGCGCCGGACAATCAGTTTCATTGTTGCCCCAACACAAAGCTGATCTTGTGTCCAATCAACAATCTGGGCAACAACCCGTTCCCCGTTCCCTAAAGCAATAATACCCACGGGATAAGGTGCCTGATCGGAAAACCCATCAGGAGGAACCCGGATGATTGTCCATGTAACAAGCCTCCCAACCTGACCCAGGAGGGATGCGATTTTTTTCTGGTTGCGCCAAATTTTTACCGGACTGGTCATAGCAAGATATCCTTTTTAAATAGTAGATAGTAGTTCGTAGATAGCAGATAGGAACTAGTAGCTAGTAGATTACGGTTGGTAGATAGGAGATAGGGAAAGAAATACTGTTTCATATGTGTGAATTATTTTTTAAAACGTGGACAACGGCCGTGGCGCCACTTCCGCCGACATTATGTGCAATACCGATACCGGGATTTGTCAGTTGTCGCTTCCCGCAGCGACCCCGCATCTGATCGGCAATTTCCACAATCTGTTTTACCCCGGTTGCGCCAACTGGGTGACCGCACGCCTTAAGCCCCCCCGAGGTGTTAACCACAAGGCGCTTTGCGCTTCCCAGCGTTACCTCACCTTCGGAGATTGCATGAGATGCCTTCCCTTTTTTATACAATCCCAAATCTTCAAGAGCCATAATTTCGGCAATCGTAAAACAATCATGTACTTCGGCACACTCAATGTTTCCTGGTGTTATTCCCGCCTGATGATACGATTTTTTTGCCGCCTGTTGGGTTGACACAAGCTCTGTTAATGACGATCTGTGGGCAAGGCCTAAGGTATCAACAGCAACCGTGGAAGCAACAATTGACGGGCTGTTTTTTATTTTTTTCGTCGTAAGGATAAGAGCAGCTGCCCCATCCGTCATCGGGGAACAATCCAAAAGTTTCAGTGGGTCGGCAATCCTGCCGCTTGAAAGAACTTGTTCTACCGTTACGGGATTTTGATATTGTGCCTTAGGGTTACGTGATCCATGAAAATGATTTTTTACCGCAACGGAAGCCAAATCCTTTTCCGTTGTGCCATATGCCTGCATGTGGGCTCGTGCCAACATGGCATACATCCCCGGAAATGTTCCTCCAGCAAGACGCTCTTCATTGGTTCCTGCAGCCATAAGCGCACTTGATACCAATTCCGGTTTGTGGTCCGTCATCTTTTCAATCCCCAACACACAGGCTGTTTTGTATTGCCCGGAAACCAATCCCATAACGGCCGTATGAACCGCCAACCCCCCCGATGCACACGCACCTTCAACGGTATAGGATGATCCTGTAATTCCAAGCTCTTCCGCAAATAAGGCGCCGACATGCTGTTGGTTACCCAAAAGGGCAGAAAGCATGTTCCCAACAACTAAAAATTCAATATCGCCAATATCCATTCCCGCATCAGCAAGCGCTTCATCTGCCGCCCTGTGGGCAAGCTCCCGTGGCGACGCTCCCCAGAGCTCCCCAAATTTTGTAATACCAGTTCCTGCTATAGTTACATTCATACTTTGTGTGTCTGTTTTAAATATTCCACATAGGATACGTAAGTTTTACATGCAATATAATCACTAACCCTCGCGCCATGTTCTTTTCTCCACTTCTGAAGCGGGACAATCCGTTGTGTCACTTTCCAAACAAACGCATCGCTGCCGGCACCAGATCCATACGAAACCATAAAAATTGTCTGCCCTGGTTTTGCCTGATCCAATACTGCGGCAAGGCCCAACATTGCGGAGGCAGAGTAAGGATTACCAATGGAATCTACTGTTAAAGAAGGAGCTATCTGCTCGCTGGTAAACCCAAGTCTTTTGGCAACGGAACGCGGAAATTTCCCGTTTGGCATATGAAAAACCGCATAGTCATACCCTTCAGGATGGGAGTCCGTTTGGGAAAGCATGCGTTTTGAAGCACCCATCACATGGGCAAAATATGCCGGTTCCCCACTAAATCTTCCGGCGTGTGAAGGATACCGTATTCCATCGCGGCGCCAAAAATCCGGCGTATCGGAAGAATAGGAAGTATAAGCAACAAGTTCACAGGCAACATCCGTTTTTCCCAAAAGATATGCAGCAGCAGCTGTTGCGGAGGTATATTCAAGCGCATCGTGGGGTTTGCTTTGCGCCGTATCAGCACCAATCGCCATTCCCAAACCCACATGGCCCGAGGACACAAGACCTGCAACAGCCTGCATTCCGGCAGTTCCTGCCTTGCAGGCAAACTCCATATCAGAAGCAAGATAGTCATGCCCCACGCCGAGAAGTTCCCCCACAATCGTTGCGGTGGGATTAACCGCATAGGGATGCGATTCTGAACCAACAAAAAGTGCCTCTAGCATATATGGCGCAATGTGTGCAGCTGCACAGGCTGATGCTGCAGCCTCAAGTGATACCGTAACGGCATCCTCATCCGATGCGGGAACCGATTTCTCCACAACGCCCAACGCGTGGAGGATTTCCCCCGCATCCTTTTTCCATACACCCGCAATATCTTCCGTCTTTAAACGGTAACGGGGTATATATGTTCCGTATCCGACTATTCCAATCATATGTTTTTTCCCCGGGCAAGCCGAGCGTGGGCTCCAGCTAGCGTTCCTTGAGCTAAAGAGGCAAGAAGCGAGAGTTCCCCAGTTAATACGGCGGCACCTACAATTGCCGAAAGCCATAATGCGCTTTCCGGACCATGTCCGTCATCAACCCCCAAAAGCGCTAATGCTTCCTTTTGCGTCGGAAGGGCTGTTCCCCCACCAACAGTCCCAACCATACAATCGGGAAGGTACACGCCTATTGTTAGCGCATCGCCCTCTCCATTGTTTCCCGGTATAATCTGTGTCGTTGTTATGGCCTGTGATCCTTCGACAGTGTGGGCAAGGTCCTGTCCTGTGGCCAAAAATAGTGCTGCTAGCACATTGGCAGCCTGAGCGTTCCATCCAAGAGACCCACTCATGATACTTCCCATCATGCATTTTGCCATCCATACGTCATATATCGACCTAGCGCTCGTTTTTAATACTGTTTTCAATACTTCTGAAGGAATCGTAATTTCTGCACGAACCGGTCTTCCGCGACCCATGAGCATATTCATCCATGACGCTTTCTTATCAACACAATAATTACCCGAAAGGGCAATCGGAACAATTCCCGTTTCTTGTTCTATCTGTTTTATTACTGCCTCCGTTGCCAGTGTGACCATATTTAATCCCATGGCATTACCTGTCGTAAAAACAAACCGAACATACCGGTAGGGTCCTGCACCATCAAGCGAAAACGATGTTAAGGAAATATGCGACGACGTACTGCGTGCACTCCTTACCAGCGCTTCCCAATGAGTCTTTATATAGGATTCAAGACGAATCCCTTCCTCTAGGGTTCGAACATAAAAAACCGGTCCACGGGTAGCACCATATTCCTTCACATACACACGAATCGGAGTGGTTGTTTCTGTACACGCCTTGCACCCGCGGTTTATTGACGCAACAAGCGCACCCTCCGTTGTTGCAAGGGGAAGATAGAGTGTTTTTATTCCTTTACACGACTCCCCAATGGCCTCTATGGAAAGCGGCCCGGCAACGCCAAGGGGAACCGCTGTGGTTCCAATCATATTTTCGCAGTTTCTTTCCGGGGCCTGCGTACCTGATAGTTCGTTTATGCCTATGGCATCCAACATAACACCGGACTGATTTTGGAGCGCCGTGCGTCTTTGCGAAACAGTTTTATACTCGCGCAGTGATGTATTCATAGGAATTAATAAAAAGGGATTTTAAAGACACCAATTGCATATGTAAAGTAGCCATACAGAAACAGCGGCCCAACTGCCAAACCCGCCGCCCCAAGAATTCTTGGAAGCGTCAACCGAAGGGAAAAACGAAGCGCCAGATATGACAGCACAAGTTTCCATAAAAGCAAAACCGTAGAAAATACCAAAAATACTCCGCTTGCAACAAGGCCTTCCAGTCGTGCGGTTCTGGGAGGAGGAAGGAGAATGTAAAGAATCGATGTTGCCAAAAACCAAGAAACGGTGGGAATGAGCGTATAGGACCATGCAAGAAAAAATCGCACATACGAACCAACGCCACCAACCAGTCTTCCTGCACACCACAATACCCCCGAAGCAAAGACCGATGTCACAACAACCACAATGGCAAGGGCAACAAATTGCGTCGTGAGAAAAAATGGACGGAATGCCGGATTTTTTACCACCGTTGCAATGGTAAAATACACGCCCAACAACACCCCAATGGACACGAGTTCCCACAAAGACCCCGATTGGACGATTGAGCGCATTGCACTGTATGGACAGGTAGTAATAGCGTAGGTGTGTTTGGCGCTTTGTTTGATGATACGAATAATATCTTGTCCCATAAACCCTTTCCCCCACGGGGGGCTCTATGGATATGGTCGTATAGAACAGGTTAAAACCCGCGCTGAAGAATTGAAACCAGAAGCGTTATTCCATTTCCAAATAACAGATACAATCCACCAACTACGCATACAGCGACAATAAAAAACGCAGGCCACGGCATCACTTTGAGCCGTTTTGTTATTTCCTTATACAGCGGCGTAAGGGGACCAATTGTTTGGGGAGGAAGGTCCATCGTTTCTTCCCACCGTTTTTGGAATTTCTTATACCTATCTCCGTTAAGATTCATACTTGACCAAATGCCCGTACGAATGCTTTCCGGGCACGAAACAACGTAGATTCCGCACTTTTAAATGAGATGGCACATTTCTTGGCAATTTCAGCAACTGACAATCCAAGTTCATATTTTGCCCGAAGGACGGTTGTATACTGCGGTAACAGCCGATCAAATGTATCGCTGAGTTTTGTTGCCAATACATGCTGTTCAAACTTTTCATCTGGCGTTCCCTGTGGTGCTACCAACTCATCCAAAAACGGCATCCTGGAAAATACATACTGTTTTAATTTCTTTTTCCTGTAATAATCAACGATTTTATGGGAACAGATCGCGTAGATATACGTTTTTACGCTCGATTCCCCATGAAAATCTCTGATGGAATCCAAAAACGCAAAGAGGGTATCCTGCAAAATTTCTTCCGCATCATGAGGATTAGCAATCTTATGGGCAATATGGGAAGCAAGTTTTGGTTCGTACGTCCGATAAAACCGGTATAGGGCTTTTTTGTCTTTGGCAAGTATGCGCGCAACAAGCTCCGAATCTTCCATAAGTATTTTGTACTATATCACAGAAAAATGCGCCAGAACAACACAAAAACACGCTCCAACCGTTGACAGAATGCAGCATTGTCCCATACACTATTATATACGTATGGATGTTGATCTTTCCCGTGATTTTGCACCAGCCAAAACGTTTGGAACAGTCAGTTCCTTTGTCAGCGTTATAACTCAAAATATTTTTACCATAGCTGGTCTTATTGCCCTTATTTTATTGATTTTTGGCGGATTTCAGTATATAGTATCGGCAGGTTCCGGCGACACAAAACAGCTGGAGAAGGGCAAACAGGCAATTACAGGCGCACTTATTGGGCTTGTATTGATCTTTTGTTCGTTTTGGATCATTCAACTGTTAGAAATCGTGCTTGGAATAAAAATTATTTAATTTACCTATGTTTATCAAAAAAATCCTTGCGGCAACCGATTATTCTTCCATCATTGGTACCATTACCCCGCCGGAAACAAAATACGGGACAGTAACGCAGGGGTTTGTTCCGCTTTTGAGTAACATTTTGCGCCTTGTGTTTGTGGGTGCCGGTATTTTTGCATTTGTTAACCTTATTCTTGCGGGTTTTCAATATATGAGCGCCGGTGGAGATTCCAAACAGCTTACTGCCGCATGGGCCAAAATTTGGCAGTCGCTTCTTGGACTCGTGATAATCGTTGGTTCGTTTGCCATCGCAGCACTCATCGGCGGTATCTTTTTTGGAAACCCGACGTATATTCTTAATCCACAAATCTATGGTCCAAAATAATCTATGAATAATTCAGGTGGCACATCACTGGGCGGAACATTGGGTGGAAAGGGGTTTGGCATCATTAATGAAAATCTTGGTCAGATTTCCACAACGCAACAAGCCGGAGGCATGGTGGTTTACATTCTTTCCCGAGTAATCGGATTTTTAACGGTTGCAGCAAGCCTCTGGTTTCTTATCCAAATACTCATTGGGGGCCTTTCCTGGATTTCCGCCGGAGGAGAAAAAAATAAACTGACTGAAGCCCGTGATCGGCTCACCAACTCTTTTATTGGCCTTGTTGTCGTAGTCGCAGCATGGGCAATCCTTGCATTGATGGGCGAGTTTTTTGGTATAGGGTTCACCAACCCAGCAAAGATTCTGGAACAATTGGAATTTAAGTAAATATTATGAATGACCAACTTTGTAATCCGGCACTTCCACCCGCACTCGGCGGATGTGGCCAAGCCCAAACCCAAGGACCGGTTGCTATTGGATCGCTTCTTGGAGGAATTATCGGGGTTGTTATGATTTTGGGCATGTTTTTAATGCTAGCGTTTTTGTTAACCGGCTCCATCATGTGGATTACCAGTAACGGTGAAAAATCCCAGCTGGAAGCAGCCCGCAATAAAATTACCAATGCAATTATCGGCATGATTATTCTTGCTGCCGTCTATGCTATTTTTACGCTTGTTTCACAATTTATCGGAATCAACACAGGGGGTGGTCCGGGGTCAATCATATTTCCAACCCTTGACCTAAAGTAAAACTTATTTGCACAATAGGAATACATATCGTATAATTGTCAGGTACAAACACGAGGAGGAGCTTTATGAATTTTCTTGTCAAAGCAGTCCAGGCAGCTGATATCACCATTCAGCAGCCAACAAATGTCAAAATAACTGACATCGGAAAACTGATCAGTGCGGCAGTCAGCCTTCTTATGATGCTTGCAGCACTTGTTGCATTTCTCTTCCTTATTCTTGGCGGCATCCAATGGATTACCTCTGGTGGAGATAAAGCCAGCATGGAAGCGGCACGCAATAAAATTACACATGCCATCGTCGGACTTATTATCGTTGGAGCCGCATGGGCAATCATGACCTTGGTTTCCAACTTTTTGGGTGTCAATTTCTTTAACATGGACATCCAGAAGCCGTTTTAATATAGAAATACGTATATAAGCCGATCCCCCGCACGTGCGGGGGTTTTGGTATAATCGTGTGTATGACACGTTCATTGTTATTCCATACCGTTTATGCCGTAGATTGGACCCCAACATTAGCGGGAGATAATGATGTGGCAACCATCGGATCCGTTGTGCCCCTGTTTCAAAATATTATTCAGGCAGTGCTTGCATTTTCCGGCATTATTTTATTTGCCATGCTTGTGTTTGGCGGATTTACCTTCCTGTTTTCCGGCGGAGATCCAAAGCAGGTGCAAAAAGCCCAGGGAACCATCAGTAATGCCATTATCGGTTTGGTGGTTGTTTTGGCATCTTATTTAATACTTAAAACCATTGAGGTATTCACGGGGGTAAACGTAACCAAATTTTCACTCCCACAATAAATACCATGCCTGATATACTATATATTGCTCTATGAACATCTTAAAAAAGATCATATCCCCTCTTTTTTCTGTTATTTTTATTCTTTGCTTGCTTCGTATCCCTTCTGTTGTTCATGCCCAAAACTATGTTGATGGCGGAATTCCCGAGGCAGTCAAACAGGCACGGGAAAATGGAACACTCAATAATGAAGGATATGTCTATAAACAAGACAACGTCAATTTGGCAAAAAAAATTGAGGATATGATTGGGGCAGTTCCCGGAATCACGGCGGTTGCAAATGATCCCGCATACAATAAAAAAATAACGCAAAATAGTCTTTTATATCATGTCAATTCAACTATTTTGGCAACATTTATCACGCCGCCAGCCACAATGTATGCATTTGTCCAGGACTTTGGCCAGAGTTTAGGATTTATTCCAAAGCAAGCGCTTGCCCAGCAAAACAACGGTGTGATTTTTGCCGGACTTTCCCCTATTCTTCCCATTTGGAAAGTGTTTCGCAATATTGCCTATGCACTCATCGGGCTTATCATTATGATTGTCGGCTTTCTGATCATGCTTCGGAAAAAAATCGATCCGAAAACGGTTGTGACAATCCAAAACTCCATTCCAAAAATCATTATCAGCCTTATTGT